>JBAXSU010000051.1:0-18754 GCA_037130535.1 Actinomycetota bacterium
CATCGCCACGATGCCGAGCAGCGCGGCGCCGGCGAAGATGACCTGACCCGTGAGGCTGGTGAGCGTGGCGGTGAACGTGAGCCGTGCGAACTGCAGCGCCCCCGTGATGGTGGGGTCGCCGCTGGCCCCGGCCGGGTCGTTGCCGTAGGTGAACAGCCACCAGCTGTAGAAGAACGCCTGCGGGCCTACGGCGACGGCCGCTGCGGTCCACCGCCGGCGCAGTACCAGCAGCAGGAACACGCCGGCGGCGAAGAACGGCCCGAACGCCGACGACATCAGCCCGATGGTGCCGATGGCGACGCCGAACCAGTCGCGCCGGTCGACGGGGCCGTCGTGGTCGACGAGCAGCACCTGCGCCAGGAAGGCGAGCAGGCTGAGGTTGTAGGTGGTCTGGACGGCGAACAGGATGTTCTCCCATCCGTTGCCGAACAGCAGCAGCAGCGAGCACACGACGGTGCTCGTCCACGCGGTCACGCCCACCCGATGGCACAGGCGGTGGATCAGGAACACCGTGCCGAGGTGCATCAGCATCGCCTGCGCGAGGAACGGCCAGTACGAGCCGAGCCCGAACACGAGATGCGTGGCTCGGTGGAGCAGGATCGGCGCCGTCATCCAGTGGCCGTCCTGCGCCTCGAACAGCCACGGCCGCCAGCCGGCGTTGTCGCGGATGAGGTTCCGCGTGAGTGCGAACGCCCAGTCGTCGCGGATGAACCACTGACTCGAACCCAGCCAGACGTATACGCCGATCGCAACGACCGTCATCGCCCCGAGCGTCACGTGTGCGGCGCGGTCGGTGCGCAGCGGGTCGAGGCGCCGCGACACCGCCCGCGCTCGATCGGTTGCACCCCGGAGCGGTCTGGCCACCGAGGTGCTGCTGCTCATCGAGCGACCATCATCCGCCACCAGAGGCCCAACAACTGCCGGGCGCTGCGCGCAATGGCGGGCAGGCGGAAGAACTGCGACCGGCCGTGCGGGCGTTCGAAGTGGTGCACCGGCGTCTCGACGAAGCGGGCATCGCGCTCGTGGAAGCTTCGCATCATCTCGACGCAGATGACGCCGCTGGTGGATGTGAGCGGCCGGTCGACGATGAGTTGGCGCCGGAACAGGCGGAAGTCGCAGTCGGTGTCGCGTACCGGCAGGCGGAACAGCAGCTTCACCGTGTGGTGGTAGCACCGGCCGATCACCTTGCGGTACCACGAGTCGCCGCGGCCGATCTTGTATCCCTGCACTATGTCGACCGCCTCGGTGGCCAAAGGCACCAGCAGTGCTGCCTCCGACGCGTCGTACTGCGCATCACCGTCGGTGTAGAAGATCCAGTCGTTGCGTGCTGCGGTGAAGCCCGAGATGAGGGCGCCCCCGTAGCCGCGATTCACCTCATGGTGGATCGGGCGCAGCCACGGGCGCTCGGCTGCCAACGCTTCGATCACCTCGCGCGATCTGTCGCGCGATCCGTCGTTCACGACGATGACCTCGAGGCGCTCGGTGAGTGGTTCGAGCGCGGCGTACACGTCGTCGATCAGACCGCCGATGGTGTCGGCGTCGTTGTAGCAGGGGAACATCGCCGAGATCGACGGCCGGGCGTTCATGGGTTGCCGCCCAGCGCGAGGTGCGGTGGCAGCGCTGCCAGCGCCTCGGCGACGGTCTCGACCTCGGCGTCGGTGAGGTGAGGGAAGCAGGGCAGCGACACGCATTCGGCCGCCCATGCCTCGGCCTGCGGGTAGGCAGTACGGCTGAGGCACCGGTACGCCGGTTGCTGGTTGACGGCAAGCGGATAGTGCACCGCGGTACCAACGCCGAGTTCGGCGAGCCGGGCCCGAGCGGTATTGCGCTCGGCGAACCGGGCCACGCAGAGGTGGTAGGAGTGGCGCTGGTGCGGGGTCTGCCACGCGAGGTGGGGCGCGGCCTCGCGGTAGCGGGAGGCGATGTGCCGACGACGCTCGTTCCAGGTGGCCAGGTGCGGGAGTCCGAGTCGCAACCAGGCGGCCTCGATCTCGCTGAGGCGGAAGTTCTGCGACACCTCGTCGTGCACGTATTGCGCGGTCATCCCATGCGTGCGGAGCCGAGCGACTCGATCGATCAGGTCGCGGTCGGTCGACACCACGGCGCCGCCGTCGCCGATCCCGCCGAGATTCTTGGTGGGGTAGAAGCTGTATGCGACGGCTGCCGACCGTCGATCGTGCCCGAGTGCCCCTTGGGCCTGAGCGGCATCTTCGACGATGGGCAGATCGGTGTCGGGGAACGTGGCCGGCCGACCGTAGAGATGGACGACCACCACGGCGCGGGTGCGGGCGGTGCGCGCTGGCTCCACCAGACACGGGTCGAGGTTGGCCGTGTCGGCCTCGACGTCGACGAGCACCGGGGTCGCGCCCAGGGCCGCGACGGCCGAGGCTGTCGGCACCGCGGTGAAGGCCGGCACGATCACCTCGTCACCAGGGCCCACCCCGAGGGCGCGCAGGGTGAGTTGCAGCGCCGTGGCCCCCGACGCAACCGCAACGGCGTGCGCCGGTTGCTCGCCGCCACCGGTGGCCCATCGGGCCAGATCGGCTTCGAGGCCTCGGGTCTCGTCGCCGAGCAGGTACACGCCACGGCGCGCTACCTCGGCGACCTGGGCCGCGAAGGTGTCGGCCACCTCTGCGCCCCAACGGCTCAAGTCGACGACAGGTACCACGGATGCCTCCGGTAGAAATCGAGGGTGCGTTGTAGCCCGGTCTCGATGTCGACCGAGGCACCCCATCCGATCGTCCGCTCGATGGCGGTGCTGTCAGTCTGGAACGAACCGATGTCGATGCGTTGGTGGTCGCCAGGCCAGGGAGTGGTGGTGACCGAGGTGCCCGGTTCGCCGATCCGGGTGAGGATGTCGGCGATCTCGGCCAGGGTGTGGCTGCGTTGGTGGCCGACGTTGTAGACCTCGCCACAACCGGCGGGGCCGCTGGCAAGCACCAGCGCGTCGAGCACATCGTCGATGTAGAGGCAGTCGCGGCGCTGGCTGCCGTCGCCGAACAGTTGGATGGTGCCGCCCTGCAGCGCGGTGCGGACGAACACCGGCAAGAACCCGAGTTCGTTGCTGGTGAGCCGCTGTCGGGGGCCGAACACGTTGGTGAGCCGGAGTGACGTGATCGGCATGTCGTAGACGTGCGCGTACACGAGGTGGAGTTGCTCGCCGGCCAACTTCGCCACGCCGTTCACGTCGAGCGGTCGCGTGGGATGTTGTTCGTCGACCGGCACCCGGATCGGTCGGCCGTACACCTGACGGGTGGACGCGTGGACGATGCGTGCGGTGCGGTTCTCGCGTCGCATCGTCTCGAGGAAGCGGCCGTGGGTGATGGTGTTGCGGAACAGGTCGCCCTCGGGGTCGGTCATCGAGTCGAGGTGGCTCACCTGCCCGGCGAGGTTGAACACGGTGTCGGCGTCGCGGACGACAGCGCCGACACGGTCGTCGCCGATATCGGCTTCGAGCACATCGACCGTCCCGTCGACGCCCTCGAGGTTGCGAGGACTACCGCCGTGGGTGGGCACCAGCGCGTCGATGACACGCACGGTGGCACCGGCCGACGCGAGCAGGTGAACGAGGTTCGAGCCGATGAAGCCCAACCCGCCCGTTACCACGCAGGTGGTACCGCCGAAACGGTCGCGCCGAGACGCGCCATCGGTGGGAGCCCCGTCGATCCGCACAGCCCACAGCGTACGAGGCGAGGGCGCAGTGCGTGCCGCATGGTGGCAGAATCCGCGGGTGGATTCGGCGGAGTATCGACGTATGGCGGCGGCGGGGGCCAGCCACTGGTGGTACCGGGCGACGCGCCGTCTGCTGGCGCTGCTGCTCGGCCCACATGTGCGCTCGGCTGGCGCCGAACGACCGTTGGTGCTCGACGCCGGAGGTGGCAGCGGTGCCACCGGATCGTGGATGACAGCGATGGCCGATGTGGTGCTGGCCGACATGGAGCCGCTGGCGCTCGACGCGGCGCGCAACGATCACCCGCGCATCCGACCGGCCGTCGCCGACCTCAACCGGCTGCCGTTCGCCGACGGGTCATTCGACGCGGTGCTGTGCGTGACGGTGCTGTACCACCGACTCGTGCCCGACCCTGCGGCCGTCGTGCGCGACTTCGCCCGTCTGGTGCGACCTGGTGGGGTGGTGTGCCTGATGGAGCCGGGCGGCCGGCGACTTCGGCGCGGACACGACGAGGTGACACATGGGGCGCGCCGATTCAGCCGTGGCGAGTTGCGGCAACTGTGCGCCGACGCGGGACTCGTGGTCGAGCGCAGCACGGGGGCATACACGTTCTTGCTGCCACCGGCAGTGGTGTTGGGTTGGTTCGAGCGGCTCCGATCGGGTCGCGGCACGGGCTCGCCGCAGAGCGATGTCGACCGCAGCCCGTCGGGCCTCGGCGGTGTGCTGGGTGGCCTGGCGTCGATCGAGCGCCGGGTCCTGGGGCGAACCGACCTTCCCGGAGGCCTGTCGGTCATCGCCATCGCTCGTCGTCCCGACTAGCGGTGCCGACACGCCGTGCCGCGGGTCAGCGGTCCTTCAACCGCTTCGGGGGTGCTGCCGCCGGGTCGACCGGCCACTGGTGCTTCGGGTAGCGGCCCGCCATCTCCTTGCGCACCTCGGCCCACGAACCGGCCCAGAACGACGGCAGGTCGGCGGTGATCTGGATCGGCCGGTCGGCGGGCGAGAGCAGTTCGAGGGTGATCGGCACCCGACCGCGGCACACCGACGGGTGCTCGCGGGTGCCGAACAGATCCTGCACGCGCACCGAGGCGGTGGGGTTCGGGCGGGTGTAGTCGATCGCTGTGCTGCGGCCCGACGGTGTGTCGAGCGTGGCCGGCACCAGGTCGGCCAGCGCCATCTGCTGGTCCCAGCCCAGCTGGTTCACCAGCAGCATGCCCACGTCGAGCCGCTCGAGGTCGACGCGGCCGGTGGCGTGCTGCAGATACGGCACGAGCCAGTCGTCGAGCGTGGCCAGCAGCGCCGCATCGCCTGTGTCGGGCCAGCCGTCGTCGGGGAACAGCCGGGCCAGCAGCGCGAGGCGGGAGCGCAGGGTGGCTGCAGAGGCCAGGTCGAGCGGGGCGAGGCGGGTGACACGCAATCGCTCGACGAGCGCGTCGACTGTCGCCGGCCCCGGAGAGGGGGATCGGGTGACGTCGCTGATGACCATGTTGCCGAGCCGCGACTCGATCCGTTCGACGAGATCGTTGCGCTGCTTGTCCCACACGATCGATTCGCGGCGCACGATCTCGGCGGCGAGCGAGGCCTCCAACTCGGCGGCGTCGAGACCGGCGCCCAGCCGGATGCGTGCGCTGGTGCGATTGCCGTCGAGGTCGGCCGCCACGATGAACGGCTCGTTGGCGATGGGGTCGTCCTTGGCCACCCAGGCTCCGCTGCCGGTGCGCAACTGGAACTGGCCGGGTTGGCTGCGACGCACACCCACCCGGTCGGGGTAGGCGAGGGCCAACACGGCGCCGGTCCTGCTGCTGTCGACACGGTCGAGGTCGAGGTCGGTGCGCGCCCGCCGGGCCAGGTCGTGGGCACGGTCGCGCACCTGGCCGAGCGCTCTTCGGTCGGCGCGTTCGTCGCCTCCGTCGCCGCACACCAGGCGCACGCGCAGGGCGAGGTCGGCCGGCAGTTCGTCGAACCGACCGCGCAACACATCGCGCTCGTCGACCAGCGCGGCGAGCACACAGGCGAGGCCCCGATCCGCCGGGCGAGCATCGACGATCATGCGGGCGAGCCGCGGATGCACGGGCAGCGCAAGCATCGAGCGGCCGGTGGGGGTGGGTGACCCGTCGGCCGCCAGCGCCCCCAGGTCGACCAGGAGTTGGCGAGCGGTCTGCAACGACTTCGGCGAGGGAGGATCGATGAACGACAACGATTCGGGCGGGGTGTTCCAGACGGCCAGTTCCAGGGCCAGGCCGCTGAGGTCGACCTGGGTGATCTCGGCCGGCAGGTGGGCGAGGCGGGTCGATTGCTCGAGCTTGCTCCACAACCGGTAGCACGTGCCCGGTTCGGTACGTCCGGCGCGACCGGCCCGCTGATCGGCCGACGCCCGGCTGGTGGCCACGGTGGTGAGCCGGGTCATGCCGGTGCGGGCGTCGAAACGCGGCACCCGCGCCAGGCCGGCATCGACGACCACGCGCACACCGGCGACGGTGAGCGACGACTCGGCGATGTCGGTGCTCAGCACCACACGGCGCCGGCCGGCGGGCGACGGGGTGAGCGCCAGGTCCTGGTCGGCCAGCGACAGTGCACCGGCCAACGGGTACACATCGACCGAGGGGGGAACCCGGTCGCGCAGCAGGCCCTCCACCCGGCGGATCTCGCCGATGCCCGGCAGGAACACCAGCACGTCGCCCTGTTCGTCGCGCAGCGCGGTGAGTACGGCCTCGGCGGTGGCCTGCTCGATCCGTACACCCTTGCCAGGCGGCAGCGAGCGGATGTCGACCGGATACTCGCGGCCTTCGCTGGCCACCACCGCTGCTGGTTCGTCGCCACCGAGCAGCGCAGCGATGCGCCGGGTGTCGGGAGTGGCCGACATGGCCAGCAGCCGCAGGTCGGGGCGCAAGTGGGTACGCACATCGAGCGCGAGAGCCAAGCCCAGGTCTGTGGGCAGGTTGCGTTCGTGCACCTCGTCGAAGATCACCACGGCCACACCGGGCAGTTCAGGGTCGTGTTGCAGGCGACGGGTGAGCACGCCTTCGGTCACCACTTCGATGCGGGTGGCTGGGCCGATGCGCCGCTCGTCGCGGGTCTGGTAGCCCACTGTCGCGCCGACCTCCTCGCCGAGCAGCGAGGCCATGCGCCGGGCGGCCGCTCGGGTGGCCAGGCGGCGCGGCTCGAGCATCACGATGCGTTGGTCGCCGAGCCAGGGCTGATCGAGCAGCCACAGCGGCACGACCGTGGTCTTGCCGGCGCCCGGCGCCGCTACCACGACCGCCTCGTGGCGGTCGACGAGTGCCTGCCCGAGCGCGGCGAGCACGCCCACGACGGGCAGATCGGCGACGGAGTGGGGAACCGGCATCAGCCTGGGCGCCGGTGTGGTGACTGAGCCGTGGTCAGCTGGCCAGGGCGGGGGTGCCGTGGAACGGGCCCGGGTCGCTGGCCACCGGCATCACCGGCCGGATCCAGCCGCAGGTGTTGGCGATTGCGTCGGCGACCGCCCGCCACTCGGTGGCGTTCCATCCCTCGGCGGCGGCGGGCACGGTGCCATCGGCTTGCAGGAACACGAACGCCGGCACGGTGCCGAGGCCGAGGGCCTTCACGAGCAGCCGGTCGGGGTCGCAGTAGACGAGGAACTGGTCGGCGAGCGGGCCGAGGAAGCCGCGGGCCTCGGCGGCGCTGCAGGTGAGGACGAAGTTGCACCGGGCGTCGCTGCCGCTGAACCCGGCCAGGATGCGCGCGGCGGTCTTCAGGATCCAGGCGCTTTCGTTGGTGTACGGGTCGAGCACCACGCTGGCGAGGTGGAACGTGGTGAGCCACTCCTCGAGCGGGCGGCTGTCGCCGTCGAGTGAGGTGAGCGGCGTATCGGGCGAAGGGTTCGTGGCCACGGTCTGCCAGGTTAGCGACCCGGTGGCGGATAGGTTCGACCCGTGCACCCCATCGAGCGCCTGCGCTACATCGCCCGTGCGTCGACCGACGACCAGCGGTTGCTCGTGCGCGAGACCGCCGACGCGCTGCGGGGCCTGCACATCGAACCGGCGGGGCTGGTGGTGGCGTGTCGGCGCATCGTCGAGCGCCACCCCACGTCGGGTCCGCTGTGGTGGCTGTGCGCGTCGATGCTGGCGTCGCCCGAACCGTTCGCCGTGGCGCGGGATCTGGCCGCCGAGATCGAGTACGACGTCACGCCCGATCACCTCTACGACGCGCTGCCCGACGACGCCACGGTGTGCGTGGTGGGATGGCCCGACCTGGTCGGCGATGCCGTGATGCGGCGTGGCGACGTGCGCGTGTTGGCAGTCGATGCCAACGACGAGGGTTCGTCGTTCGTTCGGCGCCTGCAGCGCGCCGATGTCGATGCCGAGGTGGTGCCCGCTGCTGGGATGAGTGCTGCGGCGCTGGCAGCCGACATCGTGCTGATCGAGGCGCTGGCCTGCGGCCCGTCCGAGGCGCTGGCTGCCACCGGCTCGCGCGCGTTGGCCTCGGTGGCCTACTGCAGCGAGGTGCCCACCTGGCTGGTGGCCGGCCGTGGTCGTCGCCTGCCAGAACCGCTGTTCGCTGCGCTGCTCGACCGGGTGGCCGATGTGCGCGCCCCGTGGGATGCGGCCGCCGAGCCGCTGCCGCTGGCCCTGTTCAGCGCCGTAGTCGGGCCCGACGGCGCCGTCGCGGTCGACCCTGCGGTAGCGGGTACCGATCGTGTCGGCCTGCTCGCCGCCGAGTGCCCCGTCGCCTACGAACTCACCCGCCCCAGCCCCATCTGAGTCGGCCCCGACGCCGCAGCCGGGGTCAGCGTTGGCCGGACCACCTTCTCGCCGAGTTCAAGATTGTTCGGAACAGAACGGCCATCTCGTTCGTGGAGTCAATTGACCTCGGTCGACGGGGTCGACGAACCGAAAGGGATCATGATGACAACGATGCGAATTCGGCACCGACTGCAGATGACGGTGCTCGTGAGTGTGGTGGCGGCCTCGCTAGGAGTCGGGGGTCTGTCCGCAGCGGCTACTCCGGCGGGTGATCCACCCGACGACGAACAGGTGCTCGTGCTGCAGCAGGTGTCCAACGCAGGCTTGGGGTGCGAGGAGTTCCCCGAGGACTACGCAAACGTGGATTGTGGAGGCGAGGATCCGGCTCCTCCTGCGAATCCGCAACGCCCGGCGGCTCCGCAGCCGCCCGTGACGACCCCGCAGCCGCCCGTGACGACCCCGCAGCCGCCCGTGACCCCGCAGCCGCCGGCCACTGCCGGCTCGTGGTGTTTCGTCAACGGCCAGTGGATCAACGTGCCCCCGGGCTCGACCATCTGCATCATTCAGGTGCCCGGTGGCCCGCAGACGCCGCCAACGGGCGGGCCCGGCTTGCCTCCGGGCGGGAACCCGACGCCGCCGACCGGGGGGCCTGGCTGGGAGGTCAAGCCGGAGTTCAAGCCGACGATCCAGCCGACGTGGCAGATCCCATTGCCGAACTCGATCTGCTGGTTCAAGGGTCCGCGGGGTATCTGGATCCCCTATCCCTGCTACAAGTAGAAGACGACCTGTCCCTGGGGTTGTCGGCGGCATCAGGTTCGCCGACAACCCCAGGGTGGGGTGCGACTCGGGTCAGCGTTGGCCGGCGGGGGCGAGCGTGAGGGCGGCGGCGTCGGCGAGTTGGGTGGCGAGGCGCTCGGTGTCGTCGCCCACCAGGCCCACGGTGACGCGAAGGTGCGGTCGGTCGGGGCGGACCATGAACGGCTCGCCCGGCGCGGCGCCGATGCCCTGCGCCGCCAGAGTGAGCAACGCCGACCGCTCGTCGCTCGCCTCCATCCAGAGGTTGATGCCGTCGGTTCCGGTGACTGGCACGCCGCGGTCGGTCAGCACCCCAGCGACGGCGGCGCGGCGGCGGGCGTACTCGACCCGGGCGTCGGCCACCCTGGCCAGGGTGGGTTCGTGGTCGAGCATCTCGAGCAGCACGGCCTGCAGGATGCGGCTGCTCCATCCCGGGCCGAGCAGGCGCCGGTTCGCCACCGCCCGCACCACCTCGCCTGCACCGCCCACTGCGGCCAGGCGCAGGTCGGGGCCGTGGCTTTTGGAGTAGCTGCGGATGTGCACCGTGCGCTCGGGCAGCCAGCGGCCGAGGCTGACCAACGGGCCGCTGGCGATGTCGCCGGAGTGGTCGTCCTCGACGATGGTGGCCCGACTGTCGGCGAGCACCTCGGCGACGGCCTTCGCTCGCCGCGTGGTCATCGTCACGCCCGTCGGGTTGTGGGCGCGTGGCTGCAGGAACACTGCCACCGGGTCGCCTGCCATCGCCGCGCGCAACTGTTCGATCACCATGCCCTCGTCGTCGAGGTCGATACCCACCACCTCGGCACCGAGCTGTTCGAGCAGGTCGAGCAGGGGCGGGAACATCGGGTGCTCCACCACCACCCGGTCACCGAGGTGCACCACCACTTCGGCGATGCGGTCGAGAGCATCCATCGCCCCGTCGACCACGGTGAGGTCGTCGAGCGGGAACGGCCAACTGGCGCGCAGTCGTTCGTCGAGCGCGGGCAGCACCGGTCGGTCGAGGTAGCTGGAGGTGAGCGACTGGCGGCTGACCTGGGCGATGACCGGGCCGAGGTCGGGTAGGAGCGCGGGGTCGGGTGTGCCCGACGACAGGTCGAGCGCGAAGTGCCCGGGGCCTTCGGTGATGCGGCGGTAACGGCGCGGTGAACCCGGACCGGTGGGTTGGCGGACGAACGTGCCCTGCCTGCCGCGGGCGTCGATGGCACCCACTTTGGCGAGCGACTGCCATGCCTCGCTCACCGTGGTGGGCGACACGCCGAGCGATCGCGACAGTTCGCGAACGGTGGGCAGGCGGTACCCGGGCGCCAGGTCGCCGGCCGAGATGAGCCGCCCGATAGCTGCGGCGATGCCCTTCGCGCTGCGGTCGTCGATGATCGCTTCGAGGTCCATGGTCTGCCCGATCCGGCCTGCCGCGTCTCGGGGATGTTCCCGATCGATGAACGGCATGTGTCTGTTTGTACGGGCACAATACAATCATTGTCAGCAGACTCGTGTCACATTACGATCCGCCAGATGACCGACTCGTCGAACGCCGACATCGTCCGTGCCGCCCTCGTCCAGACCGACTGGCCGGGCACGAAAGAAGCGATGCTCGACAAGCACGAGCAGTACGCCCACGAGGCCAAGGCCCAGGGCGCACAGGTGATCTGTTTCCAGGAACTGTTCTACGGCCCCTACTTCTGCCAGGTGCAGGAGGTCGAGTACTACGGCTACACCGAGTACATCCCCGATGGCCCCACCACCCAGCGGTTCCAGTCGATCGCCAAGGAACTCGGCATGGTGATGGTCCTGCCGATGTACGAGGTCGTGCAGCCCGGCCTGTACTACAACACCGCCGCCGTCATCGACGCCGATGGCACCTACCTCGGCAAGTACCGCAAGCAGCACATCCCCCAGACGAAGGGGTTCTGGGAGAAGTTCTATTTCAAGCCCGGCAACGGCGGGTACCCGGTGTTCGACACCGCGGTCGGCAAGGTGGGCGTGTACATCTGCTACGACCGCCACTTCCCCGAGGGCTGGCGCATCCTCGGCCTGAACGGCGCCGAGATCGTGTTCAACCCGTCGGCCACCCACCGCGGCCTCAGCGAGTACCTGTGGCGCCTCGAGCAGCCGGCTGCCGCCGTCGCCAACATCTACTACGTCGGTGCCATCAACCGGGTGGGCATCGAGTCGCTCGGCGAGAACGACTTCTACGGCCAGAGCTACTTCGTCGACCCCGAGGGCAAGTTCGTGGGTGACGTGGGCGACGCGTACCAGAGCGAACTGATCGTGCGCGACCTCGACATGGCCAAGCTGCGCAGCATCCGCGACCGGTGGGCGTTCTACCGCGACCGTCGTCCCGACGCGTACGGTGAGATCGTCGAAGGCTGACCTGCTCGTCGGCTCACACACACTGTCCATCTCCCAGGGGAGGAATCCATGGCAAAGATCCTGATCAAGAACGGCAAGGTCATCTCCACCACCGGTGTGGTGACCCAGGACGTGCTCATCGACGGTGAGACCGTGTCGGCGATGGGCACGCCCGGCTTCTTCACCGACGAGGGCATGGACCGTGTCATCGACGCTGCCGGCAAGTACGTCATCCCCGGTGGTGTCGACGTGCACACGCACATGGAGTTGCCCTTCGGCGGCACCTTCGCCAGCGACACGTTCGAGACCGGCAGCCGCGCCGCCGCGTGGGGCGGTGTCACCACCATCGTCGACATGGCGGTGCAGCGCTACGGCGAGAACGTGTTCGACGGCCTGGCCGAATGGCATCGCAAGGCCGACGGCCAGTGCGCCATCGACTACGCCTTCCACCAGATCATCGGCGGTGTCGACGACGACTCGCTGAAGGCGATGAAGTACCTCACCGAGCACGAGGGCATCAGCAGCTTCAAGTTCTTCATGGCCTACCCGGGCGTGTTCTACAGCGACGACGGCCAGATCCTGAAGGCCATGCAGACCGCTGCCGAGTGCGGCGCGATGGTGATGATGCACGCCGAGAACGGCATCGCCATCGACGTGCTGGTGCAGCAGGCCCTCGCCCGTGGCGAGACCGACCCCAAGTACCACAGCTACACCCGCCCGTCGCCGCTCGAGGCCGAGGCCACCCACCGCGCCATCGTGCTCAGCCACGTGGCCGGCAACGTGCCGCTGTACATCGTGCACATGAGCGCCGGCGATGCCCTCAACGAGGTGGCCGCGGCCCGCCACAACGGCCGCAACGTGTTCGCCGAGACCTGCCCGCAGTACCTGTGGCTCACGCTCGAAGAAACCCTCGGCCAGCCGGGCTTCGAGGGCGCCAAGTGGGTGTGCAGCACGCCCGTCCGTTCGCGCACCAACGATCCCGACTACATCGGCATCATGGGCCACGGTCACCAGGCCGACCTGTGGAAGGGCCTGCGCATGAACGAGCTCGCAGTGGTCAGCACCGACCACTGCCCGTTCTGCTTCAAGGACCAAAAGGAACTCGGCCTCGGCAACTTCGCCGCCATCCCCAACGGCATCGGCGGTGTCGAGCACCGGATGGAGCTGATCTACCAGGGTGTCGTCGCGGGCGAGTTGAGCCTCGAGCGCTGGGTCGAGACCTGCTGCACCACCCCGGCGCGCATGTTCGGCATGTACCCGAAGAAGGGTGTCATCGCCCCGGGCGCCGACGCCGACGTCGTGGTGTGGGACCCTAACCAGAAGACCAAGATCGGCATCAACGACAAGCACCACATGAACATGGACCACTCGGCCTGGGAGGGTTGGGTGATCGACGGCAAGGTCGACACGGTGCTGTCGCGTGGTCTCGTCGTCATCGAGAACGACACCTACACCGGCCACAAAGGCCACGGGCAGTACATCAAGCGCGGCCTGTCGCAATATCTCGTCTGACCCCCCGTCAGGCACCCCCCGTCCGACTGTCGCGTCGGACGACGAACGAAGAGGAATCTCATATGAATCGGATCTCGCACTGGGTCGACGGCAAGGTGCTCGAAGGAGCATCGGGCCGCTCGGGCGTCGTGTACAACCCGGCCACCGGCGAGCAGAGCGCATCGGTCGACTTCGCCTCGGTGGCCGAGGTCGATCACGTCGTCGCGGTGGCCAAGGCGGCCTTCCCGGCGTGGCGCGCCACCAACCTGTCGCGCCGCGCCGAGGTGATGTTCAACATGCGCGAACTCATCTCCGCGAACCGCAAGGAGATCGCCTCCATCTTGTCGGCCGAGCACGGCAAGGTGCTCAGCGACGCCCTCGGCGAAGTGGCCCGTGGCCTCGAGAACGTCGAGTTCGCCTGCGGTATCCCGAACCTGTTGAAGGGCGGCTACAGCGAGCAGGCCTCCACCGGCGTGAACGTGTACTCCATCAAGCAGCCGCTCGGTGTGGTGGCCGGCATCACCCCGTTCAACTTCCCGGCGATGGTGCCCATGTGGATGTTCGCCAACGCCCTTGCCTGTGGCAACACGTTCGTGCTGAAGCCCAGCGAGAAGGATCCGTCGGCCAGCATGTTCCTGGCCGAACTGCTGAAGCAAGCGGGCCTGCCCGACGGCTGTTTCAACGTGCTGAACGGCGACAAAGAGGCGGTCGACCGCCTGCTGGTGCACCCCGACATCTCGGCCATCAGCTTCGTCGGCTCCACCCCGATCGCCAAGTACATCTACGAGACCGGCACCAAGAACGGTAAGCGGGTGCAGGCCCTCGGCGGTGCGAAGAACCACATGCTGGTGCTGCCCGACGCCGACCTCGACATGGCCGCCGACGCTGCTGTCAGCGCCGCCTACGGCTCGGCCGGCGAGCGGTGCATGGCCATCAGTGTCGTGCTCGCGGTCGACGCCGTGGCCGACGCGCTGATCGAGCGCATTCAGCACCGCATCCCCGACATCAAGGTCGGCCCCGCCAGCGAGGCCGGTAACGAGATGGGCCCGCTCATCACCCGCGAGCATCGCGACAAGGTGGCTGGCTACGTGGCCGGTGCAGCCGAGGAAGGCGCCACCGTGGTGGTCGACGGTCGCGACGGCGCACCCGAGGGCGGCTTCTTCCTGAAGCCGAGCCTGATCGACAAGGTCACTCCGGGCATGCGCTGCTACGACGAAGAGATCTTCGGGCCGGTGCTCGGTGTCACCCGTGTGTCGGGCTACGAAGAAGGCCTCGAACTCATCAACGCCAACCAGTTCGGCAACGGCACGGCCATCTTCACCCGCGACGGTGGAGTGGCCCGCCAGTTCGAGTTCGACGTGCAGGTGGGCATGGTGGGCATCAACGTGCCCATCCCCGTGCCCGTCAGCTACTACTCGTTCGGCGGCTGGAAGGCCAGCCTGTTCGGCGACCAGCACATGTACGGCCCCGAGGGCGTCAACTTCTTCACCCGCTCGAAGGTGGTCACCTCGCGTTGGCCCGACCCGCGTACGTCCACCGTCGACCTCGGCTTCCCCCAGAACCGCTGACCACGATGGAATTCGGCGTCGTCCTGCAGACCACCCCGCCGTCGGCCCGCGTGGTCGACCTGGCCAAGCGGGCCGAGACGTACGGGTTCACCTATGTGTGGACCTTCGACAGCCACATCCTGTGGCAGGAGCCGTACGTCATCTACAGCCAGATCCTGGCCGAGACCCGCAACGTCATCGTCGGCCCGATGGTCACCAACCCGGCCACGCGCGACTGGACCGTCACCGCCAGCGTGTACGCCACGCTGAACGAGATGTTCGGCAACCGCACCGTGTGCGGGATGGGTCGTGGCGACTCGGCGGTGCGGCTCACCAACGGCGCGCCGGTCACGCTGGCCACGATGCGCGAGAGCATCCACGTCATCCGCGAACTCGCCAACGGCCGCAGTGTCGAGTACAAGGGGTCCGACATCCGGTTCCCGTGGAGCACCAAGAGCGAACTCGAGGTGTGGGTGGCTGCCTACGGGCCCAAGGCCCTGGCGCTCACGGGTGAGGTGGGCGACGGGTTCATCCTGCAGTTGGCCGATCTGTCGATCGCCGAGTGGACCATCAAGGCGGTGCGCGACGCCGCTACGGCTGCGGGGCGCAACCCCGACGACGTCACCATCTGCATCGCCGCGCCGGCCTACGTCACCGACGGTACCGAGGCCGGTCTGGCCCACGGCCGCGAGCAGTGCCGGTGGTTCGGCGGCATGGTGGGCAACCACGTGGCCGACATCGTCGCCCGCTACGGCAGCGACACGTCGCTCGTGCCAACAGCGCTCACCGAGTACATCAAGGGCCGCCAGGGTTACGACTACAACGAGCACGGTCAGGCGGGCAACAGCCACACCACGTTCGTGCCCGACGAAATCGTCGACCGGTTCTGCATCATCGGCCCGCCCGAGGTGCACATCGAGCGGATGCGTCAACTCAAGGATCTGGGTGTCGACCAGTTCTCCATCTATCTGCAGCACGACGACAAGGACCACACCCTCGCCGCCTACGGCGAGAAGGTGATGCCGGCAGTCGCCGAGCACGTGCGGGCCAAGTCGTGACCTGGGGGTCGGCGCGCCGGTGAGCGACGCGGCACCCTCTTCGGGCCGCGCCAGGCGTTGGCGGCGGCTGGCCATGTTCCCGCTCGCCTTCGTGCTGGTGGCGGTGCTGTGGGAGGCCTACAAGGCGGTCGGGCCCGAGGAGGGCGGCACGCTGTTCGGCGTACGCCTGCTGCCACGCACCGGCGAACGGGCCATGCCGCACGTGTGGGACATGTGGAACCGGCTGTGGGAGCCCGAGGTGCGCGGCGGCGACGAGTCGATCTTCGTCGTCGTGCTGCGTGCCACCCTGTACTCGCTGCGCGTGGCACTCACCGCGTTCGTGCTGGGCTCGGCGCTCGGTGTGCTGCTGGCGGTGCTGATGGCCCGCTTCCGCTGGGCCGAGCGGGCGATCATGCCCTACCTGGTGGTGTCGCAGACCGTGCCCATCATCGTGCTCGGGCCGCTCATCTTGTCGCTGATGGCCTTCGCCAGCCGCGACCTGGCCGCGAAGACCTGGATCGCGGCCGTCATCCTCGGTGTGTTCCTGTCGTTCTTCCCCGTCGCGTTGGGCACCCTGCGCGGCCTGCAGTCCACCTCGGCCGCGTCGATGGAGTTGATGGACTCGTTCGCCGCCTCGTGGACCGAGACACTGGTGAAGCTGCGCTTCCCGTCGGCCGTGCCCTTCATCGCCCCCTCGCTCCGCCTGGCCGGTGCCGCCGCGGTGGTGGGCGTGGTGGTGGCCGAGATCTCGCTTGGGCTGCGCTCGGGCGTGGGGCGGCTCATCTTGTCGTACGGCCAAGAGGCGTCGAGCGATCCGCCCAAGCTGTACACAGCGGTGTTCGGCGCGGCCGTGCTCGGCCTGCTGATGGCAGTACTGGTGGAAGTGATCGACCGCATGCTGATGCGGAACCGTCCGAGGGAGGCGTCATGACGAACGACCAGACCGTGCCCACCGGGGCACCGCTGGCCGTCGAGGCAGTCGGTGTGGGGAAGGTCTTCAATGGCGGGGCACCCAACCAGGTCGATGCCCTCGTCGACGTCAACTTGTCGATCGCTCGCGGCGAGTTCGTCTCGCTCATCGGTCCGTCCGGCTGTGGCAAGTCGACGCTGCTGCGGTTGTTCGCCGACCTGCTCGACGCCACCGGCGGCAGCCTGCTCGTCAACGGCAAGAGTGCGCACCAGGCCCGCGTCGACCAGGACTACGGGATGGCCTTCCAGCAGAGCGGCCTGTTCGAGTGGCGCAGCGTCGAGCGCAACATCGAGTTGCCGCTCGAGCTGAAGGGCTGGGACAAGGCCCGCCGGCGCGAGCGAAGCCGCGAGATGCTCGATCTGGTGAAGCTGACCGAGTTCGCCACGCATATGCCGTGGCAGCTGTCGGGTGGCATGCAGCAGCGTGTCGCCATCGCCCGGGCGCTCGCCGCGCATCCGCCGTTGCTGCTGATGGACGAGCCGTTCGGTGCACTCGACGAGATGACGCGCGAGCACATGCAGGCCGAACTGCTGCGCATCTGTGCGGGCACCGACACGACGGTGGTGTTCGTCACCCACTCCATCCCCGAAGCCGTCTACTTGGCCGACCGGGTGGTGGTCATGTCGCCTCGGCCGGGCCGCATCACCGACATCATCGACGTCAGCCTCGGCCGCGACCGCGACGAACTCACGCGTGAGGCGTCGGCGTTCTTCGAGCGGGTCACCGAGGTGCGCGAGGCGTTGCGCGGTATCGAGATGTCCGACCATGCCCGGGGGATCGAAGACCGGTGAACACCGTTCGCGCCCGCCAGCTCACCGGTTCGGTGCTGCCGCCGCTCGTGCTCGGCGTGTTGTTCCTCGCTGCATGGCAGTGGTGGGTCGTCGCTTACGACGTACAGCCGTTCATCATCCCCAAGCCGACGGCCATCTGGCAGTCGTTCGTCGACGACTTCACACTCGTCTGGAACGCATCGGTCGTCACCGGGACCAACGCGTTGGTCGGCTTGGTGTGCGGTGCAGTGGTGGGCTTCATCTTGGCGGTGCTCACCAACCGCTTCGCCGTGGTGGCCGAGTTGATCAACCCGTTGGCCGTCACCATCGCCGCCATTCCAGCCGTGGTGATCGTCGGCGTGCTCAACAACATGTACGCCCTCGACAGCCAGTTGGGGCGGCGCATCATGGTCACCCTCGCGGTGTTCTTCATCGTGTTCGTGCAGGTGGTGAAGGGCCTGCGCCAGAACGACGCAACGCAGATGGAACTGATGCGCTCGTACGCGGCCACGCCGCGCCAGACGCTGCTGAAGGTGCGTCTGCCCAACACCATGCCCTACTTCTTCACCGCGGTGCGCAATGCTGCACCGGTCGCTGTCATCATCGCCCTCGTGTCCGAGTACTTCGGCGGCACGCAGGACGGTCTCGGCAGCAAGATCTCCGGCACCCTCAACGGCTCCAACAAAGCGCTCGGTTTCGCCTATGTTCTCGGCGGATCGGTCGTGGGGCTGTTGTTCTTCGCCGGTTCCAGTCTCCTGGAGTATGTCGTCGTCCCGTGGCGACGGCGTCGGCGCTCCAGGTGAGCAACAACACCAACACAAAGGGGAGGAACATGCGCACACGTACCATCAAGGTGCTGGCAGCGCTCAGCGTGGCGGGTCTGCTCGTCGCAGCCTGTGGCGATGACGACAAGGACACCACCGAGACCACGGCCACCACGGCCGAGGGTGGCACGGAGACCACAGCGACAGAGGGCGGCGGCGAGTCGGCCGGTGGCCTGGCCGTCGACGTGGCGAAGTGCACGGCGCCGGCAGGCGACAAGGTGAAGCTGCAGTTGCAGTGGTTCACCCAGGCCCAGTTCGCGGGTTACTTCGCAGCTGTCGACCAGGGCTTCTACAAGGACGCTGGCCTCGACGTCGAGATCGTCGAGGGTGGCGTCGACATCGCCCCGCAGAAGCAGCTCGCCACCGGCGCGGTCGACTTCGCCATCTCGTGGGTGCCCAAGGCACTCGCCGAGCGCGAGGCCGGCGCCAAGGTCACCAACATCGCTCAGGTGTTCCAGCGCAGCGGCACGCTGCAGGTGAGCTTCAAGGACAAGGGCATCACGACAGCTGCCGATTTCAAGGGCAAGAAGATCGGTAACTGGGGCTTCGGCAACGAGTACGAGATCTTCGCTGCGCT
>JBAXSU010000052.1:0-18704 GCA_037130535.1 Actinomycetota bacterium
TCGTCGGCACCCCAGCGGCCGAGTTCGCGACCCGAACCCGAGCGCTTGACACCGCCGAAGGGCAGTTCCGGACTGTCGGCGCCCACGATGTTCACGTACACCATGCCGGCCTGGATGGCATCGGCCACACGCGCCGCCTGGTCGGCGTCGGTGGTGAACAGATACGAACCCAGCCCGAACGGCGTGTCGTTGGCCAGGTCGATGGCCTCGCTCTCGCTGCTCACCTTGTGGATGATGGCAACGGGCCCGAACAACTCTTCGTTGTACGACGGGTTGTCGCGATTCACGTTGGTGAGCACGCCGGGCGGGAAGTACGCACCCGAACGCTCGCCGGCCGACACCAGGGTTGCCCCACCGGCCACCGCTGCGTCCACCTGGGCAGCCAGGCGTTGGGCCGCAGCGAGCGACGAGAGCGGCCCGATGGTGGTGTCGGGGTCGGTGGGTGCACCCACCTTGGTGGCCAGCACTGCAGCCGTGAACTTCTCGACGAACTCGTCGTACAGGGTGTCCATCACGATGAAGCGCTTGGCGGCATTGCACGCCTGACCGCAGTTGTCGACACGGGCGAAGGCGGCCTTCTCGACGGTGGCGTCGAGATCGTCGGTCGACAACAGGATGAACGGGTCGGACCCACCCAGCTCGAGCACGACCTTCTTCAGGTGGCGGCCGGCGATCTCGGCGACTGCGGCACCGGCACGCTCGGAGCCGGTGAGCGAGACACCCTGCACGATCGGGTTGGCGATGATGTCGGCCACCTGATCGTTGCTGGCGTAGATGTTGATGTACGCCCCGGCCGGGAAGCCGGCGTCGAGATAGATCTGTTCGATCGCAGCGGCCGACTCGGGGCACTGCGGGGCGTGCTTCAGCAGCACCGGGTTGCCGATGATGAGGTTGGGGCCGGCGAATCGAGCGACCTGGTAGTAGGGGAAGTTCCACGGCATGATGCCCAGCAGCACGCCGAGCGAGCTCTTGCGCACGATGGCCGAACCCTCGCCACCCATCAGGGTGATCGGTTCGTCGGCGAGGAACTCGACCGCGTTGTCGGCGTAGAACTGATAGATCGCGGCGCTGAAGTTGATCTCGCCCAGGGCGTCGCCGATGGGCTTGCCCATCTCGCGGGCGATGATGGCTGCAAGCGCATCTTGGCGCTCGACGTGCAGTTCGCCGACGCGTGCGATGAGTGCCGCTCGCTCGGCCACCGTTGTGGTGCGCGACCAGGTGCGGTGTGTTTCGTTCGCCTGCTCGATGGCCGCGACCAACGCGGCGTCGGTGATGGTGGGATAGGTCTGGATGGTTGCCCCGGTGGACGGGTCCACCACTGCGTAACTGGTCACGACTGATCTCGCCCTTCTTCGATGGTTGGCGTCGACATGCGACGCCCTCGGCTCACACCGTACCTTCCGCCGTGGGGGCGGTAGGCAACGTCACCCGCCGGGGCAGTACATGCGCAACGACTCGGGGACGGCGATGTCGCCCGGCACCATGGGGTCGCCCTCGCACACGGCGTACCAGTCCTGGAGAATCCAGAGCTTGCCCTCGGCCTTCAGGATTGCCGGTCGGCTCAGGCCGTCGTTGTCGGTGTAGTACACCGCCGCCCAACCCGCATCGCACATCAGATCGACGATGTCCGCGACCTCATCGCCGATTCCCGCAGCCACCGATTCCTTGTCGCACGTGGCGGTGCCACCACCGGCCGGCGATGTGGTGGTGGGGGCAGGGGCCAGGGTGGTGGGCGCAGGCGCCGCAGTAGTGGGAACAGGGGCCGCAGTGGTGGGGGCAGGGGCCACGGTGGTGACGACCGGCGCCTCGGTGCTCGGTACCGGGGCGGCTGTCGTTGCCGGTGACTCGGTGGTGCTCGGGTCGGCCGACGATCCGTCGTCACCGGAGTCTCCGCATGCGATCAGCGACATGGCGACGACGGCGGCGGCGCCGAGGCGGCGAATGACTCGGTTTTTCACTGGATCCAACCTTCTACTGGGCAAGGGGTCGGCAACGTACCAGCACCCAGCCACCGCCCTCAACATCGCCGTCGCGAACGTCGCTCACGGCCAAACCGCACCGTATGGTTTGGCCATGACCACGAACGTGCCGGCGGTGCATGGCCGCATCAACGACCTCGACAGCCACCTCCAGGTGCCGATCTCGCGCTGGGCAGAAGTGTTCGGCGACGCCACCGCCCGCTTCGGCGAGCGCTTCGCCCACATCCCCTTCTTCGACGACACCGACGAACCCGAACTCACGACCGAATCGGTGTGGACGACCAAGAGCACCGCAGCACCAGGGGCCTGCACCCCCGAGGGTCGCCTCGCCGCCTTGGACGTGATGGGGATCGAACGTCAGCTGATCTTTCCGCAGGTCATCCTGGCGGCGTCGGCCTGGGCCAACCACCCGAATGCTGCACCGGTGCTGCGCGAGTACAACGACGCCGTGCTGCGTTGGACATCGGCGGGCGGCGGCCGCCTCAGGCCGACGGCGCTGCTCAACCTCACGACGATCGACGGTGCCATCGCCGAAGCCGAACGGGTCGCAGCCGGCGGCGCCCGCGCTGTCCTGCTCCAGGACGGCATCGCCCCTGGGGGATTCTCCCCCGCTGCGCCAGAGGTCGACCCTCTGTGGGCCCTCCTCGCCGATGCCGGCATGCCCGTCACGTTCCACATCGGAGGTCAGGACGGCTTCTTCGGCAGCGACGCGTGGCCGGCCGCCGACACCCTGCGGCCCGGAGGCTTCTCGACTGGTGAGCCGGTCGGCCCACACATGCTGGCCACGATGCACCTCGCCGTCCAGAACTATCTCGCCGCCATGCTCTACGGCGGTGTCTTCGACCGGCACCCCCGCCTACGAGTCGGGGTGATCGAACTCGGCGCCATGTGGGTGGGACCCTTCGTCGACTTCCTCGAAGACCGCCTCCAGATGTCGCGACGCCTTCGCGACGGACTGAAGCGTCGCCCCACCGAGGTCTTCGTCGACCAGATTCGAGTGACACCGTTCTTCTGGGAGCGCACCGCCCGTCAGATCGAGCGGTACGGCATGCCCGAGATCTACGCGTTCTCCACCGACTTCCCGCACCCCGAAGGTGGCACCGACCCCATCGGCAGATTTGCCGGCGACATCGGGCCGCTCGGCGACGACGCCGTCGAGGCGTTCTTCGTCCGCAACGCCGAGTTCCTACTGCCGGCCTGACGACTCGAGCGGGGTCATCGGCGACGCCCGCCGACGACTCCTCGCGCTTCACCCGCAAGCCGCGGCGGATCTTGCGACCGGCACAGTGAAGGGGGCGTTGCATTCCCACTCGCCTTTGCAACGGTTAGAGTACAAGCGTTACTTAGAGAGATGGGAGGTAGCGGTTGTGGCAACACTGATCAGAAGCCGCTGGACCTCCGTGTTCGAAGGGATGAGTCGCCGCGACCGCCAGGGTTGCGACTACGACGCCTACCTCCCCGACCCGCTCACCGGGTGGAACCCCGTCCTTCCCGCCGATCTCGTCGCCGACCTCAGCGACGCCGAAGCCGCGATTCGCCGGCTGAACGCGACCGGAACATCGCATGTCAGCCTCGAAGGGTTGGCGCGGTTCTTGCTGCGCGCCGAGTCGGTCGCCTCCTCGAAGATCGAGGGACTGGAGGCAGGTCCACGCCGCTTGCTCGACGCAGAGGTCGTGCTTGCTCAGGGTGGCGACGCAGCCGACCGGATCGCAGTCGAGGTGCTCGCCAACGTCGCAGCCATGGAGGCCGCTGTCGAGTTGGGCTCGTCGACCGACACGATCACCCTCGACGACCTGCTCGGTATCCACCGGACCTTGATGGAACGATCTTCGATGCCGCACATCGGCGGTGTGGTCCGCACCGTGCAGAACTGGATCGGTGGCAGCAGCTACAACCCGTGCTCCGCAGCCTTCGTCCCACCGCCACCGGAGACTGTCGACGCCTTGCTCCACGACCTCCTCGACTACGTCAACGGCGATGACCATCCTGCTCTCGTGCAAGCAGCGATCGCTCACGCCCAGTTCGAGACGATCCACCCGTTCGCCGACGGCAACGGCCGCGCCGGGCGCGCGCTCATCCATGTCATCCTCCGCCGCCGCGGCCTCGCACCGCGCTTCGTGCCCCCGATCAGCCTCGTGCTCGCCACATGGGCGACTGACTACATCGCCGGGCTCACCGCGTTTCGACACGTCGGTGCGCCTGCCAGTCCTGAGCGCTCCGCCGGTGCAGGTGCTTGGCTACGTACGTTCGCCACCGCTGCACACCGATCGTGTGCGGACGCCGAGTCCTACGCGGGCAAGATTCAAGCGCTCGATGCGCGATGGCGGGCACAACTCGGTCGAGTCCGCGCCAACTCAGCAGTCGAGCTGCTCCTCGACCTACTGCCAGGCGTCCCGGTGATCACCGTCGACAGCGCCGCACGACTGATCAGACGATCCGAGATGCGAACAGGCGAAGCCATCAACCGTCTCGAAGCCGCCGGAGTGTTGCGCCAACGCAACATCGGCAGGCAGCGCTACCGAGTCTTCGAAGCGGCCGACGTCGTCGACCTTTTCACCGGCCTCGAACGCGCGCTGGCAAGCCCGACCGGCGACACCGCTACAACGCCACCGACCCGCCATGTGCCTCGTCGGGGCGAGCCCACCGAAGAACGGACCTGAAGCGCCACGGTCGAGTGCCCGATGTGGTGGTGACGCGAGAGCCGTACGGTCTGTCGACAACGAGAGTCGTCCGTGAGAAGTTCCGTAAGAAGTCGGCCCCGGAGAACGGCGAAGGCCCTGGCGGATCGTGCGATCTACCAGGGCCTTCCTTCGTGGCGGGGACAGGATTTGAACCTGTGACCTTCGGGTTATGAGCCCGACGAGCTACCGAGCTGCTCCACCCCGCGTCGTGAAACCCAAACCCTACCCACCGAACCGACGGGTTCACAACGCCCGATCACGCAGCGCACTACGGCGGTGCTCACCTTCGAGCCGGTCGAGAGCGGCACGAAGTACACCGCCAGGTCAGCGACGGCGGTGCCGGGCGATGACCTCGCCGTACAGCGCCTGCGTTCGCTCGATCGCCGGCTGGATGTCCATGAGCTGACCCTTCGCGGCAGCCGCTTCCGACATCTGCGCCCGCAACTCGTGGTTCTCGACCAGTTCGAGAATCGCGTCGGCCAGCATCTGTGGTCGCTGCGTTGGCAGCACTCGGCCCTCGACACCGTCGACGATCACCTCGGGTACTCCACCGGCATCGGTGGCAACCACCGGCTTGCCAGCCGCCAACGCCTCCATCACGGCGATGGGGAACCCTTCGAACAACGATGCCAGCACGAACACATCAGAGGCCACCAGGATGCCCAATGCATCGCGTCGGAAGCCGAGCAACTGGAAGCGGTCGCCGAGACCGAGTTCGGCGTGGGCGGCACGGATCTCGGCCTCGAGCGGACCCTGACCGACCGCAAGGAAGAGTGCATCGTCGTTCCGGGAAATCACCGATGACGCAGCGGCGAGCAGATCGGGGTAACCCTTCTCGCGGCGCAGGTTGGCAATGGTGCACACCACGACCTGGTTCGGCGCGATTCCCAAGTCGGCACGCAGCGAATCGCGGGACTTCGAGATGAGGGCGATCTGATCGATGTGGACCCCGTAGACGATCACCTCGCAGTTCTTCCGCAGTCGCTCGGGAATCGAACGCAGTGCCCGGTTCGACACCGCGATGTGCGCGTCGTCGAGCCGGAATGTGAGCTGATTCAGCAGACGTGTCGGCTTGCGGTACATCTGCCAGGAGTTGTGCTCGGTCGACATCAGCCTTGGCCGCGAACGGACCGTCAACGCAACCAATCGCGCCAGGCCAGCGACGTACGGGGAATGCACGTGCACGACGTCGAAGCGGCCCCGTTTGAGCAGTTGCCGCAATCGCCACAGCCAAGCCGGACCGAAGCCCCGGCGCGAACCGAGATCGGTGACCGGCACACCGGCATCGCGCAAGGCCGGTGCAAGTTGGCGCTTGTGAGACAGGACGTACGCCGCCTCGTAGCTGACGAGATCGGGATCGGCCCCCTCGGCCAGCGACACGAGCAGGGACTCGGCGCCGCCGTGGCCAAGGCCCTTGATGAGCCACAGCACCCTGACAGGTGCTCGATGCGCATTGACCGCCGATGACACTGGGCGCAGTGTAGGGGGGCGGCTGACCTGACGGGACGGACTAACCTCGGCTCGTGCATCAGGCCGACGCAGCCATCATCGGCGTCGCTCGCATCGGGCTGGAACCGTCGCCGGCACCCATCATCAGCACTCCGCTCAGCGGACCGGCGTGGGACCGGTTCGTCGAAGGAGTCCGGCACCATCGGCTCGGAGGATTCCTGCTCGAGGGCATCCGCCAGGGGCTTGTCGCCGTCTCGGACGATCAGCATGCGACGGTGGTCCACCTCCAGCGCGATCGGATGGTGCGTTCGCTGCATCTCGACCACCTCCTCGCCACAACGCTGCACGAACTCGACAACGCCGGCGTCGACGTGATGGTGGTGAAAGGACCCACCCACGCAGCGCTGCTCTACACCGATCCATCGCTGCGCCCCTACAGCGACATCGATCTGCTCGTGCGCGGCGCGCAGTTCGCCGACGCAGTAGCCGCGCTCGGGTCAGTCGGTATCACCCGGCCGGATGGCGAACTTGTCGACGGATTCGACGAGCACTTCGGCAAGGGGGCCACGCTGCATGCTTCATCTGGGTTCTGCATCGACCTGCACCGCACGTTCCTGAGCGGACCGTTCGCGTTCACCGTCGATGCCGACGGCCTGTTCGCCACCACTGCGACGGTGGAGTTGATGGGGCGCACGGTACGAACGCTGCCACCCGAAGAGCGCCTGCTGCACTGCGCGTTCCACGCCGCACTCAGCGACTTCGAGCCTCGGCTGATCACCGTGCGCGACGTCGTGCAGGCCGCGCTGGCCGACGATCTCGACATCGACCGTCTCCACTCCGTCGCCAGCGCCTGGCAGGCTCGCGGAGCTCTGGCCCTTGCCCTCACCGACGCCTGGTCCACGCTCAGGCCCGCGGCCTCGCCAGCCCTCGTCGAGTGGGCCCACACCTACCGACCAGGGCGACGCGAACGGATCGCCATCGCCTCGTATCGCACCCGGAGCCACCGCTGGTGGTGGCAGTCACTCGCCGGAGTCCCGTATGTCGACGGTTGGCAACTGCGCGCGACCTATCTGCGTGCCATCATGCCGGGTCGCCGGCATGGCCCCGACCGATCAGCGGACCGGTAGAACAACGACCGATCCACCGGTGGCCACGCGACGAGCCCTGGCCTCGAACCAGCGGAGATAGCGGCTCACGGCGAGCGCCCGGCTGAGTGCGCACTGGTAGTCGCGCATGGTCGCCTCGTCGGCCGAGGTCGAGCGATCGGGCCACTCGCGAATGAGCCGATCGAGTTTGGCCGTGTCGATCACGCTGCGCGACGCCGGATGGTCGCGCAACTGCTCGAACTCGTCGACCACCTCCTGACGGCGATCGGTGAGCCGGTCGAACCAGTCGGGCATCTGCGCCCCGAACTCGTGTCGTTCGACGATCTCGGGGGGCAACAGGTCGCGCAGCGCAGCACGACAGGTCGCACGCGCGATGCCGTCGTGACGGCGCCACCACTCGGGTTGGCGCAACGCCTCCTCGAGGACCCGCCGGTCGGCGAGAGGATCGCGGGTCTCGACACCGAGCAGGCACTGGAACGCCTTCCACGCCTCGCCCTGCGCGCCGCTGTAGTCGAACATCCGGTGGACGTCGCGGTTCCACCCATCTGGGTGTGGCTTTGCTTCAGGAGCGAGGACGGCTTCGAGATCGAGCGTTGCCAGGCGCTCGGGCTCGATGGCCGTGGCTTGGATGAAGCCCGACAGCAGATCGACGCCTTTCGCCTTGGCACGCCGACGGCGATACGAGACGGGAAGCATCGGCCAGATCACATCACCGCGGACGATCTTGCTCATCGGCTTGCCGCGTACCTCCGACCACCGTCGCGCCTCGCGCGCTGCGGTGAGCACCCGTCCGCGGCGGAGCAACTTCGAGATCCACAACGGGCCGTCGGCACTGAAACCGAAGTTGCCGTGCCCTCCGTTCAAGAGCACGTCGACACCGTCGGCCGCAGCGTCCTGATAGATCGAATCCACCCAGATCGAGTTGAGAGCGTTCGCGCTGGGTGTTGCACCGAGTTCCCACAGCGACTCGTGGTGCTCGAACAGCGACAGGCCGCGAACGTGGATGAACCGGGGTGCGAGTTGCGGCAGCTGCGCGGCGAGCAACTCGACCAACGGGCGTTCGTCGTTCACCCATCCGCGTGGCTGCGCACCCGACCACCCCGGCGGCGGCACGCTCGTGTAGGTGGGCAACCGCTGATCGCCGCGAAGTTTCGCCGCAACAGCTGTGATCGCCGTCGAGTCGAGCCCCCCGCTCAGCATCGTGCCCGGCGAGCGCGCCCGATCGAGCGAGTCGGCGACGGAGAGTTCGAGGGCTCCACGCAAGCGCTCCGCATGCAGGTCGAGAGATCCGAGATCCTCGACCTCGATTCCGTCGGGCAACCACCACCGCCAGTCGCTACGGCCGGCCCGATCGATGTTCGCCGCAGTTCCCGGCAGCAGCGAACGCACACCGGTGACGAAGGTGCGCGTCGTGCCATAGCCGAGTGCCATCACCTCCGCCGCACGGTCGACATCGAGTTCGTGCCCGACACCGGGAAAACCGGTCAGGGCCAACGCCGTGCTGGCGAATGCAAGCAGGTCGTCCTGCTGATGCAGGGCGACATACCGCAGGCCGACATGATCGCGGGCCAGCAGCACCCGCTGGTGATGCAGGTCGACCACGACAAAGGCGAAGACCCCGTTGAGGTGCCCGACCACATCGCGGCCCCACCGCTGGTAGCCGGCCAGGATCAACTCGGCGTCGGGGCGGGTCGACGACTCCCCGAGGCCGAGGGCTGCGGCGAGGTCGCTTCTGGCATGGAGATGCGAGTCGATCGCCACGGCAATCTGCCCGTCGGCACTCACCGCGAGGCCCGAGGGGTCGCCGAGTCGGTCGTGCACGATCAGCGCAGCAGCACAGCCGTTCAGGTCGCCGCGCCACGTGCGTCGCACCCCGTACGGATCGAGCGAATCGGCCACTCGAGTGAGGTCGCCGAGATCCGCCGGCCGTCCCGCCCAGCCGACCACACCCGACAGCGCCGTCATCGGAGGCCACCGACGAGCGACGGATCACTCAAGACGACGGCAGCGACCTCGGCGGCGGTGCCGACACCCAGTTTGCGGAACACGGTCGACCGGTGGGCCTCGACCGTCTTCTGCGAGATGCCGAGCGCCGTTGCGGTGCCCTTCGCGGTCGCGCCCTGGGCCAGATGACGAGCTACCTCTGCCTCGCGGGACGTGAGCCGCACCACCCGTGTTCGCCGGGGCGACGAATGCTCGCTGCGAAACAGATCGAACAACAGCCGCGCCGCGCCGCTCGACACATACGCCTCGCCAGCGACCGCATGCTGCAGCGCCCTGTCGAGTTCGACCGGCTGGTCGTGGACGCAGATCACGGCATCGACTGTGTCGCCTCGACCTCGATTGTCCACGAGCAAGGCGGTCATCGCTGCCCGCGATCCGTCGTCGCAGATGAGTACACGGCGCACGGCACCAACTGTCACAGCAGGTGGGGCCATGCTCTCGATCAACCCACGATCACCGCTGTCGGCGATGTCGACGACCAAGACGAGCGGTTGTGCAACAGAGGGCTGCGTGCCTGGCAGGCCGGGTCGACCGAATCCGAGTCGCACACAACTCGATTCGACGGCGCGGCCGACAAGCGGACGGCGGGTGGCAACCGCGATCAACGGCCCAATCTGTCCGGATCGCACATTTCCCCTAAGGGTATTGCGACTTGCTGGCACGCCCAGCATGATACGGGTCATGACTTCAGACAAGCAGCCCTACGAAGCCCCGACCCTCGAGGTCGTCGGCACCATCCACGAGATCACCAAGGCCGGCGCCAAGCAGTGGTCCGACATTCTGCCCTTCAAGAACAACACGGCGTACGGCCCGAGCGACGGCTGAACCGCCACCTCGGTCTCGCTGCCGATAATCTTTCGGCGTGACCAACCAAGACGACGCGGTGCTCAGGCTCCGCAGCAACGAACTCACATGGCGTGAGGTCGACGGCGAGATCATCGCCCTCGATCTCACGTCATCGTTGTATTTCACGGCAAATCGTACGGGCACATTGCTGTGGTCGAGTCTCGTCGACGGCGCCCGGCTTGGCGAGTTGACCTCGCTCCTCATCGAGAACTTCGAGATCGCCGACGCCGATGCACGGCGCGACGTGTCGAACTTCATCGTCCTGCTCGACTCGCACTCGCTGCTCGAACGTCACTGAGCGTCATGGTCGGCAGGGGGCGTGGCCCGAAGGTCACCCACTGGCTGAGACTCATCCTGCGCATGCCGTGGCGGCGCAAGGTCGAGTTCATCGTCGTGCTGTCACTCGCTGCAGCCAGTGAGGTGACGATCCGGATGCTCACCCTGCCCCGGGCAGCTCGGCTGTTCGCTGTTCGCCTCGACTCCGGGGGCGAGCCGCAGGTGGCGCCTGAGTGCTCGTCGACCGCCACCCTGCCGCCGTGGGCCGTTCGCCGCCTTTCCGTCGTCCAGGCGGTGATGCGGCACTGGCCAATCGACGGTGTGTGCCTTCGTGAAAGCCTCGTGGCCGGTCAGCGGCTCCGCCGCCTCGACCCCGTGATGAAAGTGGGGGTGAGACGGGGCACAGACGGCGTGACGGCGCACGCCTGGCTGCAGGTGGGCGGCGTCGACCTCGACCCCGCAGCAATCGAGTTCGGCGAGCTCGTGCTGGGCGGGCGATGAGCCAGACCTATCTGGTGAACGGGTGGGTGGTGTCGGCCCCCTTCGACCTCGGTCACCACGCCCCTGTCGATGCACGACCGGATGTGGTCGTCGACATACGCCCCGAGGCCCTCGATCCCGGTGCGGCGCGGCAGCCACTCGCAGGTCGGGTGATCGCCCATCTGGGCAATCAGGCCCGCTACCACGAACTGGTGATGCACGACCCCGACCACGCCACCCTGCGTTTCGGTGACCTCGTCGACTTCGCCATCGACCTGTCGGGCCACCGCAGCGAGACAGGGCCGACCGTGGTCGAGGCACGGGTGGTCGACGGCGCCGACCAGAGCCTGATCCCGCTGCTCGTGGCCGGCACGCTGTTGTCGGCGATGCTGATGCTCGACGGGCACATGGTGCTGCATGCCAGCGCAGTCGAGGTCGAGGGCCGAACCGTAGCGTTCGTCGGCACGTCGGGCAGTGGCAAGTCGACGCTCGCGACGATGGCCTGCCTCGCCGGGGCCCGCCTCGTGAGCGACGACGTGCTGCGCGTGGGGGTGATCGAGGGCGTGGCGGTTTGCCATCGCGGATCGACCCACCTGCGGCTGCGACAGGGTGCGGCTGTCCTGCTCGACGGCTCGGATCACCCCGACGAGCGAACGGCCGATGGCCGACGCGCATTCGCCCCGGCCACACCCGACCAGTCGGTCGTGCCACTCGACGCCGTCGTCCTCCCGCTGCTGTGTGGGCCTGAGGCCGCGATCACGCCCACCCGGCTGAGCACCAGACAGGCGCTGTTCGCGCTGCTGGGCGCACCGCGCGTGAGCAACTGGTCCGACCCCGCTACGTCTGCCCAGCATCTGGCAGCCCTGATCGACCTCGTCGAACGGGTGCCGGTCTACGCGGTCGAGATCCCGTGGGGGATCGGTGCCGGCAACACGACCATCGATCAGATCATGGCCGTCCTCTGGGCGGCCGACGAGCCGACAGACGACACGGCGCCGACCCCTACTCCCTAGCCGTCGACGCGCCTCGATCCCCGGTCAGTCGTCGTCGGTCGTTCGTACCGAGACATCGATCCCTGCTCGCGCCGCGAACACCGCCGCCTGGGTCTGCGATTGAAGTCCGAGCTTCGCGAACACGCGGCGCTTGTGCGAGGCAGCCGTGTGCGGCGTGATCGCGAGTCGCTCGGCCAGATCGTGCACCGATGTGCCAGCACCGAGCAGGGCGAGCACCTCGAGCTCGCGCGGCGACAAGGTGCTCAACCGCAGCAGGTCGTCGCGGCTCGCGCCTGCGGCTGCGGTGACGACCGAACTCGGCCGATCACCCGACGCCGGTCCGAGCACCGCCGCAACCACCGTTTCGACCGGTGCGGTGAGCGCCACCAAGCCGGTCACGCCGAGGTCGAACGCCATGCGGGCATGGTGGCCGGTGAACGTGTCGAATACCGCCACCCTGCGCACCCGCTCGAACGAGACCATCGCGGTCTGCACGATGTCTTGGTGCCCGATGGCATCGTCGAGGTCGATCACCACACAGGTCGATGCCTGCTCGGCGCGTCGATCGCCGGCACCCAGCGCTTCGAGCGACGACAACCACACCTCGACGCCCGGCACTGCGGCGAGCGACTCGGCCAGGGCGTGTGCGATCAGCGCCCGCGACGACACGACGGCGATCCGCGTCACGGCGACGGATCAGACCCTGGCTCGACGAACCCTGCCGCCTGCAATGAGAACAACTCGGCGTACATCCCCTTCCGACGCATCAGCTCGTCGTGGTTGCCGTGCTCGGCAACCTGGCCGTGGTCGAGCACGTAGATGTGGTCGGCGTTGCGAACCGTCGAGAAGCGGTGCGAGATCAGCAGCACCGCGCGGTCGTGGTAGAGCTGGCGGACACGGTCGAAGAACTCGGCCTCCGTGCGCGCATCGAGCGCCGCTGTGGGTTCGTCGAGGATGAGCAACGGCGCATCGCGATAGAAAGCCCGGGCCAGGGCCACCCGCTGCCACTGCCCGATCGACAACTCGGTGCCGTACGAGTACTCGGTACCGAGCAGCGTGTCGTAACCATCGACGAGCGCCGCAAGGAAACTGTCGGCCGAGGCACGCTCGGCCGCCTCACGGAGCGCGACCGGATCGTTGCGTTCCGACCGACCCACAGCGATGTTGTCGTACGCACTGAGCGTGTAGCGCACGAAGTCCTGAAAGATGATGCCCACGTTGTTGCGCAGCGCACCGCTATCGAGATCCAGCAGCGACACACCGTTCCACTGCACCGATCCGTGGGAGGGGTCGTACAAGCCGGCCAACAACTTCGCCAACGTGGTCTTGCCCGAACCGTTCTCGCCCACCAGCGCCACGACCTGCCCGCGCTCGACACGCACCGAGACGTCGCGCAGCACCGGTTCGGTGCGACTGGGATACGAGAAGGTGACGTGATCGGCTACCAGTGACTGCAAGGGAGGAACCGCCGCCCCGGCACCGGCACGCCGCTGGAGTTCGGGAAGCTCGGCGACGAACGCCGTGTAGTCCTCGATGAACAGCGAACTCTCGTAGACGCTTCCAGCGCTGCCAGCGAGCGCGTCGAGCCTGCCCGCCAACAACACCATTGCACCAGCGACGGCGCCCGCATCGGCGACGCCGATCCTGCCGTTGCTCACGAGCCAGACCAACAGCGTGATCGCAGCCCCGTTGAGGACGACGGTGACCACCGCGGCCGCCACCCCCAAGCGCGTGCGGTTGGCGGCCAGCACGCGCACATCGTCGATGCGCTCCTGCAGCAACGCATCGTGGCGACGACGCAAGAAGCCCGACAACGAAAAGGCGCGCACCTCGGCGGCTTCCTCGCGGCGCGAGAGCACGAGCGAGAGATACAACCGGCGACGGTCGCGTTCGGCCTGGGCAACCGAGAACCGGTACGCCACTCGACTCGCGCGAGCGGTGGCGAGCCATACCGGTACGTATGCGACCAGGATCAGGGCGAAGAAGAGTGGTTCGATCAACAGCAACGCCAGCGAGATGCCCGCCAGGGTGAACAGCGCGCTGAGCACGCCGAGCACACCGTTGCCGAGCTGCAACGGACGCGACAGTGCGTTCGATCGGGCCCGCTCGAGCCGATCGTGGAACTCGGGGGAGTCGAACGCGAGAAGATCGACGGCAGCCGCTACCTCGTGCACCCTCGTGATCGACGATCGGCTCACCAACTCGGCGAGCACCCGCTGCTGCTCGCTACGCACCACGGCACAGATCGAGGCCACGGCCGAGGCAACTGACAGCAGAACCAGCGGCCCCACGACCACGCTGAACGATTCGCCTTCGCCGACGGTGATCAGCCGATCGAGCAGCCGCTTACCCGCCAAGACTTGGCCCGTGACGGCAAGGGCCACCACCAACTGCAACAGAGCGTTGATCGTCATCTCGCGCGGTGCCGCCTGCCACACCAGACGCAGGCCGATGACCATCGTCCTCGGCAGTCGACGGATGCTCGCCTTCCCGCCGGGCTGCGAGCTGGCAGGAGGAGAATCGTCTCGAGCGTCGCTCACGGTTGTCTGTATACCGGATCCGGCACGTGCTGGTGCTGCTCCGACCGACCATCGGAGCCCTCCGGGCTGCTCAAGGCGGTGGTTCCACCACCCATCGCGGCACAGGCTGTACCCTGACCGCGTTTCCATTCTTCGGCGCGAGTGAGGCCATCGGCACCATGGGTTTGTTCAGGAAGAAAAATGCGATCGACCCGGTCGACTTCCTGGTGCTGCAGAACGAGATCGCGCAGCTGAAAGAGCGGCTCGATGCCTCCGAGCAGTCGAAGGCGTTGCTGGAGGATCAACTCAGTTCACTGGCCGCCACCACCATGGTGCTCAGCACCAACAATCGCACCGATGCGTCCGACATCGTCGACCAGCTCGACCTCATCCAGCGTCGCCTCGACGCAAATGAAGCGGTCGGCACCAAGGTCGATGCCCTCCACCGCCGCGTCATCGACGTCGAGTCGCGTCAGGCCACTGCCGTCGACCAGGACCAGATCGCCCAGTTGGCACTGTTCCGTCCGGCCAACGGCAAGGCCCAGGAGATGGACCAGGCCCTCATCACCCAGCTCGCCGAGCGGCTCGAGCAGGTCGCGCACTTGGCGGCCTCGCCCGCCCAGCCCGACGAGGAGCTCGCCGCACGACTGCTGCAACTCGAGCGCACTGCTACCAGCGTCGAGTCGCTGAACCGCCAGGTCGCCGTCCTCACCACCACGCTCAGCGCACAGACGGCCGTGGCCGAACAGTTGGGTCAGCTCACCGAGCGGGTCGAAGAGGTAGCAGCGCTTGCCGAAGCCCCGGTGCAACTCGACGAGTCGTTCACCGAGCGGCTCATGCTGCTGGAAGACAACGCTCGCCAGAGCGAACTGCTGCATCATCAGTTCGCCCAGCTGAGCGAGCGCATCGCTGCGCACACCGAGATGAGCGATCAGCTGGTCGCGCTGAACGACCGCATCGCCGAGCTCGAGTCGCAACCGGCGCAGGCACCCGCCACACCCGCGGGTACCGACCCCGAACTGCTCGAGCGGCTGGCGATCACCGAGGCCGAAGCACACCAGGCCCGCCTGCTCGCCGGCCAGATCGAGCAGCGCCTCGGCCACATGGGCACCGAGCTCACCAACCAGTTGAGCGAGTTGAGCCGCGAGATCGATGGTCTCGCCACCCGCCAGCCCAGCGGGCCCGCCCTCAGCGATGCCACGGTCGAGTCGCTTCGCGCCGGGCAGGTGAAGTTGGCCACCGAGCAGGCTCGCCACGAGATCTCGTTCCGCGAAGACCTCGCTGCCATCGCTGAACAGCTACGCCAACTCCGCTCCCGCGCCTGACACACCCGCCGCAACGCGGCCGGCCAACAGCCGCTGGGCGTGCTTGCTGCCGGAACTCACCCCTGGGCGAGCAGGTCGAGTGCCTGCTTCACCAGGGCACGGGCCTGCGCGTTGAGTTCGGCGTACTTGGCGAAGTCGGGCAGTGCGGCGTCGGCCTGGGCGAACAGTTCGTCGGCCTGAGCCAGCAGTTCGGCCGGGTCTTGCGACGTGCTCGGATCGGTGGGTTGGACGGGATCGGTGGGGTCGGTCGGCTCGGTGGTGCCGCCCACCACATCGCCGAGGTCGGTGGCGAAGCCCGGGAACAACTTGCCCAGCGCCTGCTGCAGCGACGTACCGAACGCCGACTTGCCCTGATACGACACCAACACGAAGCGGTACGACAGCTGCTTCGAGGTGTCGGATTCCACATAGAGCGGCCGCACGTACAGCAGACCGTCGCCCAGCGGTACCAGTTGCAGGTCGCCGTAGTAGACGGTCGAGCCCTTCTGGTCGAGCAACGTGATCTGCTGCGAGATGGCCGGGTCGCTCTCGATGGTGGCGGCCACGGTGGCGGGGCCGTCGACCTTGCCCTGCACCACGTACGCCGACAACTGGCCGTAGGTGTCGGGCTCGCTGCTGGCCAACATGAAGGCCTGCAGTTCGGTGCGGTTGTCGTTGGTGCTGAACGGCACGAACGGCCGCAGCAATTGGAACGACGCCTCGGACTGCCCCGGCGCACGGAACATCGAGTAGTAGGGCACGAAGCGCGCCGAACCCGACTCGCTGGCGAACGCGTCGGCGGACGAGGAAGCGGCGCCGGTCTGGTCGTCGATCAGCGCGCCGCTGGTGACCGTGCCCGACTCGGCAAGACTTGGCCGGATGCTGGGACCCTGTGCCACCGACCAGGCCCCGTCACGTCCGTAGAAGGCTGACGGCGCCAGCCGATACTTCGAGTAGTGCGCGGTCTGCACTCGGAACAGGTCTTCGGGGTAGCGGAGGTGGCTGCGCAGGTCGCCCGGCATCGCGTCCATCGCCGCGAACAGATCGGGGAACGCCGACTCCCACGCCTGCACGATGGGGTCGGACGGATCGCTGACGTACAGCGACACCGAACCGTCGTAGGCATCGACGGTGGCCTTCACGCTGTTGCGGATGTAGTTGAACGGGAAGTTCAACCCGCTGGTGGCGGTGAGTTGGTTGAGGTCGGCGTTCTGCGCATACGGATAGCGGTCGCTGGTGGTGTAGGCATCGACCACCCACTTCACGCGGCCGTCGACGGCCACCGGATACGGGTCGCCCTCGAGCGACAGGAACGGTGCCACCGTGCTCACCCGTTCGCGAACATCGCGGATGTCGATCAACTGCGATGCATCGGTGATGGCGCTCGAGCCGAGCAGGTTGTAGTCGAGGAAGTGGAGCGCGAAGGCCACTCGGCGCACGAACGAGCCGAGCTTCACGCCACCGTCGCCCTCGTACTCGCCGGTGTTGGTCTGGTCGGGGCAGATGTCTTCGCTGACCGTGGTGTTCACCACGGCGTAGCCACTGAGGCCTTCGCTGAAGTACAGCTCGGGCCGGTCGAGCGACACCGACACGTAGTCGGGCCGGCCGCTGGTCTCGACCCTCGACACCGGTGCCTGCACCAGGCCGCACCCATGGGTGAAGATGAGGTGCGTGCCCTGCCACGACTTGTTGGCGATGCTGCCCTGGTCGAGTTCGCGGGCGGCCATCAGCACCTGCTGTTCGCGCCCGTCGACCACGTAGCGGTCGATGTCGAGGTCGCGGATGGTGAGCCCAGAGCGCTGGCCCTGGTCGATGCGGAACCGCTCGACCAGCCGCCCTGGGTTGAGGAGGCGCACGTCGCGCAGCGGTGACGCATCGGCCGTGATCTCGGCCGCCGACAGGTTGCCGAACGAAATGGTCTGCTCGCTGACGTTCTCGATGCCGAACGCCTGGCGAGTGGCCAGCACGTTGCGCTCGATGTACGGCGCCTCGCGTTCTTTCTGGTTGGGGTTCACCACCAACGCCTGCACCACCGCCGGGTACACCACACCGCCCAGCAGCGCAACGACCACCCACAGGCCCGACGCCGCCAACGGCAACCGCCACGAGTCGGTCTTCAACGAGAACAGGAACAGCCCGGCCGCCAGCAGGGCGATGAGTGCCAGCAGCACCACGGCCGGCAACTGCGCCTTCACCACCGAGTAGGTGGCACCCTGCACGAAGCCGCGCTGCTCGGTGGTGAGCTCGTAGCGGGTGACCCAGTAGTCGCCGGCTTTCACCACGGCCAGCAGCGCCAGCAGCACCGCGAGGTGCGCCTTCGTAGCGCGGCGCACCTTCGGTCGCGGTGGCTGAAGCACCACACCACCGTTCAGGATGTGGGTGAGCAGCACCAACAGCGTCACGAACACCAGGGCCGCGTAGAACCAGTCGAGCGCGAACGTGATGAACGGCAGACGGAACACGTAGAAGCCGATGTCGTTGCCGAACTGGGCGTCGGTGATGCCGAACGACTTGCTGTTGCGAAACAGCAGCCAGTCCTGCCAGTACGACGTGGCGGGCAGCGCGAACAGCAATCCGAAGAACACCGCCGCTGCGAACCGCACCAGGCGCAGGCGCCGGCCGAACACTTCGTGGAACCGTTCGACGACCGGATGCATGTTGGCCGAGAACGTGGCGGGGGCCAGCCGGTCGGCGATGATGAGATTGAGCACCGCCACCGCGATGAACACTGCGGCGAACAATCCGAACAGCAGGGCCTTGCTGCCCAGCACACCCCAGAACACGTCGCCGCGGCCGACGCTGAGATGCCAGAGGTAGTCGACGTAGAAGCCCGACAGGAACCGGGCCGACACCAGCAACACCACCGCGACCACCGCGATGGAGATCACGACGACTCGGCCGCGGTCGCCGAGGCGGCGGGCCCCACGCTCGGGCCGGGGGAGATCGGAGGGCGACCGCATGAGGGCGGAGGCTATCGGCGCCAACGCTCGAGCGGGATGCAGCCCAGTGCGGCGTCGGCCACTGCGCGAGCAGTGCCGTTCGTCGGTGAGCAGGGGGCGATCAGTCGG
>JBAXSU010000053.1:0-18592 GCA_037130535.1 Actinomycetota bacterium
GGCCACCACGGCTCGTGGCTCGTACCGGACGCCGTGTTTCATGCCGGTGGGCACCCGGGGTGCCATCAAGTACCTCAGCGCCGCCGACTACGAGCGGCTCGGCGCCGAGATCGTGCTGGGCAACACATACCACCTCATGCTGCGGCCCGGTGCCCAGACCATCGCCGAGCTCGGCGGCCTCGGCCGGTTTGCCGGATGGAACGGGCTCACGCTCACCGACTCCGGCGGGTTCCAGGTGTTCTCGCTCGACCCGAAGGTCGACGACGACGGGGTGACGTTCCGCAGCACCTACGACGGGTCGAGCCACCGTTTCACCCCAGAACTGGCCGTGCACACCCAAGAGCTGCTGGGCGCCGACATCCAGATGGTGCTCGACGTGTGCCCGCCGCTGCCATCGCCGCCCGAGGTGATCCGTGTGGCGCTCGAACGCACCAGTACCTGGGCGGCCAGAGCGAAGGCCGCGCACCACCGGCCCGATCAGGCCCTGTTCGGCATCGTCCAGGGTGGTGTCAGCGAGACGATGCGGGCCGAGAGCGCACAGCGCACGGCGGCGCTCGACTTCGACGGCTACGGCATCGGGGGCCTCAGCGTGGGCGAGACCCGGGCCGAGATGGTGCCGGCGCTGGCCGCCGCCATCGCCCATCTGCCCGCCCACCGGCCGCGTTACCTGATGGGTGTGGGCGACCCGGCCAGCCTGGTCTAGGCCGTGGGCCTCGGGGTCGATCAGTTCGACTGTGTGCTGCAGACCCGGCTCGGCCGCCACGGCACCGCCCTCACCGATGCGGGCAAGTTGCATGTGAAGAACGCAAAGCACGCGCTGAGCGACGAGCCAATCGATGCCGGGTGCGCGTGCGAGGTGTGCGCCCGACACACCCGTGGCTACATCCGCCACCTGTTCCAGGTGGGCGAGCCCACGGCGTCGCGCCTGGTGAGCATTCACAACGTCAGCTGGACGCTGCAGCTGATGAGCCGGATGCGGCGGGCCATCGCCGCCGGCACGTTCGCCACGCTGCGGAGCGAGGTGCTCGATGTGTGGGGCTGACCTGCCCACGGGGTCGTCGGGTCGCTAGGCTTTGCCACCGTTCGGTCGCCGACCGAATCGCAACCTTCTCAGCGGGACACCATGTACGTCACCTCGATCATTGCCGAGACCTCCTCGTCGGGCTCCGGCGGAGCCGCCATCGTCCAGTTGGGCATCTTCTTGCTCATTCCGGTGGCGATGTACTTCCTTCTCATCCGTCCGCAGCGTCGCCGCCAGCGCGAGCAGGCCGCCATGCAGGCCGCCATCGGTGTGGGCGATGAGGTGATGACCACCTCGGGCCTCTACGGCTTCATCACCGGCTTCGACGGCGACATCGTGTGGCTCGAGATCGACGACAACGTCCAGATCCGCGTGGCTCGCGCCGCGGTGCAGCGCAAGGTCGACACCTCGGCGGGCGGCGCCGGCGCTGCTCCGACGAACGAGAACGTCGGCACCGACTCACTGCGCTCGACGCCGATCGCCGACACTGGCGATGCGCCTGCCGGTCAGTGATGCGTCGCAAACTCCTCATCTCATTGGTCGGCATCCTGGTGCTGGCCTTCGGCGGCCTGCTCATCAGCGTCGTCGCTGGTAACGAGCCTTCTCTCGGCCTCGACCTGCAGGGTGGGATCTCGGTCACCCAGCAGCCGGTCGGTAACTACGACCCGGCTGCCATCGACCTTGCCGTCGAGCGCATCCGCGATCGCGTCGACAGCCTGGGTGTGGCCGAGCCCGAGATCATTCGCCAGGGCGATGCCATCGTCGTGAACCTGCCCGGCGTGAAGAACCAGCAGCAGGCCATCGAATTGGTGCAGGTCACCGGTCAGGTGTACCTGCGGCCCGTGCAGGCTTGTCGCAGCGACCCCGCCGCCGACGACGGCTCGTCCACCACGACGACGGTGGCGGGGGAGGGCTCGTCCACCACGGTGGCGCCCACCACCACTGCGGCGCCGGGGCCCAGCCGGCGGGTGACCTCCAGTGCCACCACCGAACCCGGAACCACCGAACCCGGCACCACGGTGCCCGCGTCGGACACGACGGTCGACGGTGCCAGCGGAACGACGGTGGCCGACGCCACCGCGACGACGGTCGACGGGGCGCCCAGCACCACCACTCCGGTGATCAGCGATCCCACGCAACAGCAATTCCTGCCGCTGCGCGGTGGTGGCCAGTGTCTGGTCGGCCCGGCCGGTGGCACCGGTGCGGTGTTCGAGAACGACGCCACCGCCGACATCATCGACGGCAAATGGGGCGTGCGTGTCGGGCTGCGCAACGGTGCCGAGGGCGCCGACGTGTGGAACCAACTCGCCGCCCAGTGCGCCAGCGCCAGTACGAGTTGCCCCTCTCGGCAGCTCGCCATCGAGCTCGACGGTGAGATCATCTCGGCCCCCACGGTCCAGGATGCGAACTTCAACAACGGTGTGCAGATCACGGGCAGCTTCACCGAGTCCGAGGCCAAAGACCTCGCCAATGTGCTGCGCAGCGGTTCGCTGCCGGTGCGCATGGAGACCCAGTCGGTGCAGAACGTGTCGCCCACACTGGGCAAGGACTCGCTGCACGCCGCACTCGTCGCCGGCCTCGTCGGCATCGCCCTGGTGCTGTTGCTGCTGGTGCTGTACTACCGCCACCTCGGTCTCGTCGTGGCGGTGGGTCTGCTCGTGTCGGGATCCATTCTCTACAGCATCATCTCGCTGCTCTCGCGAACGCAGGGTCTCGCCCTGTCGCTGGCAGGCGTGGCGGGCATCATCGTGTCGGTCGGTGTCACCGTCGACTCGTACGTGGTGTTCTTCGAGCGTCTGAAGGACGAGGTACGGGCGGGTCGCACACTGCGCAACAGTGCGCAGCGCGGCTTCGCCGGAGCCTGGCGCACCATTCTCATCGCCGACACGGTGTCGCTCATCGGTGCCTTCACCCTGTGGTACCTCACCGTCGGGGCCGTCAGGAACTTCGCCTTCTTCCTCGGCCTGTCCACCCTCATCGACCTCGTGGTGTCGTACTTCTTCACCCGGCCCGCAGTGCTGCTGCTGGCCGGTACCGACTGGATGGCCAAGCGCAAGGTGATGGGCATCGAGGTAACGCCGTCGCCGTCGACGTCTCCGTCGTCGTCAGCAGCTATCGCCGGGGGTGCGTCATGACCGATCTCAACCACACTGCCGACACCGACCTGGCCACCGCCGTGGTCGCCAACGTGCCCGGCGCCCAGCCGGTGGTGCCGCACACCCGTCGCGGTCGATGGGGTCGGCTCTACCACGGCGAGACTGCCATCGACTTCTGGGGTCGCCGTCGCGTCGGGTTCATCATCTCGGGCGTGCTCATCGTCGTCACCATCGTGTCGATGCTGCTGCAGGGTCTGAACCTCGGCATCGACTTCGAGGGTGGTGTCGCCTGGGAGGTGCCCTCGAATGGGCAGACCGTCGACTCGGTGCGCACCCTGCTCGACGACCAGGGCCTGAACGGCACTGACGCCAAGGTGCAGGTGCTCACCTCGGCCGACAGCGGCGAACGGTTGCGCATTCAGGTGGGCGACCAGCCACAGGAGGTCGTGGCCACGGTGCAGCAGGCGCTCGCCGACGCCGCCAAGGTCGACGTGAACGAGGTGTCGTCCACCTCGGTCAGCTCGTCGTGGGGTCGCAGCATCACCGAGAAAGCCATCCGTGCCCTCGTCATCTTCCTCGTGCTGGTGATGCTGTTCATCAGCTGGCGGTTCCAGTGGCGGATGGCGCTGGCCGCCATCATCGCCATGCTGCACGACGTGTTCATCAGCGTGGGCGTGTACTCGTTGTTCGGCTTCGAGGTCACCCCGGCCACCGTGGTGAGTTTCCTCACCATCCTCGGCTTCTCGCTCTACGACACCATCGTCGTGTTCGACAAGATCAACGAGAACTCCGAGCGGTACGCCGGCAGCCGCCTGGGTCAGCCCGACATCATGAACGTGTCGATGAACCAGGTGCTGATGCGCTCCATCAACACCAGCCTCGCGGCAGTGCTGCCGGTGCTGTCGCTGCTGGTGGTCGGTTCGATGCTGTTCGGTGCGGTGGCGCTGCGCGAGTTCGCCCTCGCCCTGCTCATTGGTCTGCTCATCGGTTCGTACTCGTCGATCTTCGTCGCCGCCCCGCTGTTCGTCATCTTCAAGCAGCGCGACCAGCGCAACCGCAGCACGCAGGGCGAACACGTCACAGGCGCCGAGCTCGAACGGCTCGTCCTCGGCGGTTCGCCCGAGGGTCATCGACGCGAGCTCGCCCGGGCTCGGGCCCGCTTGGCCGACGGTGTCGACCCCGGAACGGTGGTCGCATCGTCGTCGCCCGAGAGTGTGCTCACCCACCCGCCCCGGCCACGCAAGAAGAAGCGGCGCTGATCGCCGGCCGTCCCCAGTGCGGGACGGTACCCTGAGAGCATGTCGGCCAACCCCGCCTGGCTCACCCGACTCGTTCGCGAGATCGCCGACTATCCCCAGCCGGGGGTGATGTTCCGCGATATCACCCCGCTGCTCGGCGACGGCCCGGGCTTTGCCACGGCCATCGACCAACTCGTCGCCGCGTTCGCCGACATCCAGGTCGACCGGGTCATCGGTATGGAGGCCCGCGGGTTCATCCTCGCGGCCCCCGTTGCCTATCGCCTGCGGGCCGGGTTCGTGCCGGTGCGCAAGGCGGGCAAGCTGCCCTGGGCCGTGGTGCGCGAGGAGTACTCGCTCGAGTACGGCGCCGATGTGCTCGAGATGCACCGCGACGCCATCCGTCCCGGCGAACGGGTGCTCGTCATCGACGATGTGCTTGCCACCGGCGGCACCGCGGCGGCCACCTGTCGGCTCATCGAGGAACTCGGTGGGCAGGTGGTCGGCCTCGGCTTCCTCATCGAGATCGACGGCCTCGGCGGACGCGAGCGCCTCGGCGACCGGCGGGTCGACTCGCTCAGCAGGTACTAGGCGGCGCCATGGCAACGGTCGACCGAGTCCTTCCCTGGCGACGGCACCAGCACACGCCGGCAGAAGAACTCACCCCGCTGCTCACCGTCTACCGACGGCGGCGCCCGAAGGCATCGGTGGCCATCATCAGCCGGGCCTACGAGGTGGCCTCCGAGGCGCACCGACACCAGACCCGCTCGAGTGGCGAGAGCTACATCAACCATCCGCTCGCAGTGGCCCAGATCGTGGCCGACATCGGCCTCGACGACATCTCGCTCGCAGCCGCCCTGCTGCACGACGCCGTGGAAGACACCGAGATCAGCCTCGCCGACGTCGACCGCGAGTTCGGCGCCGAGGTGGCCGCCATCGTCGACGGCGTCACCAAGCTCGAGCGCATCCAGTTCGACTCGAAGGAAGCCCAGCAGGCCGCCACGATGCGCAAGATGCTGGTGGCGATGGCCCGCGACCTGCGGGTGCTCATCATCAAGCTGGCCGATCGGCTGCACAACATGCGCACCATCGCGGCGATGCCTGTCGAGAAGCAGCGGCGCATCGCCCAAGAGACGCTCGACATCTACGCCCCGTTGGCGCACCGCCTCGGCATCCAAGAGGTGCGTCAGCAACTCGAAGACCTGGCGTTCGCATCGCTCTACCCGAAGCGCTACGCCGAGCTCGACCACCTCGTCAGCACCCGTACACCCGAGCGCGACGTGTACCTCGCCAAGTCGATCGCCGAGGTGCGCGGCAAGTTGGCCGCCGTCGGCATCGAGGCCGAGGTCACCGGACGGGGCAAGCACCTCTGGAGCATCTACGAAAAGATGATCCAGAAGGGCAGGGAGTTCGACGAGATCTTCGACCTGGTAGCCGTGCGCGTCATCGTCGAATCGGTGAAGGACTGCTACGCCGCGCTGGGGTCCATCCACGGCAACTACACGCCGATCGTGGGCCGGTTCAAGGACTACATCGCCATGCCGAAGTTCAACCTCTACCAGAGCCTGCACACCACCGTCATCGGGCCTGGCGGCAAGGTGATCGAGGTGCAGATCCGGTCGCGCGAGATGCACCAGCGCGCCGAGTGGGGCGTGGCGGCGCACTGGGCCTACAAAGACGACGCTGCGGCGCCCGACTTCGACTGGCTGAACCGCATCATCGACTGGCAGGCCGACTTCGCCGACCCGGCCGCCTTCATGGAGAACCTGAAGACCGACCTCGAGCAGGACGAGGTGTTCGTGTTCACCCCGAAGGGTCGGGTCGTCACGTTGCCCAAGGGGTCCACCCCGGTCGACTTCGCGTACGCCGTGCACACCGAGATCGGGCACACCTGCATCGGGTCCAAGATCAATGGCCGTCTCGTGTCGCTCGACACGGCGCTGCGCAGTGGCGACACCTGCGAGATCTTCACGTCGAAGCTCGATACGGCGGCGCCCTCGCGCGACTGGTTGCAGTTCTCGGTCTCGCCGCGTGCCCGCAACAAGATCCGACAGTGGTTCTCGCGCGAGCGGCGTACCGACATGATCGAGGTGGGCCGCGAGGAACTCACCCGCGAGTTCCGTCGGGCCGAGGTGCCGCTGCAGCGGGTGTGGAAGAGCGAGGCGCTCGCCACCGAGATCGAATCTGCTGGGTATGGCGATATCGACGGACTCCTCACTGCAGTGGGCGAGCGCCACGTGTCGGCCCAGGCACTCGCTCAAAAGGTGGCGCGGGCCTATCGCGACAGCGACGACGACCAGATGTCGTCGAGTGCCCTCAACCCGCAGCGGTCCCGACGAGGCCGCAAGAATCCGGGTGTCATCGTCGAAGGCCTCGACGATGTGCTCATCCGCCTCTCGAAGTGCTGCACCCCGGTGCCGGGCGACGAGATCATCGGGTTCGTCACCCGTGGCCGCGGCGTGTCGGTGCACCGTGCCGACTGCGCCAACGCCGAGAGCCTGATGACCGAGCAGGCACCGCGGCTCATCGAGGTCGAGTGGGACGGCGACCAGGCAGGTGCGCTGTTCCGCGCTGCGGTCGAGGTCATCGCGTTCGACCGTTCGAAGCTGCTGCGCGATGTGGCGAACTCGCTGTCCGAGCAGCACGTCAACATCGTCGCCTGCTCCACCCACACCGGCAGCGACCGGGTGGCGCGCATGCGGTTCGAGTTCGAGATGGCCGACCCGTCGCATCTCGAGTCGGTGCTGCGCACCATCAAGACCATCGACGCCGTGTACGACGCCTTTCGCATCGTGCCCGGGAAGGGCGACTGACCATGGCGCAGCGGGTCGTCATCACCGCTGCGGCGGGTGGCATCGGCCGGGTGATCGCCGAGGCCTTCTTGGCCCGGGGCGATCAGGTCGCCGTGTGCGACGTCGATGTGGCGGCGGTCGAGCAGTTCCGCGCTGCGTGCCCGCAGGCCTCGGCCGCGGTGGTCGACCTCGCCGACGGCGACGCGCTCGACCGCTGGCTCGACGAGGCCATCGGCGCGCTCGGGGGTGTCGACGTGCTCGTCAACAACGCCGGCACCAAGGGGCCTACCGCGTACGTCGAAGACGTCGATCCGGCCGACTGGTCGGCGTGTCTGGCCGTGTCGCTCGATTCGCACTATCGCTGCGCACGCCGCGTGGCGCCGCTGTTGAAGCAGCAACGAAGCGGCACGATCATCGAGATCTCGTCGATGGCGGGCATGTACGGCTACGGCATGCGCACGCCGTACGCCGCGGCCAAGTGGGCCGTCGTCGGGCTCACCAAGTCGCTCGCCATCGAACTCGGCCCCTTCGGCGTCACGTGCAACGCCATCTGCCCTGGCTCGGTGCGTGGCGACCGCATCGACCGGGTCATCGCGGCCGAGGCAGCCCAGCGCGGCGTTGCTCGGCAGGTTGTGGCCGATGAATACGTAGCCGGTCAGTCGATCAAGCGGTTTGTCGAGCCCTCCGAGATCGCCGACATGTGCCTCTTTCTCTCCTCACCGGCGGCGCGCATGGTGAGCGGTCAGGCCATCGGCGTCGACGGGCACACCGAGACCTACCACCTCTGAGCAGTTCGATGAACCGTCATGTCTCGTTTCGCGACCGCTGGATCGCGCCGGTCGATCCGCTTGGGTTCCGCGAGGGAGCGCGCGCCATGTGGCCCTTCGGAGTGGCGATCTCCATCTGGGCGTTCGTCACCGGCGTGGCGATGGTCAACACGGGGATGCCGGTCGCGATCGGCCTCGTGATGACGCTCACCGTGTTTGCCGGGTCGGCGCAGTTGGCGGTGTTGCCGCTACTCGCGGCCGGCGCGCCCCTACCGCTGGTGGCGGTGACGGCGATGATCGTCAACCTGCGCTTCGTCATCTTCGCGGCCACGAGTCGTCCGGCTTTCGTCCGCCTGTCGTTGCGCCAACGAGCCCTTGCCGGGTACCTCAACGGCGACCTCGGTTTCGCGTTGTTCTCGTTGCGCTTCGCCGCCGATCCCGAGCGGGGTAATCCCCTGCAGTGGGGCTACTTCTACGGCGGGGCGGTGGTGAACTGGTCGATCTGGCAGGTCGCCTCGATCGCCGGGGTGGTGCTTGGCGGGCTGGCCCCGGCGAGTTGGGGCCTCGAGGTCGCCGCCTATCTCGCCTTGGTGGCGGTCCTGGTGCCGATGACCGTCACATCGCCGGCGATCGCGGGGGTCGGTGTCGCGGTCGTCACATCGCTCGTCACGGTGCGGATGCCGCTCCGCCTCGGGCTCATCGTGTCGGTCGTCGCCGGGGTGGGTGTAGCGCTGATCGTCGAACGCGTCCGCGACACCGTCGTGGCTCGTCGGGTGGCGCTGGGGGAGGAGGTCCGCTGATGGCCGGTATCGACCAATGGCCCTACATGCTCGGCGCGATCATCTGTTTGGTTGTGGCCACGGTCATCACCCGGTCGAGCTTCTTCGTGCTGCCGGCGCGCATCGAGTTGCCGATGTGGCTCGAGCGGGCCCTCCGCTATGCGCCCGCGTGTGCGTTGGCTGCCATCATCGCTCCGGGCGTCCTGGCTCACGACCGCCACGTCACCATCAGTTGGGGGAATCAGCAACTGTGGGCGCTGCTTGCGGCCACGGTGGTGTTCGCCCGCACCCGCAACATGCTGGCGATGATGGTGGTGGGCATGAGTGTCTTCACGGCGTTGCGCCTGCTCGCCTGACGTCGAGTGAGTGACGAAACCCTCCCGGCCTGCGCGGAGGTGGCCCGGTAGGATCGCGTACCGTGCCCGAGTTCCAGACCAGCCCAGGGATGCGCGACATCCTGCCGCCCGACTCGGCGCGTTGGCGACGCTTCGTCGAGGTGTTCGCCGAGGTGGCCGACGGCGCCGGGTACGGCCAGGTCATCTCGCCGCTGCTGGAAGACCTCGGTGTGTTCCAACGCATCGGGGCCGCCACCGATGTGGTCAGCAAGGAGATGTACGACTTCGTCGACAAAGGCGGCCGCCACATCGCCCTGCGCCCCGAGCTCACCGCGTCGGTGTGCCGGGCGTTCGTGCAACACCACCCGGTCACCCCGTGGAAGGTGTGGTACACCGGGTCGCAGTTCCGCTACGAAAAGCCCCAGCGTGGCCGGTATCGACAGTTCGACCAGGTGGGTATCGAAGTGCTGGGCGCGAACGATCCCTATCTCGATGTCGAGATCATCGCCCTTGGCTGGGAGTTCTTCCGCCGCCTCGGCCTCAGCCAGGTCGATCTGCTGCTGAACTCGCTCGGCGAACCCGACGACCGGGCGCGTTACGTCGCTGCCCTCGAGGCCTACTTTCAGGCGCACCTCGGCGACCTCAGTGTCGAAAGCCAGGCCACCCTCGCCAAGAACCCGCTACGCGTGCTCGACTCGAAGCGTCCCCAGGATGCGCCGGTGGTGTCGGGCGCGCCCCGTATCGCCGAGTTCTACAGCAACGAGGCAGCCACTCATTTCGCTGCCGTTCAGGCAGGCCTCGGCGAACTGGGCATCCCGTTTCGCGTCGAGAACAAGCTGGTTCGTGGCCTCGACTACTACCGCTACACGACGTTCGAGTACCAGGGCGGCACGCTCGACTCGGCGCAGAACGCGCTGGGCGGTGGCGGCCGCTACGACGGGCTCGTCGAGTCGCTGGGAGGCTCGGCCACGCCGGGCGTCGGATTCGCGCTCGGCCTCGACCGCACCCTCTTGGCCTGCGACGACGAAGGTGTGTTCGCAGCCCCGTCGGGTGGGGTCGACGTGTTCGTGGTCGACACCACCGGAGGGGTCGAAGCGCTCCGCATCACCGGTGCGCTGCGCGCCGCCGGCATCCGTTGCGACCGTGCCTACGAGAACCGCAGCATGAAGAGCCAGATGAAGGTGGCCGACCGCAGCGGCGCTGCCTACGCCGTCATCGTCGGCACCAACGAACTCGAGGCCGGTACCGTCGTGGTGCGGCCGCTGCGCGCAGAACGACCGGCGGGGCAGGGCGACGCCCCGGCGGTGTCGGGTCAGTACGACGTCGCCCGGCACGATCTCATCGACCACCTCACGAAAGCACTCTCATGAGCAGCACGTCCATGCGCACCCACCAGTGCGGCGAACTCCGTCCCGAACAGATCGGCACCACGGTCAGCCTCTGCGGCTGGGTGGCCACCCGCCGCGAGCACGGCGAGAAGCTCGCATTCGTCGATCTGCGCGACCATTCGGGCGTCACCCAGTGTGTCGTCGACAACTCCGTCGACGTGCGCCCCGAGTACGTCATCCGCGTCACGGGCACCGTGGCGGCGCGGCCCACCGAGAACGTCAATTCGCGTATCCCCACCGGTGGCATCGAACTGCAGGACTGTGTGGTCGAGGTGCTCAACGCCGCCGACGCACCGCCGTTCCCCATCAACGAACGTGCCGACCAGGTGGCCGAGAACACCCGACTGCAGTACCGCTTCCTCGACATCCGCCGCGAGCGCATGCAGCGCAACCTGCGCCTGCGTGCCGCCGTCAACTCGGCCATCCGCCGGGCGATGGAGGCGCAAGACTTCGTCGAGGTCGAGACACCCATGCTGGTGCCCAGCACCCCCGAAGGCGCCCGCGAGTTCATCGTGCCCAGCCGCCAGCATCCCGGGTCGTTCTATGCCCGGCCGCAGAGCCCGCAGCTGTTCAAGCAGTTGCTGATGGTGGCGGGTATCGACCGTTACTACCAGGTGGCCCGGTGTCTGCGCGACGAAGACCTGCGCGCCGACCGGCAGTACGAGTTCATGCAGCTCGACATCGAGATGAGCTTCGCCACCCAGCACGACGTGCACACGGCCATCGGCAACGCTGTGCTCGCCGCTGCCCGGGCGGCCGGTCAGGAGCCCGGCGATATCGTCACGCTCACGTGGCACGAGGCGATGAACCGGTTCGGCAGCGACAAGCCCGACCTGCGCTTCGGTCTGGAACTGGTCGAGCTCACCGACGCGTTCGCCTCCACCGGCTTCAAGGCGTTCGCCGGTGCCGCCAGCATCAAGGGCATCAATGCGGCCGGCAAGGCCGACGAGTACGGCCGCAACAAGCTCGACGCGATGACCGACAAGGCCAAGAAGATGGGCGCCAAGGGCCTGGTCTGGATCAAGGTCGGTGCCGATGGCGAACTCGAGTCGCCGGTGAGCAAGTTCCTCAGTGAGGGCGAGCAGGCCGAGTTGCGGGCTCGGCTCGATGCCAAGCCGGGCGACCTGCTGCTCATCGTGGCCGACGCTTGGACGACGGCGTGCGAGGTGCTGGGCACCTTGCGCAACGACATCGCCCGCCCGCCGGTGCACGAGGGCCCGTACCGCTACCTGTGGGTGGTCGACTTCCCGCTGTTCGTCGGTGTCGATGAGGCGTCTGGTCGCCCCCGTCCGGGCCACCACCCGTTCACCCAGCCACACCCCGACGACCTCCACATGCTCGAGACCGACCCGCTGCGCGTGCGCAGCCAGGCCTACGACCTCGTCTTGAACGGCTGGGAACTGGGTTCGGGCTCGATCCGTATCCATCAGCCCGAGTTGCAGGCCCGCATCTTCGGCCTGCTCGGCATCAGCCCCGAGGAAGCCGACCGCCGATTCGGGTTCTTCCTCAACCCGTTCCGCTATGGCGCGCCGCCCCACGGCGGCTTTGCCTTCGGTATCGACCGCCTGGTGGCCATCTTGGCGGGCGAGGAGAACATCCGCGAGGTCATCGCGTTCCCGAAGACCCAGTCGGGCGCCGACCCGATGACGAACGCCCCCACACCAGTCGACACCAAGCAGCTCGACGAACTCGGCGTCCGCGTCCTTCCCCCCAAGGCGTAGCCCCGCCCGGTCCCCGGGCCCCGGCTCACGGCCTCCTCCTTCCCCCTCTCGGCGTTTGTGAGTGCGCCCTGGTCTGCCAGGGATCCGCTCACAAACGCCCGACCTCAGCACATGCGTCTGTGAACGGAACCCGGTGGTACCGGGGCGCGCTCACAGACGCTGATGGAGAAGGGGGTACATCCGATGGAGATGTATCGCTGGGCCGAGCAGCACGACGGGCTGCTCACGGTTGCGGTGCTGCGTCGCGCCGGTTGGAGCGACGCAGCAATCGACTACCACCGCTCGACCGGGAGGCTGCGGCCGATCCGGCGCGGTGTCGTGGCGATCAACGGCACACCGCCCACCTGGCGGCAGGCCGTACGGGCGGTGCTGCTGGGTGCAGCGGTCGATACGGCGTTGTCGCATTCGACCGCCGTTCGGTTGCTGCTCGGTTGGGCCGACCACGAGGAGGAGCAGATCCACGTCCTCGTCGCGATGGGCCATCAGGTGGTGCTCGACGGTGTGCGGTGCCATCGTTCTGGTTTGATCGAGCCGGGCGACATCGTCTGCCGGGGTGAGTTGACGTGCACCTCGCCGCTGCGAACGGTGATCGACCTCAGCAGCAGTTGGTCGACGAAACGCCTTGGCACATTGGTCGACGAATTCATGCGCCGGAAGATGCTCGACGTGGAGGAACTGCGCCGTCGCGTCGACGGTCTCCGGCCTGCGCCGGGCCGCTCGGTGGCGACGCTGCGCACGGTGCTGCGCCAGCGACCTGGGACGTACGACCCCGGCGAGAGCCCGCTCGAGGCACGTATCGCTCAGGTGATCATCGCTGAGCGTCTACCACCTCCGGTACAACAACTGAGGTGGAACGTCGACGGGCACCGCTACCGCTTCGACTTCGCCTGGCCCGAGCAGCGGGTGTACCTCGAGGGCCTCGGGTTCGGGTTCCACTCGATGGCGTCCGACCTCGAAGACGATGCCCGGCGCCAGAACGACCTGGTCGCCGATGGCTGGCGCCCGATCGAGGTCACCTGGGGTATGAGCGATCGGGAGATCGGCCGCTCGATCCGCCGCATGCTCACCTGATTCCCCGAACCCTGCTCGCGGCTTCACCAGCGATTGTGAGTGGACGGCTGATCAACCGGACTCTGCTCACAATCGCTGGGGTGAGGGCCGGAAGTGTCGGCGGCGTTTGTGAGCGGGCCGGCGATGGACCGGGTTCTGCTCACAAACGCCGGATGGGGGGTGGGGTCGGGTGGGGGTGGGTACGATCCGGTGGATGGCAGGGCAGCATTTCCGGGCAGGGGTCGTCATCGTGGTGCGACACCCTGACGGGCGGCGGGTGCTGGCGTTCGAGCGGGCCGATTCGGCGCGAAGCTGGCAACTGCCCCAGGGCGGCCTCGACCAGGGCGAGGAGCCGATCGAGGGCGCGTGGCGCGAACTGCTCGAGGAGACTGGGCTCGGCCCCGACCACGTGATGGCACGCGCCGAGTACCCCGACTGGGTGGCCTACGAATGGCCCGTCGAGGTGATGGAGGTGCACGGGCGCGACGGCCGCCGGCGCGGGCAGATCCAGAAATGGTTCCTCTTCGACGCCCATCACGCCGACATCGAACCCACGCCCGACGGCGTCGAGTTCGTGGCCTGGCAATGGGTCGAACCCGCCTGGCTGGTGGCGCAGGTGCCTGACTGGCGCCGCGCTGCCTACGAGCGGGTGCTGTTCACCCTCTGAGGCCGGGCCGCTGAGACGTGCCGTGTGGCAATTGCCCCGCGCGTCGACGGGCGGCCTGCCTAGCATGAGCCACCTGTGAAGCCCGTCGCCAAGTCAGCCAAGCTCGCCAACGTCGGTTACGACATCCGAGGTCCGGTGCTCGACCGCGCCCGCGAGATGGAGGAGGAGGGCCAGAAGATCCTCAAGCTGAACATCGGCAACCTCGCCGTGTTCGGCCTCGACCCGCCCGACGAAATCGTGCAGGACATGATCCGTAACCTCGCCACCTCGGCGGGATACACCGACAGCAAGGGCCTGTTCGCACCCCGTAAGTCGATCGTGCACTACACCCAGCAAAAGCACATCGCCGGGGTGAGCGTCGATGACGTGTACCTCGGCAACGGCGCATCCGAGCTCATCACGATGAGCCTGAACGCGTTGCTCGATGATGGCGACGAGGTGCTCGTGCCGGCCCCCGACTACCCGTTGTGGACGGCGTCGGTGTCGCTCAGTGGCGGCAATCCGGTGCACTACCTGTGCGACGAGCAGAGCGACTGGTTCCCCGACCTCGACGACATCCGCCGCAAGGTGACCCCGCGCACCAAGGCGATCGTGGTGATCAATCCGAACAACCCGACCGGCGCGCTCTACCCGCCCGAACTGCTGCAGGAGATCGTCGAGATCGCCCGCCAGCACCAGCTCATCGTGATGGCCGACGAGATCTACGACAAGACGCTCTACGACGGCAACACCCACACCAGCATCGCGTCGCTGGCCGACGACCTGCTGTTCGTCACCTTCAACGGTCTGTCGAAGAACTACCGCTCGTGCGGCTACCGCGCCGGATGGATGATCTTGAGCGGCGAGAAGCGCCACGCCCGCGACTACATCGAGGGCCTCGACATGCTGTCATCGATGCGCCTCTGCTCGAACACGCCAGGCCAGCTCGCCATCCAGACCGCGCTCGGTGGCTACCAGAGCATCGACGACCTGGTGGCCCCCACCGGTCGGCTGTGTCGCCAGCGCAACGTGGCGCACGAGATGCTCACCCAGATCCCGGGCGTCACGTGTGTGAAACCGAAGGCGGCGCTGTACATGTTCCCGCGGCTCGACCCGCAGATGTACCCGATCACCAACGACCAGGACTTCGCCTACGAACTGCTGGCCGAGGAGAAGCTGCTCATCGTGCAGGGCACCGGGTTCAACTGGCCCACGCCCGATCACTTCCGGGTGGTGTTCCTACCCAACGTCGACGATCTCACCGAGGCCATCACCCGCATCGAGCGGTTCCTCGGCGGGTACCGTCGCCGCCATCGCACCTGACCGGTCGGGTCGGTACGGGCACGCCTGCTGGCAGCCCCGCCGCACCGGGCCCGAAGCGATAGCGTCGGACAGGTGACCGACCTGTTCAGCGCCGCCGCCGAGGAGCGTCTGCGCGACCAGGCGCCGCTGGCCGCCCGCCTGCGGCCGCGCACCCTCGACGACGTGGTGGGCCAGGAGCACCTGGTCGGCCCGGGCAAGGCGCTGCGTCGACTGGTCGAACACGACCGGCTCACCAGTGCCATCTTCTGGGGACCGCCCGGCACCGGCAAGACCACGCTTGCGCTGGCCGTCGCCGGCAGCACCAAGCGTGCCTTCGAGCAGCTGAGCGCAGTGACCGCCGGCGTGAAAGATGTTCGTGAGGTGATCGAACGGGCCCGCGACCGCCTCGGCCAGCACGGCCGCGGCACGATCTTGTTCCTCGACGAGATCCATCGCTTCTCCAAGAGCCAGCAGGACGCGCTGCTGCCGGCGGTGGAGGACGGCACGCTCACCCTCATCGGTGCCACCACCGAGAACCCGTTCTTCGAGGTGAATGCGCCGCTGCGCAGCCGGTCGACCCTGTTCCGGCTCGAGCCGCTGGGTCGCGACGCCATCGTCACGCTCATCCACCGCGGCCTGCAGGCAGAGGGGATGCAAGCCGAGCCCGATGCCGTCACCCACCTGGCCGACCGTGCCGGGGGCGACGGCCGACAGGTGCTCACCGCGCTGGAGGTGGCATGCGCGCTCGCCACACCCGGGGCGGTGTCGATCGAGCACGTCGAGGCGGCGCTCGGCACCAGCGCCCTGCGCTACGGACGCGACGACCACTACGACGTGATCAGCGCGTTCATCAAGTCGATGCGCGGCAGCGACCCGCAAGCGGCCGTGTACTACCTGGCCCGCATGCTCGAAGCGGGGGAAGACGCCCGATTCATTGCCCGCCGGATGATCATCTTCGCCAGCGAAGACGTCGGTCTGGCCGACCCCACGGCGCTGCTGGCCGCGGTGGCCGCTGCGCAGGCGCTCGATCACGTGGGCCTGCCCGAAGCCCAACTGAACCTGTCGCAGGCGGTCATCCACCTGGCCACGGCACCGAAGAGCAACCGCGCTGCGCTCGCCATATGGAACGCGCGCAGCGACGTGCAGGCCGGTGCGGTGGGCGAGGTGCCGGCGCACCTGCGTGACGGCCACTACCAGGGGGCGAAGTCACTCGGTCACGGGGTGGGCTACGAGTACCCTCATGACCATGCCGACGGCTGGGTCGACCAGCAGTACCTGCCTGCCGACCAGGCCGACAGGCGCTACTACGAACCCACCCGGTACGGATACGAACAGGAGATCGGCGAGCTGATGGAACGGAGGCACCCGTGACCGCAGGCGAATTGGCTGTGCTGCTCGCCGCCGTGTTGTGCTGCATCGGCTTCGCGGCGCTCGTCGTGGTGCTGATGCGGGTGCTCGACTCGCTGAAGTCGTTGCGCGAGGAGGTGGCGCATCTGCGCGCCGAAACCGGCCCGCTGCTGGCTGAACTGCGTTCATCCACCGAGTCGGCCGCCGCAATGATCGACGAGGCTCGCGACGACCTCGATCGGTTCGACCGAGTGCTCGGTTCGGCCGAGGCCATCAGCAGCGCAGTGCAGGGCAGCGGGGCCATCGCCCGGGCCGCGCTCAGTACCCCGGTCATCAAGACTGCTGCACTCGCCACCGGCACCCAGCGGGCATGGCGACGGTTGCGCCGCAAGGATCCGGCACGTATCGAACGCAGTAGCGGTACGCGGAGGTCGGCGTGATCAAGCGGCTGATCTGGTTCACCGGCGGCATCGTCGCCGGCGCGCTCGGCATGGGCGCGGCGAAGAAGAAGGTGAAGACGGTGGCCGGCGAGTTGGCGCCCGTTCAGGTGGCCAAGCGGGCCGGCGAGTCGGTACGCGACCGCGGTCGATCGGTGAGCGACGCCGTGCGTGAGGGTCGCATCGCGATGCGAGCCAAGGAGCGCGAGCTGCGCGCCCGGCTCGACGGCAGGGCGTCGACACTCGCCGACGAGCTGTCCGATGTGGATGCAGTGTTGGTCGACGGTCGACCGGTCGAGCCCGGTCAGGTGATCGTTCTGAAGCAGGTCCGCGCCGACGCGAATCGTTCGCGCCGGCGAGCCTGACCCGCCGCTGATGAACGCGGAGTTGCTCGACGAGCTGCGCGCCGCCCTGGGGGCCGACGCGGTGAGGGTGGGGAGTACGGAGTTGGGCCTCTACGGGCGCGACTCGTCGAACATCGAGGGCGATGCGGGCGCCGTGTGCTTCCCGATCTCGACCGCGCAGGTGCAGGCGGCGGTGCGAGCAGCAGTCCGCCACGGCGTTCCGTTCGTGGCCCGGGGCTCGGGCACTGGCCTGGCCGGAGGCGCCACACCGCTCGATGGTGCGTTGGTGATCACCCTGACGAAGATGAACCAGGTGCTGTCGGTCGACCCGGTGCACCGGCTGGCCTGGGTAGAGCCGGGTGTGTTGAACCTCGACCTCACCCGTTTGGTGGCTGCGCACGGCCTGCACTTCGCACCCGATCCGAGCAGCCAGCAGAGTTGTTCCATCGGAGGCAACCTGGCGAACAACTCGGGCGGGCCGCACTGCCTGGCCGACGGGGTGACGTCGGCGCACATCCTCGCTGCCGAGGTGGTACTGCCCGACGGCACCATCGTGGTGCTGGGCAGCGAGTCGGGTGAATCGGACGGGTACGACCTGCGCGGCGCGTTCGTGGGCAGCGAGGGCATGTGCGGGATCGCTACGCGTATCTGTGTGCGCCTCACCCAGAACCCGCCGGGCGTGCGCACGATGCTGTTCGATTTCGACACCGTCGAGGCCGGCGCGCAGGCGGTCGGTGCCATCATCGCCGCCGGCATGGTGCCTGCGGCGCTGGAGATGATGGACCAACTGTGCATCGAGGCGGTCGAGGCCTACATCCACGCCGGCCTACCCACCGATGCAGCCGCAGTGCTGCTGGTGGAGGTGACCGGAGCCGAGCACGCGTTGGCCAACGACGAGGAACGGGTGGTGGCCATCGCTCGCGCGCACGGCTGCCGAACCGTACGCATCGCTGCCGACGAGGCCGAGCGGGCGCTGTTGTGGAAGGGCCGCAAGACCGCCTTCGGTGCGGTGGCGCGGATCAAGCCGAACTACTACCTGCACGACACCGTGGTGCCACGTCGGGCGCTGCCCGGGGTGCTGGCCCAGGTGTACGAGATCGCTGCGCGCCACGACCTGCTGGTGCTGAACGTGTTCCACGCAGGCGACGGCAACCTGCATCCGCTGCTGGTGTTCGACAAGCGCGAACCGGGGGTGATGGACCGGGTACACGCCGCGGGGGAGGAGATCGTGAAGGCCTCGGTGGCCGCCGGTGGGGTGCTGAGCGGCGAGCACGGCATCGGCGTGGAGAAGCGCGACCTGATGCCGTTGATGTTCGCGCCGGCCGACCTGGC
>JBAXSU010000054.1:0-18448 GCA_037130535.1 Actinomycetota bacterium
GCAGCAACGCCAGTCGGTCGGCGTACAGGCCAGCCAGGGTGAGGTCGTGCATCGCGCTCACCACGGTGAGGCCGTGCTCGTGGCGCAACCGGTCGACCAGCTCGAGCGCCTGCTGCTGATGGCCGATGTCGAGCGCACTGGTCGGTTCGTCGAGCAGCAGGATGGGTGCCTCCTGAGCGAGGGCCCGGGCGATGACCAGGCGCTGCCGCTCGCCGCCACTCATCGTGCCGAGGTAGCGGCCGGCCAACTCGCCGAGGTCGAGCCGGTCGAGTAACTCGGCCACCAATGCCCGGTCGTGCGCCGACTCGGCCCCGAAGTACGAGATGTACGGGTTACGGCCCAGCAGTACGTACTCGGCGCCCGTCATGTCGTCGGGCAACACCGGACTCTGCGGAACGTACGCCACCAACTCGGCCCGACGACGCGCCGAGCGCAACTCGAGCCGCGACCCGTCGACCTCGATGCTGCCCGTGTGCGGTACCAGCCCGGCCACCGCGCGCAGGATCGACGACTTGCCCGCACCGTTCGGGCCGATGAGGCACAACCACTCGCCGGGGCGCACCGTGTCGGTGAACCCGGCCAGCGCGGTGCGCTTGCCGTAGTGCACGGCTAGTTCTGTGAACGCCAGCGAACTCACGCCGCCACCTTCCGGGTGCGCAGCACGAGGATGAAGAACGGGGCACCGAGGAAGGCAGTGACCACACCGATCGGGGTCTCGGCCGGGTTCTGCAGCACCCGGCCGGGGATGTCGGCGAGGATGAGGAACGCCGCCCCGATCACCAGGCTGAGCGGCAAGAGCCGCCGGTACGACGAGCCGGCGAGCAGACGGACAGCATGGGGCACCACGATGCCGACGAACCCGATGAGGCCGCTCACGCTCACCACCGCCGCGGTGCCCATCGTTGCCGCGATCACCACGGCCAACCGCACCCGCTGCACCTGCGTACCCAGTGCCGCGGCCTCGTCGTCGCCCACCCGCAACACGTCGAGGTGACGACGGTGCAGCAGCAGCACGATGCTCGACACCACCACATACGGCAGCACCAACCGCACATCGCCCCACGTGGCAGTGGTGAGGCGGCCGAGGATCCAGCTGTACACCTCGCGGATCACGTCGTTGTTGCGTTGCAGCACGAAGGCCTGCACCGCTGTGGCCAACGAGGTGACGGCCACACCCGCCAGCACCAGGGTGACACCACTGCGCCCCGCGCCGAACGATGCGCCCACCAGATAGGTGAGCAGCACCGCCAGCAGGCCGCCGATGAACGCCACCACCGGCAGCGGATCGACCGGCCAGCCCGAAGTGCTCGACCGGCCGAGGGCGAACACGATCGTGGCCCCCAGGCCCGCCCCTGCCGCCACACCCAACAGGTACGGGTCGACGAGCGGATTGCGGAACACACCCTGGTAGCTGGCGCCAGCGAGCGACAGCATCGCCCCGACGATGCCGGCCAGCGCCACCCGCGGCATGCGCACGTTCCACAGGATGTTCCAGTCGACCTCGCCCCACGACCCGGCGGGCCCCACCATCACCCCGAGCGCGAGCGCGCCGAGCAGCACCACCAGGCTCGCGGGGAGCCACCAGCGACCGCGTGTCGCAGGGAGTGAGCGCTGCTCGGTCATCGTCGTCAGCCCGCCGACAGATCTGCCACGTACGCCATGGCGTCGGCCACCAGTTCGACGTAGTCGACGACACGCGGGCCCCAGCGCGAGGCAACGTCGTCGTCGATGATGAACACGCTGCCGGTCGACACAGCACTGGTGGCGGCCCAACCGGGTCGCTGGGCCACCGAATCGCGGCTCTCACCGCAGCACGTGCTGTCGGCGAGGAAGATCAGGTCGGGGCTCTGGCTGATGATGAACTCTTCGCTCAGCTGCGGGTAGTCGGTGGTGCCCTCGGCGGTGTCGGCGATGTTGCGCAGGCCGAACAGGCCGTACACCTCACCGATGAAGGTGTTCGATGTGACGCTGAAATAGGTGGGGTCGAGCTCGTGGTAGTAGCGGGGCGGCTTGTCGAGTTTCGGCACCGATGCCACGGCCGCCTCGATCGCCGCACGCATGTCGGCCACCACAGCCTCCGCCTCGTCGACGTGACCGGTGGCCGCGCCGAGCTGTTCGATCTGGACGTAGATGTCGTCGAACGTCATCGCCGCGGCGCCCACCCAGTTGGCGATGCCCAGCGAATCGAGTTGGGCCCCAAGATCGGTGCTGCCGTCGTGCACCACCAGGTCGGGCTCGTAGGCGGCGATCGCTTCGACGTTGGGGGTGTAACCCGACAGCGCCGTGGCCTTGGCCAGCGCTTCCGCCGGGTAGTTGCTCATCTCGTCGACGGCCACCACCTGGTCGTCGGCGCCGATGGCGAACAGCATCTCGGTGGCCGTGGGCGACAGGCTGACGATGCGCTCGGGCACCGGGCCCATCACGCTGGTGTCGGGTGCAGAGGCGTCGGCCTCTGCGGGCGCCGCTGAGTCGGCCGTTGCCGCCGCTGTCGTGGCGGTGCTGGTGCTGTCGTCGCCACACGCAGCGAGCGACCAGACGAGCACACCTGCTGCCGCAAGTGCAGTGAACCTGCGCTTCATTGATCCTCCATGTCCCCGGCGAGGCACATCGTCCTCACCGGCTCGGGAGGACAAAGTTGGGACAACGGGAGGTCTCCCGCTGCGATCCGCCCTTGCCTCGAGGGTTGGTCATCGCGCTCGGGCCAGGCGACCGGACTTGTCGTGTCGCCCTGGGCCGGAGCCGTGGGACGCACGCTTCACCGTTGCGGGACAGTGCCGGAGTTGAACCGGACTTCGCTGGGTTCGAGCAAGGCGACCATAGCGCACCCTCCCTACACTCCCAAGTCTCATGAGCGACGAGGCCCACCCCGAATCAGTACCCCCGGTCGACGACCCCCGACCCCACGGCCTGCACGGCACCGAATCGCTGTTGCTGGTGAACACCGGCGATGGCAAGGGCAAGAGCAGCGCGGCGTTCGGCGTGATGGTGCGGTCGCTGGCCCGCGGCTGGAAGGTGGCCGTCGTGCAGTTCGTGAAGAGCGGCGACTGGAAGGTGGGCGAAGAGCTGATCGGCCGCCAACTCGGTGTCGACTGGTTCAACGAGGGCGACGGCTTCACCTGGGACTCGAACGACCTCGAGCACGACAAGGAGTTGGCCCGCGCCGGATGGGCCCGCGCTGCCGCGCTGGTGCGCGCCGGCGAGCACCAGCTGGTCGTCCTCGACGAACTGACCTACCTGATGAACTGGGGCTGGATCGACGCCGACGATGTGCTCCGCACGCTGGCCGAACGGCCCGCCACGGTAAACGTGGTGGTCACCGGCCGCGACGCGTCGCAGGCACTCATCGACATCGCCGACACCGTCACCGAGATGCGCAACGTGAAGCACGCCTACGACCGCGGCATCGCCGCCAAACGAGGCATCGACTACTGATGCGGACGTTCCTGGTGGGCGGAGCGCGCAGCGGCAAGAGCACGCTCGCCGTCGAGATCGGCCTGCGCCACGACGGGCCGGTGGTGTTCGTCGCCACGGCCGAAGCGTTCGACGACGACCTGGCCCAGCGCATCGCCCGACACCGCGACGAACGGCCCGACTGGCCCACGGTCGAGGTGCCTGTCGCGTTGGCCGAGGCCGTCACCGCGTGCGATCCCGACGCGCTGGTGATCGTCGACTGCCTCACCGTGTGGGTGGGCAACCTGTTCCACCACCTGCCATCTGCTGCACATCGGGCCGAGGCGTACGCAGCGTTCGAGGCGGCGCTCAGCGCCCGATCGGGCCCCACGGTCGTGGTGTCGAACGAGGTGGGCCTCGGCCTGCACCCCGACACCTCCCTCGGCCGCGAGTACCGCGACGAACTCGGCCGATTGAACCAGCGCGTTGCCGCCTCGTGCGACCGTACGCTCCTGCTCGTCGCCGGACGGGCGCTGCCCCTCACCGATCCCTGGGAGTTCCTCACATGACCTGGCTCGCCGACGCACTCGCCTCCCTGCCCGCCGGCGACGCCGACGCCGCCGCTGCGGTGCGCGCACGCGCCGACGACATCCTGCGGCCCGCCGGGGCACTGGCTCGCCTCGACGAAGTGGCCGTCTTCATGGCGGCCTGGCAGGGCACCGAGCGGCCTGCCGTCCGTCGACCGGCCGGACTGATCTTCGCCGCCGACCACGGTGTGGCCGCCGCGGGCGATGTGAGCGCGTATCCGGTTGCGGTGACAGCGGCGATGATGGCGGCGTTCCGTGCCGAACGCTCCACCGTCAGTGCCTTCGCCGCGGTGGCAGGCGCGACGGTCGATGCGATCGATGTGGGCGTCGGTCGCCCCACCAACGACTTCCGGTTCGAGGCCGCGCTGTCGCCCGGGCGCTTCGACGACGCCGTCGCCGCTGGTCGGACTGCAGTCGAATCGCTCGACGCCGACCTGCTGGTCCTGGGCGAGATGGGCATCGGCAACACCACCGCCGCCGCCGCCATCTCGGCCGCCCTCGACCGCGACTCTGTCGACGGGTGGGTCGGTCGCGGCACCGGTGTCGACGACGAGGGCCTCGCCCGCAAACGCGCCGCCGTGGCCGCTGCCGTAGCACGTATCGACGGCATCACCGACCCGCTGGAGATCCTGCGCGAAGTCGGCGGCGCCGAGTTGGTCGCCATCGCCGCGGCCATCGTCGCCGCCCGTCACCGCAACCTGCCGGTGCTGCTCGACGGCTTCGTCGTCACCGCCGCCGCGGCGCCACTTGCTGCAGTCCGGCCCGATGCGCTCGACCACTGCCTGGTGGGCCACTGCTCGGCCGAGCCCGGCCACCTCCGCCTGCTCGACCGACTGGGCAAGCAACCCCTCCTCACCCTCGACATGCGCCTCGGCGAAGGCTCGGGTGCGATGGCTGCTGTGCCGCTCGTGGCCATGGCCTGCGCCGGCGTCACCTCGGTGCCCACGTTCGGGGAGTGGTTCGGCTGAACGGCCTGCCACCCTGGGGACCGTTCGCTGCGCTGCAGTTCCTCACGCGCATCCCCATCCGGCTGCGTCGTGCCCCGTCGATGAGCGGGCTGGTCGTGTGGTTCCCCGTGGCCGGCGCAGTCATCGGTGCGCTGGTGGGTGGTGCCAGCGCCGGTCTGTGGCACGTGGTGCCGCCACTCGTCGCCGGCGCAGTGGCCGTCGCTGTCGGGCTCCTCGTCACGGGCGCCTTCCACGAAGACGGCCTGGGCGACATCGCTGATGCCTTCGGCGGTGGCTACACACTGGAACGTCGCCTCGAGATCATGAAGGACTCGCGCCACGGCACCTACGGCGTGGCGGCGATGTGCGCATCGATTGTCGTACGGATGATTGCGCTCGGCTCGCTGCCGGGCCCGGCGACGATGTTCGCCGCCGCCGTCGCCGCACACGTGCTGGCCCGCACCGCGGCCGTCGTGCTGATGGCCGCCGCGCCGCTTGCCACCCATCGTGGCCTCGGCGCCGACTACGGGCAGTCGACCACTGCAGGTCGCGCCGTCACGGCGTCGCTGCTGGGCGCGGCCATCGGCGCGCTCGCCGTGGGCTGGTGGGTGGCTCCGCTGTTCGCCGCCGCGCTCGTGGCCGCAGGGGCCGTGGGCGCGCTGGCGATGCGCAAGATCCAGGGCATCAGCGGCGATGTGCTCGGTGCCGCCGAGCAGATGGCCGAGTGCGTGGTGCTGGTGGTGGCCACCGGCCTCGCCGCACACCACACCCTCTGGTGGCCCTGACCCCCGCGGCCACCCCCACAGTCCGTGCGGCCAGACCGCCACTCACCCGGTCGACACTCACGGACGGGCACCGAGAACCCAGGTTCGTGCGGCCGGACCGGCGCATACCCGGTCCGCGCTCACGGACAGGGCTCACGGACAGGGCTCACGGACGGGGCTCGCGGACGGGGTGTCAGGCGGTGGCCATGGCGGCGATGGTGGCAGCCAGGATGGAGCCGCTGGTGGCCATGTTCAGGCGCACGAACCCCTCGCCGCCCGGGCCGTAGTCGGTTCCCGCCCCCAACTGCACACCGCGGCCGCGAAACACCTCGAACGGGTCGTCGTCGAATCCGCAGGCCCGGCAATCGAGCCAGGCCAGGTAGGTCGCCTCGGGCACGCGGTAGCGCACTGCGGGTAGGTGCTCGGCCAGCAGTTCGACCGTGAGGCGGCGGTTGCGGTCGAGGTACTCGACCACAGCGTCGAGCCAGTCGTCGCCGTCGGTCCAGGCCGCCACCGTTGCGTCGGCAGCCACCACGTTGAGCGCACCGAGCAGATGGTTGGGCAGCGCCGCCAGCCGGTCGCGCAACCGCGCCGATCCGATGTGCGCCACCGCATGGCGCAAGCCGGCGATGTTGAACGCCTTCGATGGCGAGTGCACGGTGACCGTGCGGGCTGCCACCTCGGGCCCGAGAGAAGCGAAGGGCACATGTGTGGCCGGCGCATACGTGAGGTCGGCGTGGATCTCGTCGCTGATGACGAGCAGATCGAATCGCTCGGCAATCGCTGCCAACCGCTCCAGCTCGGCTCGGTCGAAGCGGTGACCGGTGGGGTTCTGCGGATGGCACAGCAACAACACCGTGGCGCCCTCACGCTGTAGCCGTTCCTCGAGCGCGTCGTAGTCGAAGGTGACCGTGTCGTAGGTGATCGTCTCGTGGCCGATGTGCGCCGGCACGTCGACGAGTCGCAACCCGAACGTGTCGATGGCGTCGAGCAACGGCGGATACGACGGAGTGTGCAGCACCACGCCGTCGCCGGGGTTCGTGTGCAGATGCAACATCACCTGCGCGGCCTGCACCACATCACAGAACTCGCGCACCTCGTCCGGGTTCACCGACCAGTCGTAGCGGCGATCGCAGCGGTCGACCCACACCTCCACCGCCGGGCTGCCGAACCCGGTGCCCTTCCACTCGGGGTAGCCGAAATCGGCCCGGTCGGCGGCCGCCCGAATGGCGTCGAGCACCACCGGCGCCGGCGGGAAGTCCATATCGGCCACCCAGGCCGCGAACGGGGTGCCGTGTCGGCTCCACTTCGCACTGCGCTTGGCACGCAGCCAGGTCAGGTCGAGCGAGTCGAACCCGTACGGGTCGGCTATGGAACCGGCGTCGGGCGACACCGGACTCAGGCGCCGACCCAGGCGCCGATACGGCGGATGCCCTCTTCCATGTCGGCGTCGGCCATGGCGAACGAGAACCGCGCATACCCCGGGGTACCGAATGCCTCGCCCGGCACGAAGGCCACCTTCGCCTCGCTGAGGATGAGGTCGGCCAGTTCGAGCGTGGTGTGACTGACCGTGCCGTTGGGGCCGAGCGGCCGGCCGAGCAGACCCTTCACGTTGGGGTAGCAGTAGAACGCGCCCTGCGGCTGAATGGCCGAAACCCCCGCAATGTCGTTCAGCATGCGGTGCATGGTCTGGGCCCGGCGGGCGAACGCCTCGCGCATCGTGGCCACGGCCGACAGGTCGCCACTGACCGCCTCGAGCGCTGCCACCTGGGCGACGTTGGTGACGTTCGAGGTGCTGTGCGACTGGAAGTTGATGGCGGCCTTCATCACATCGGAGGGCCCGATCATCCAGCCCACGCGCCAACCGGTCATGGCGTAGGTCTTGGCCACACCGTTCACGATGACGCACTGGTTGGCCAGCTCGGGCACCACGGTGGGCATGCTGACGAAGCGGTTGTCGCCGTACACGAGGTGTTCGTAGATCTCGTCGGTGAGCACCCACACGCCCTTGTCGACGGCCCAGCGGCCGATTGCCTCGACCTCGTCGGGCGAGTAGATGGCGCCGCTGGGGTTGTCGGGACTGACGAACAGCAGCATCTTGGTGCGCGGGGTGAGCGCCGCGTCGAGTTGCTCGACGGTGACCTTGAACCCGGTGGTCTCGTCGGTGTCGACGACCACCGGCACACCGCCGGCGAGGGTGATGGCCTCGGGGTAGGTGGTCCAGTACGGGGCGGGGCAAATGACCTCGTCGCCGTCGTCGCACAGGGCGGCGAAGGCGGTGAACACCGCGTGCTTGCCACCGTTGGTGACCAGCACCTGGGCTGCGCTGCACTGGAAGCCCGAGTCGCGCAGCGTCTTCGCGGCGATGGCCTCACGCAGTTCAGGCAGGCCGGCGGCTGGCGAGTACTTGTGGTGCTTGGGGTCGCGGCAGGCCCGCACGGCGGCTTCGACGATGTTCTCGGGGGTGGGGAAATCGGGCTCGCCCGCACCGAACCCGATGACGTTCTCGCCCTTCGCCTTCAACGCCTTGGCCTTGGCGTCGACGGCCAGGGTGGCCGATTCGGCGATGGCGGCAAGGCGGTGGGAGGTGCGGTTCACGAATGAGCCTTTCGCTGGAAACTTCGACGGAGAAACAACGCGATGCTAGTGGCGCGTCCCGCAGGGCGGCTGAGCGTTTTGTTCATTCGGGCGCGTCACCCGGCCCGGCTGCCGCCAGACTGGGACGGTGATCCAGCCAACCGACATCGAGATCCCCGAACGCCTCCTACCCATCGACGGACGCTTCGGTTGCGGTCCCTCGAAGGTGCGGGCCGAGCAGGTACTCGCACTGGCCAAGGCGAACCAGCACCTCCTCGGCACGTCGCATCGCCAGGCCCCGGTGAAGCAACTCGTCCGCTCGGTGCGCACCGGGCTGAGCGAGCTGTTCAGCCTGCCCGATGGTTGGCAGATCGTGCTCGGCAACGGCGGGTCGACAGTGTTCTGGGACATCGCCACGTTCGGCCTCATCCGCCACCACAGCGCTCACGCAGTGTTCGGCGAGTTCTCGTCGAAGTTCGCCGAGGCGGCTGCTGCGGCGCCCCATCTCAGCGAGCCGACGGTGGTGCGCAGCGAACCCGGCGACCATCCGGTGCTGCAGGCGGTCGACGGCGCCGATGTGTACGCGCTCACCCACAACGAGACCTCCACCGGTGTGGCCATGCACCTCCAGCGGCCCACCGGGGCCGGCTCCGACGCCCTCGTGGTGGTCGACGCCACCTCGGCAGCGGGCGGTCTGCTGTGGAACCCGGCCGAGGTCGACGTGTACTACTTCGCCCCGCAGAAGTGTTTCGCCTCCGACGGCGGTCTGTGGATCGCCGCTTGCTCGCCGAAGGCCATCGAGCGCATCCGCGAGATCAACGCCTCGAAGCGCTGGACGCCGGCATCGCTCGACCTGTCGATCGCACTCGACAACAGCGTTGCCGACCAGACCTACAACACCCCGGCGCTCGGCACCCTCGTGCTGCTCGACGAACAGATCCGCTGGATGCTGGCCCAAGGCGGGCTCGCATGGTGCAACCAGCGCTCGCTCACGTCGGCGAACATCCTGTACTCGTGGTCCGAGGCCCGCCCCTGGGCATCGCCGTTCGTGGCCGACCCGTCGAAGCGTTCGGCCGTCGTGGGCACCGTCGACATCGAGGGCGTCAGCGCCACCGATGTGTGCGCCGCGCTGCGCGCCAACCACATCGTCGACACCGACAGCTACCGCAAGCTCGGCCGGAACCAGTTGCGGGTCGGTATGTTCCCAGCTGTGGAACCATCCGACGTCGAGGCCCTCACCGCCTGCATCGACTTCGTCGTCGAGGCCCTGGGCTGAGCGAGCGGGCGATGCGCGTCGACGAGGTGCTCACGACAGCGTTCGACGATCTACCGCCGCTGCGCTCCCCCATCCTCGTCGCCGCCCTGCGCGGCTGGTTCGACGTGGCCGAGGTGGCCACCGACGCCATCGACACCCTGGTGCAGGGCCGCACCGCACCGGTCATCGCGTCCATCGACCCCGATCCATTCTTCGACTTCACCCAGGAACGGCCCGAGGTGTTCATCGGCGACGACGACGAACGGCAGGTGCGCTGGCCCACCAACGAATTCCGTATCGTCCGCTTCGCCGACCATGCCCACGATCTGGTGCTGCTCGCCGGCGTCGAGCCCCACTTGCGCTACGCCACCTTCGCCGACAGCATCATCAGCGTCGCCGAGCGGCTCGACTGCGAGGTGGTGGTCACCGTGGGCGCGGCCGCCGAGGCCGTGCCGCACACCCGTCTCCCCACGGTGGTGGGCAGCACCACCAACCTCGGTCTCGCCCGTGCACTCGGCCTCAGCCGTCCGCAGTACCAGGGCATCACCGGACTGGTGGGCGTGCTGCAGGAACGGCTCGACCGCGCCGGCATCCCGGCGGTGTCGCTGCGGGTGGGGGTGCCGCACTATCTCGGCAACGCCAAGCACCCGCAGTCGTCGGCCGCCCTGTTGCGCCACCTCGGCCACGTGTTGGGGGTGCCGACAGCGCACCACCTGCTCGACGACGAGATCGAACGGTGGCGTTCGCTGCACGACGAGGCCGTGGCCGAAGACCGCCAGGCGCGAACCTATGTGGCGATGCTCGAGAGCGAACACGACCGACGCGCCGAAGCATCGCTGCCGTCGGGCGAGACGCTGGCCGCGGAGTTCGAGAAGTTCCTCCGCGACCAGCGCGACGAGCCCTGATCGGCGCTGTCCCGCGAACTCGAGCCGTCAGCCGGCGACGGCAGCGAAACCGACGGCGAGGTCGGCCAAGATGTCGTCGATCGACTCGAGACCCACGCTGAGGCGCACCAGGCCGGCGCGCACACCCGACGCAGCCTGCTCGGCTTCGGTGAGCTGGCTGTGGGTGGTGCTGGCCGGGTGGATGACGAGGCTGCGGGCATCGCCGATGTTGGCCACATGGCTGTGCAACTGCAGTGCCTCGACGAACTTCTGGCCGGCCTCGCGCTCGGTGAGCCCTGCGGGTGCCTTGATGTCGAAGGCCAACACGCTGCCGTAGCCCTTACCGGCGAAGTACTTCTGCGCCCGCTCGTGCCACGGGCTGCTCGGCAGGCCGGCGTACGACACGCTCGAGACCTGCGGGTGGGCGGCCAGGAACTCGGCCACCTTCTGGGCGTTGCTCCAGTGACGGTCCATGCGCAAGCTGAGGGTCTCGAGACCCTGCAGGAACATGAAGGCGTTGAACGGCGACACCGCAGCGCCGAGGTCGCGCAGGATCTGCACGCGGGCCTTGATGATGTACGCGCCGGGGCCGAGCGCCGGCCAGTAGGCCAGGCCGTGGTAGCTGGGGTCGGGCTCGGTGAAGTTCGGGAACCGGCCGCTGGCACCGAAGTCGAACGTGCCGCCGTCGATGATGACGCCACCGATCGAGGTGCCGTGGCCACCGATGAACTTGGTGAGGCTGTGCACGACGATGTCGGCGCCCCACTCGATCGGCCGGATGCCGTACGGGGTGGGCACGGTGTTGTCGACCATCAGCGGGATGCCGTTGTCGTGGGCCACCTTGCTCACGCCTTCGATGTCGAACACGTCGTTGCGCGGGTTGGCCAGCACCTCGCCGAAGAACAACTTGGTGTTCGGGCGGATGGCGCTGCGCCACTGCTCGAGATCGTGCGGGTCGTCGACGAAGGTGACCTCGATGCCCAGCTTCGGCATGGTGTGGTGCAGCAGGTTGTACGTGCCGCCGTACAGCGAGGGGCTGGCGACGATGTGGTCGCCGGCCTCGGCCAGGGTGAGGATGGCCAGTGTCTCGGCGGCCTGACCCGACGCCACCACCAGGGCGCCGGGCAGGCCGACGGCCGTGGTGACCGCGCCTTCGAGGTTGGCGAGGCGGGCCTCGAGCGCACCCTGGGTGGGGTTCATGATGCGCGTGTAGATGTTGCCGATCTCGGCGAGCGCGAACAGGTTCTGCGCGTGCGCCGAGTCGCGGAACTCGAAACTGGTCGTCTGGTAGATGGGCACCGCGCGCGCCCCGGTGGTCGGGTCGGGCTCGCCGCCGATGTGGATCTGTCGTGTCTCGAAACCCCAGGTGTCGCTCATGTGCGCAGAGGCTAGCGAGTCAATCCCGACTGAACAAGTCGGATTTAGCACGATGGGAGCGACACGTCGCCGAAATGACGACACGTCGCTCCCATCGGGACACCCGGTTGCTCTGGTGCAGGTGGTGGTGCAGGTGGTGGTGCAGGTGGTCGATCAGCCCACGGCTCAGCCGCCGCTGACGTCGGCCACCTTCTGCTTGCCGGCACCGAGGAACGGCATCATGCTGCGCAGCTGCTTGCCGACCTCTTCGATCTGGTGGGCGGCACCGGCCTCGCGCAGGGCGTTGAAGTTGGCCCGACCGCTCTCGCTCTCGGCCACCCACTCCTTGGCGAACTTGCCGGTCTGGATCTCCTTGAGGATCTTCTTCATCTCGGTCTTGGTCTTCGGCGTCACGATGCGCGGTCCGCGCGACACGTCGCCGTACTCGGCGGTGTCGCTGATGCTGTAGCGCATGCCGGCGATGCCCTCTTCGTACATCAGGTCGACGATGAGCTTCACCTCGTGCAAGCACTCGAAGTAGGCCATCTCGGGCTGGTACCCGGCCTCGACGAGGGTCTCGAACCCGGCCTGCACCAGCGAGGTGAGGCCACCGCACAGCACGACCTGCTCGCCGAACAGGTCGGTCTCGGTCTCTTCGGCGAAGGAGGTCTCGATGACGCCCGCACGGGCGCCGCCAATTGCGGCGGCGTAGCTGAGCGCCAGCGCGTGGGCGCCACCGGTGGCGTCTTGGTGCACGGCGATGAGCGCCGGCACGCCGCCGCCCTCGGTGTAGGTGCGGCGCACGAGGTGACCCGGGCCCTTGGGGGCGATCATGATGACGTCGACGGTCTTCGGTGGGCGGATGCGCTTGAAGCGGATGTTGAAGCCGTGAGCGAACGCAAGGGCCTTGCCCTTGCGCATGTGCGGCTTGATGAACTCCTCGTAGGTGGCCTTCTGCTCGGTGTCGGGCATCGTCATCATGATGACGTTGGCCCACTTCGCAGCCTCGGCGAGACCCATCACCTTCAGGCCGGCGGCCTCGGCCTTTGCAGCCGACTTGCTGCCCTCGCGCAGACCGACGACCACCTGCACACCCGATTCCTTCAGGTTCAGTGCATGGGCGTGGCCCTGCGAGCCGTAGCCGATGATCGCGACCTTGCGGCCACGGATGATCGACAGATCGGCATCGGACTCGTAATACATCTTGGCGGCCATCTCAGGCTCCCTTTCCTTGTTGCTTGCTGGGCACGGCACGCAGCCGCGCCTGACGATCGATCTTCGGTAGCGCCACACGGCCGGTGCGCTGGAGTTCAACGATGCCATACCCGCTGAGCAGGTCTTCGAAATCGTCGAGCTTGTCGGGGTGGCCGTCGAGCGACACCGTAATGGCCTCGGCACCCACCGCGAGGATCTTGCCCTCGAAGATGTTCACCAGTTCCACCACCTGGCCGCGCAGCTCGCTGCCCGCATCAGCGCCACCGGTGCGCACCGTGGCGAGCAGCAGTTCGCGCTCGACAGAACGCCGCGGGTCGAGTTCGTTGATCTTCACGACCTCGATCAGCTTGAACAGCTGCTTCACGATCTGCTCGAGCGGGGTCGATTCGACGTCGACCACGACGGTGATGCGGCTGAAGCCCTCCTCCTCGGCCGGCGCGACGGCCAGCGAGAAGATGTTGAAACCGCGGCGAGCGAACAGGCCCGACACCCGGGCGAGCACACCGGGGCGGTTCTGGACGAGCACCGACAGGATGTGGTGGTTGGTCATCGAACTCATCGCAGTGCCTTCCGGTTGATCTCCTGCGACGCGGGCAGCACCACGTCGTCGTTGCTGAAGCCGGCCGGCACCATCGGGAACACCTTCTCGCGAGCGTCGACGCGGAAGTCGACCACGACGGGACGGTCGTCGATGGAGTTGGCCTTGTCGATCGCCGGCTGCACCTCTTCGGGGCTGTCGACGCGGATGCCCACACAGCCCATCGCCTCGGCCCACTTCACGAAGTCGGGCGTGTCGGGCGACAGGTACACCTCGCTGTAGCGCTCCTCGTAGAACATCTCCTGCCACTGGCGCACCATGCCGAGGTAGCTGTTGTTCAAGATCGCCACCTTCACCGGGATGCGCTCGACGCTGGCGGTGACCAGTTCCTGTGCGGTCATCTGGAAGCAGCCGTCGCCGTCGATGGCCCACACCGTGGCGTCGGGACGACCCACCTTCGCACCCACCGCTGCAGGGACGCTGAAGCCCATCGTGCCGAGGCCACCGGAGTTCACCCAGGTGTACGGCTGGTCGAAGCGCCAGTACTGGCTCGACCACATCTGGTGCTGACCCACACCGCTCACGAGGATGGTGTCTTCCGGCGCGCTGTCGCGCAGCTTCTCGAGGCAGAACTGCGGCTTGAGTGCCTCACCCGGCTCGCTCTGCTCGTACGACAGCGGGAACTGCTCGCGCCAGCCGCTGACACGGCTCTTCCATGCGCCGGTGTCGGCCTGCACGGTGCCACCCGAGAGAAGGTCCTTGATGGCCTTGATGATCTCTTCGATGACGTACTTGCAGTCGCCGACGATGGGCACGTCGGGGCGGCGCACCTTGCCCTGCTCGGCCGGGTCGATGTCGACGTGGATGATCTTCGCCTCGGGGGCGAACGCCGCCACCTTGCCGGTGATGCGGTCGTCGAAGCGGGCGCCGAGGGTGATGAGCAGGTCGCTCTTCTGCATCGACGTGATGGCGGTGGCGTTGCCGTGCATTCCCGGCATGCCGAGGCAGAGCGGGTGGCTGTCGGGGAACGCTCCACGGGCCATCAGCGTGGTGACGACGTGGATGTCGACCAGCTCGGCCAGTTCGCGCAGGGCCTCGGCCGCACGGGCCTTGAGGATGCCGCCGCCGGCGTAGATGATCGGGCGTTCGGCGCCCAGGATCATCCGTGCCGCCTCTTTGATCATGCGGGGGTGGCCTTTCACCGTCGGGCGGTAGCCGGGCAGGCTGTCGGCCACCTCGTCGTCGGTGGGCCAGTACCACTCCATCGTGTTCTGGAGCACGTCCTTGGGCACGTCGACAAGGGTGGGGCCGGGACGGCCGGTGGTGGCGATGTGGAACGCCTGGCGAATGGCCAGGGGCAGATCTTGCGCGGTCATCACGAGTTCGTTGTGCTTGGTGGCACTACGGGTGAGGCCCACCGTGTCGCATTCCTGGAACGCGTCGGTGCCGATGGCGAACGTAGGCACCTGGCCGGTGATGCACACCATCGGGATCGAGTCCATGTAGGCGTCCATCAGCGGGGTGATCATGTTGGTGGCCGCCGGCCCGCTGGTGACCATGGCGACGCCCGGGCGGCCTGTCACGTGCGCATAGCCCTCGGCCATGTGGCCCGCACCCTGCTCGTGGCGCACCAGGATGTGGCGGATCGAGCTGTCGAGCAGCGGGTCGTAGGCGGGCAGGATGCACCCGCCGGGGAGGCCGAACACGACCTCGGTGCCCTCGAGCTCGAGGGCTCGGATGAGGGCTTGTGCTCCGGTGAGCTTCATGGCGATGGGGCTCCTTGTTCCTGACTCGTGATGACTGGCTGGTGCTGGCTGGTTCTGGCTGACGTTCGGCGTGGTCCGAAAAACGAAACAGCCTCCCTGCTGGGAGGCTTGGACGCACGCAGATATGGGGGCGTGCGTCTAGACGATGGCTACTACGACGAGGGAGACCAGAGCGGTGCGCACGGCGCCCATTCAAGCAGGTGGGGCGCCCGATGGCAACTCGGTGCCGTCATCCGGGCATGGCGGTAGGGCCTCCGACGGCGTAGCCTGCTCACTCGCCCATCGTCCCCGATCCGTCGGCCACCTCCACCTCGGCTGCACGACCTTCAGGCGGACCTGTTCTGGAGTTCCACATGACATCAACGATTGCCCCCGCCAACGGTCGCCTCGGCGTGCTCACGGTGGGTCTCGGCGCCGTCGCCTCCACCCTCATCGCCGGCGTCGAACTGGTGAAGCGAGGCCAGGGCCAGCCCATCGGCAGCCTCACCCAGATGGGCACCATCCGTCTGGGCAAGCGCACCGACAACCGCAGTCCGTTGGTGAAGGACTTTGTGCCGCTCGCGACGCTCGACGACATCGTGTGGGGCGCGTGGGACGTGTTCCCAGACGACGCCTACGTGGCCGCTTCGCGCGCCGGGGTGCTCGAGCACGGCAAGCACCTCGAGGCCGTGTCCGATGCGCTGCGCGACGTGCGCCCGATGGCGGCGGCGTTCGAGCGCAAGTACGCCCGCAACCTCGACGGCCAGCACACGATGGGCGACATCAGCAAGCGGGCGATGCTCGAGGCCATCCGCGCCGACATCAACCGCTTCCGCGAAGAAAAGCGGGTCGACCGTGTGGTGATGATCTGGTGCGCGAGCACCGAGATCTACATCGAGCCCGGCCCGCAGCACATGGACATCGAATCGCTCGAGAAGGCCATCGACGCCAACGACCCGGTCGTCTCGCCCGCCATGCTCTACGCCTACGCGGCGCTGCTCGAAGGCGTCCCGTTCGCCAACGGTGCCCCCAACCTGGCTGTCGACGCACCGGCGCTGCGCGAATTCGCCACCGCCCAGAACGTCGCCATCAGCGGTAAGGACTTCAAGACCGGCCAGACGCTGATGAAGACCGTGCTCGCCCCCATGCTGAAGGCCCGCCAGCTCGGCCTGAGCGGCTGGTACAGCACCAACATCCTCGGCAACCGCGACGGTGAGGTGCTCGACGCCCCCGAGAACTTCAAGACCAAGGAAGAGTCGAAGCTCGGCGTACTCGAAGACATCCTCGAGCCGGCGAAGAACCCCGAGCTGTACGGCAACGTGTACCACAAGGTCACGATCAACTACTACCCGCCCCGCGGCGACAACAAAGAGGGCTGGGACAACATCGACATCTTCGGGTGGCTCGGTTACCCGATGCAGATCAAGGTCGACTTCCTCTGCCGCGACTCCATCCTGGCGGCACCGCTGGCGCTCGACCTGGTGCTGTTCAGCGACCTGGCCCAGCGAGCCGGCCTGGGCGGCATCCAGGAGTGGCTGAGCTTCTACTACAAGAGCCCGCAGGTGGCCCCAGGGCTGTACCCCGAGCACGACCTGTTCATCCAGCTCACCAAATTGAAGAACACGCTGCGCTGGATGATGGGCGAAGACCAGATCACCCACCTCGGCCGCGAGTACTACGACAACGAGGACTGACTCACGCTGCGGCCGACAGCTGCCCGCCGAGATCCGTGGCTAGGCGTGCACCACGTGGTGCAGCCGCACGTCGTGGGCCTCGGTGGGTAGGTCGTCGACCAACTGCTCGCTGAAGCAGACCCCCACGGTGGTGGCTGGCGTACCCGGCAGGAAGCGGTCGTAGAAGGCCTTGCCATGCCCGAGTCGACGACCGTCGAGGGTAAACGCCACGCCCGGCACCACCACGAGGTCGATCGTCGCCGGCTCGATGGCCGGGCCCACCGGCTCGCGGATCCCCCAACGCCCCACGGTGGATGCACCGGTCATCACCACCGGCACGATGACATCGCCTTCCATCCGCGGCAGCACCAGCACCTTGCCGTCGCGTGCTAGACGGGCGAAGAGGCCCTCGGTGTCGGGTTCATTCGCCATCGAGGCGAACGCCATGACAGTGCGTGCCTCTGCGTACGCGGGGAGTTCAGCAACCCGCGACCACAACTCGACGCTGCGCAGTTCGCGGTCGTCGATCAACTCGAGTGCCTGACGCATCCGCTTGCGCAGTGTGGCTTTGTCGATCACGCCGACAGGATCGCACAACGAGGTGACCGTCTACAGTCGGAACCATGTCGATCGACGCGCAGCTCTACCGTCAGGTGCTCGGCCACTTCCCCACAGGCGTCACGGTGGTCACCGGTATCGACGGCGACGAGCCCGTGGGGTTCACCATCGGCTCGTTCACTTCGGTGTCGCTCGACCCGCCGCTCGTTGGTTTCCTGCCGATGATCGACTCCGACCGCTGGAACCGCATCCGCCGCTCGGGTGCGTTCTGTGTGAACGTGCTCGCCGCCGACCAAGCGGCTCTGTGCTGGAACTTCTCCAAGAGCAGCATCACCGACCCATTCGAAGGCGTCGGCTGGAAGCCCGCGCCGACCACCGGCTCGCCCGCCATCGACGGAGCGATCGCCTGGATCGACTGCGACATCCACCAGGTGGTCGACGCCGGCGACCACCACTTCGTGATGGGTCTGGTGCGCGATCTGGCCCACACCCCCGCCGAGCACGAGCCCGCCCCGCTGTTGTTCTACCGGGGCAAGCTCGGCGGATTCATCCAGCACTGAACACCATGACCGCGCCGACCCGACGACTGGTGGCCGTAGCCGCTGCCTGCGACGTGGTGGCGGTGCTGCTGTTCGTCACCCTTGGCCGCCGCAGCCACGACGAGGGCGGCAACGTCGTCGCCGGAGTGGTGTCAGTAGCAGCCCCGTTCCTCATCGCCCTCGCCGTCGGCTGGGTAGCCGCGCAGGCCTGGCGCGCGCCGATCGCGTGGCGCACCGGACTCGTCGTGTGGCCGGTGACCGTGGCCGTCGGCATGGTGCTGCGCCGGTTCGCGTTCGACCGCGGCACCGCCACGTCGTTCATCGTCGTCGCCTCGGTGGCCACCGGCCTGCTGCTGCTCGGCTGGCGCCTCGTTGCGCGCCGAGTCATCGCACGCTGACCCACCGCACCGCCGACCGGGC
>JBAXSU010000055.1:0-18190 GCA_037130535.1 Actinomycetota bacterium
GTCCAGAACAGGTCGCAGTCGAAGTTCACACCCATCCACTTGTGCGGGTTGGTGCAGTAGCTGTCGGCCAGGTCGAGTCCGTCGTTCACCCAACGGTGCTCGGGGGCCAGCGCGGCGATACCGCTCATCGCCGCGTCGACGTGGAGCCACATGTCGTTGGTGTGGGCCACGGTGGCGATGGCGGCGGTGGGGTCGAAGGCCATGGAACTGGTGGTGCCGTGTGTGCTGCACACCCAAAAGGGCCGCAATCCGGCGGCCCGGTCGGCAGCGACCAGCGCAGCGAGCGCGTCGACGTCCATCGCGAACGACGCGTCGTGGGGAACCACTCGTAGCCGGTCGGTACCGATGCCCGCGATGCGCAGCCCCTTTTCGATGCTCGAGTGCGCCTGCGCGGTGGCATAGGCCACCAAGTGGGTGGTGTCGCCGTCGTGGTTGACGGACCCACCGGTGGCCCGCCAACGCGCGGCCAGGATGGAGGCGAGCGTGGCCTCACTGGCCGAGCCGTGGATGACCCCGCCGCCCGTGTCGCTCTGCGAGTGGAACCGGCCGGGCAGGCCGAGCAGCTCGACCATCCAGTCGAGCATCAGCGTCTCGACCTCGGTGCATGCCGGACTGGTGACCCAGCTCATCCCCTGCACGCCGAGGCCCGCCGACACCAGTTCACCCAGAATGGATGCATACGACGAGTTGCCCGGGAAGTAGGCGAAGAAGCTGGGGTGTTGCCAGTGGGTGAGGCCGGGCACGATCACCCGGTCGAGGTCGGCGACGACGGCCTCGAAGGGCTCGGGCGCCGTGGGCGGGTGTTCGGGCAAGAGCCGGCGGACATCGCCCGGCAGTACCGGTGACGACACCGGGTACTGCTCGACATGCTCGAGGTAGTCGGTGATCCAGTCGATCAGGGCGTGGCCGTGGGTGCGGAACTCGTCGGGGGTCATCGCCATCGACGCTAGCCCTCGCTGATGGCGCGAGGGTCGCCGACGGCCCCGAGGTACTGCACGACCACTGCGTCGCCGGTGTGCAGGGGGCCCTCCACCACCGGTCGCTCGATCTCGCGGACGAACAGGTGGGTGAGGCCCGCCAGTTCCTGCTGCAGGCGGGTGCCCGAGGGCAGCATGTCGGGGTCGCTCGGCCCGCCGGTGCCGCGCCCCACCTGGGCCACCGAGTACGACTCGTGGAGCCAGAAGCCACCAGGGCGCAGGCCTGCCACCAGCCGCGGGTAGGCGAGGGCCCGCACCCGGCTGGGCATGTGGCAGAAGATCGACACCACCGCGGCGCATCCGGGTGGCGGCTGGTAGTCGGCAAGGTCGGCGACGACGGTGCTGATCGACACGCCCCGTTCCGCGGCCAGACGCTCGGCTCCGGCCAGTCCCACTGCTGACAGGTCGATCGACACGACCTCGTGGCCGAGCGACGCCAGGTATACCCCGTTGCGACCCTGGCCGTCGCCGAGGCACAGCACCGGGCCGACCCCGAGCGGGATGCGGGGTGCGTACTTCACGAGGAAGTCGTTGGGTTCGTCGCCGAACGCCGCGGCGTGCTCGGTGTATCGCTCGTCCCACAGGTTTGCCATGCGCCATGTTCGCATCTGGGGCACCTGCGTCGCGTATGCGTTCATCCCGCGGCGTACCGTGGGCGCGTGTCCACCTCGCTCGCCGCACACCTCGACCCAGCCCGATTCGCCATCCATCACGCCTCGCCCCGGGGCTTCGCGCAGGCGTACGTGCGCGAGGGCGTGGGCGGTGTGCCGCTGCTGTGTGTGCACGGCTGGCCCGAGACCAAGCGCATCTTCTGGAAGGTGATCGAACCGTTGGTGGCCGCCGGCTTCGAGGTGATCGTGCCCGATCTGCGCGGGTTCGGCGACAGCGACCTCGGGCCCGACGGGTTCCACGATGTGCCGAGCCACGCCCGCGACCTGTACGCACTGGTGTACGATGTGCTCGGTCACGACCGGGCGGTGCTGTTGGGCGGCGACCTGGGTGGCCCGGTGGTGCAGGACCTGGCACTACGGCACCCCGACTGGGTCGACCGGATGGTGCTGTTCAACTCGCCGCTGCCCTACCTGAAAGACGAGATGTCGGCGATCGACGGCACGCGCCCCGCGCGTGAGGCGAGCGACTACTTCTTGCGGCAGGGTCTCGACCCCGACGGCCTGGCCGCCGAACTGGCCACGCCCGAACAGCGCCGTCGCTACATCGCCACGTTCTACACCAGCCGGTTCTGGGCGCATCCCGGGGCGTTCATGGGGGCAGGTGAGGTGGACTTCCACACCGAGCCGTTTGCCGACGCTGCCCATCTCCGCGCCAGCTTCGGTGGCTACGAGAGCACGTTCAACGAGTCGGCGCGCAGCGAACCGGGGCTGCTGGCACGCAATGATCGCACCCCCACGCTGGTGCTGCACGGCACGAGCGACCACGTCATCTACCCGGCATTCGACCGCATGGCGGCCGCTGTGTTCGCCCACCATGTCGGGCCGTTCCTACTGCGCGACTGCGGCCACTTCGTGCCATGGGAGGCCCCGCACGCGTTGGTGAGCGGTACGGCCAGCTTCTGTAGCGACCTGCTGGCCGCACGAGTCTGAACGGGGTCTACCCCTGTGGGGAGGGCCGGCCCTTGCGGATACCCCGACTGACACGCCAGCCGATGAAGCCGAGGCCGGCGACCAGCGCGCCGAACACCAACCACTGACCCACACCGCCGTGGGCTTCGCTGCCGCAGCCGGGACGGGGGAGCGAACTCACGCAGTCGCCGAGGTTGGCGTCGTCGGGGATGAACGGGTTGTCGGTCGCCTCAGGCGCGGGTTCGGGCACCGTGGTGGTGACCGGCGAGGCCGCCGCGTTCGGCGCCTCGGTCGGTGCCTCGGTCGAGGGATGACCCGCTGCAGCGGCCTGGGAGGCGGGGACGAGCAGGGCAGCAGCAAGGACGATCGAGCGGAACCACACCTCCGTAGCGTGCCAGCGTCGGTTGCCGGTTCCACCTGTCTGGCCGCGTACCATCGATCCATGTCATCCGAGCCGGTCGCCCACTCCGCCCACGCCGTCCTGGTGGTCGATTTCGGGGCCCAGTACGCCCAGCTCATCGCCCGCCGGGTGCGCGAGCTGAACGTGTACTCCGAGATCGTGCCGCATCGCATCACCGCTGCCGAGGTGGCGGCCCGGCAGCCGTCGGCCATCATCTTGTCGGGCGGACCGAAGAGCGTGCACGTCGAGGGCGCCCCCAGCCTCGACCCGGCCATCTACGACCTCGGTGTGCCCATCCTCGGCATCTGTTACGGCGTGCAGCTCATCGCCCAGCAGCTCGGTGGCGAGGTGGGCCGAGGTATGCGTGGCGAGTACGGACGGGCCGAGCTCACGGTCACCGACGCCGAGTCGCAGTTGCTCGGCGGTCTGCCGCCCGTGCACGACGTGTGGATGAGCCACTTCGACGCTGTGGTGCGCCCTCCTGACGGGTTTCGTGCGGTGGCCTCGACGCCTGATGCTCCCGTCGCCGCGCTCGAGCACGCTGGGCGGCGTATCTGGGGCGTGCAGTTCCATCCCGAGGTGGTGCACAGCCCGCACGGGATGGAGGTGTTGCGCCGGTTCCTGCACCAGTTGGCCGGATGCGAGCCGACGTGGACGATGGGGTCGATCATCGACGAGCAGGTGGCCGCCGTACGCGCCCAGGTGGGCAGCGGCAGGGTCATCTGCGCGCTCAGCGGCGGCGTCGACTCGGCCGTCGCCGCGGCACTGGTGCACCGCGCCATCGGGCACCAACTGGTGTGCATCTACGTCGACACCGGCCTGATGCGGTTGAACGAGAGCGATCAGATCGTCGAGACCTTCCGGCGCAACATGGGCCTCGAACTCATCCACGTGTCGGCCGGGCCGCGCTATTTCGAGCGTCTCGCCGGGGTCACCGACCCCGAGACCAAGCGCAAGATCATCGGCGAGTTGTTCATCCGCATCTTCGAAGAGCACACGGGCGGACTCAGCGATGCCGAGTACCTGGTGCAGGGCACGCTGTATCCCGACGTCATCGAGAGCGGCGGCAGCGACGGCACCGCATCGGTCATCAAGAGCCACCACAACGTGGGCGGCCTGCCCGACGACATGACGCTGAAACTGGTCGAGCCGTTGCGGGCACTGTTCAAAGACGAGGTGCGCCGGGTGGGGCGCGAACTCGGCCTGCCCGACGAGATCATCCTGCGCCAGCCCTTCCCCGGGCCGGGCCTCGGGGTGCGCATCATCGGCGAGGTCACGCCCGAGCGGGTGGCCATCTTGCAGCACGCCGACGCCATCGTGCGCGACGAGATCGCCAAGGCCGGCCTCGAGCGTCAGCTGTGGCAGGCCTTCGCCGTGCTGGCCGACATCCGCTCGGTAGGCGTGATGGGCGACGAGCGCACGTATGCGCACCCGATCATCATCCGTGCCGTCACCAGCGACGACGCGATGACCGCCGACTGGGCGCGCCTGCCCTACGACCTGCTCGAGACGATGTCGAACCGCATCATCAACGAGGTGGCCGGGGTGAACCGGGTGGTGTACGACATCACGTCGAAGCCACCCGGCACGATCGAGTGGGAGTAGGCGAGTGGGAATAGGCGAGTGGGAAGAGGCGAACGGGAGTAGGCGGGGCCGCTTCGCAACACGTTCGTCATATTGGTAAGGTTCCCGTCGTGCGGAGTTCTCACCTTGTTCGCGTCGTGTTGCCGGTGGTGCTGTTGGCCGCCAGCCTCGGCGTCGGCTCCGCCGCTGCCGACGATGTGAGCGACCAGCAGCGCCGGGTCGAGCAGATCGCCGATCAACTCGACGCGCTCGAGAACCGCATCGGGCAGCTGGCCGAAGACCACGCCGCTGCCCTCGACCGGCTCGACGAGCTGGCCGTCGAAATCACCGAGGCCCAGGCGTCGGTCGATGCCAAGAATGCCGAACTGGCCACCGTGCAGGGGCAGCTCACCTCCGTTGCGCTCGACTCGTTCGTCAGCGGTGGCGCTGCCTTGGTCAGCCCGCTGTTTTCGTCGATCGACGACTTCACCGACGACCTCGCTCGTACCGAACTGGCCCGGGTGGCGCTCGACCAGGGCGCCGGCACCTCCGACGAGATGCAGGCGCTGATCGCCGACCTCGCCACCGAGCAGGCTGCGCTGCAGGCCAAGCAGGCTGAGCAGACCACCCTGGTGGCCGACATCGAGGCGCGCCAGGCCGAGGGCGACCAGCTCACCGTCCAGTACCAGCAGGACTACGCCGCGGCGCAGGCCGAGCTGGGCGACCTCATCCGTCAGGAGCAGGAGCGTCGCCTCGCTGCTGCGGTTGCGGCAGCTCAGCGGGCCGCCGAGAACAGTCGACCTGCCACGCCTCCGGCGCGCGGTGGCGGTGCCACGCCGCCTGCCGGCGACGGCAACGACGGGAACGGCAACGACGGGAACGGCAACGGCGGTGATACCGGCGGCGGTTCGACCCCCGCTCCGACGCCTGATCCGACGCCGGCGCCGCCGAGCGCGCCGCCACCGGCCTCCACCGCCGGCATCGCCGTGGGTGCCGCTCAGTCGCAGTTGGGTGTCTCGTACAGGTTCGCAGCCGAGAGTCCCGGCGAAGCGTTCGACTGCTCCGGTCTCACCAAGTGGGCATGGGGACGGGCTGGCGTGTACCTGCCGCACCAGTCGGCCCGGCAGTACGCGTCCACCCCGCATGTGTCGCAGGATGAGGCCCAACCGGGTGACTTGGTTTTCTACCACTCGCCCATCGGACACGTCGGCATCTACATCGGCGGTGGTCAGATGATCCACGCCACGCAGCCGGGCGATGTGGTGAAGGTGTCGCCCGTGCGTTGGAACAAGGTGGTCGGAGTCTCCCGACCTGGTTGAGCCGGGTACGGTTGACCACCATGTCGTCGCACGAGATCGCCGGAATCGCCGTCGAGCCGGTCAGTCGTTGGCTGGTCGAGCACGTCGAGGGCGCGGTTGCTCCATTCGAGTTCCGGCTCATCACCGGTGGGCGTTCGAACCTCACCTTCATGGTCGCCGGTGGTGATGGTGCGCGGTTCGTTCTGCGCCGTCCGCCGCTCGGCCATGTGCTCGCCACGGCGCACGACATGGCCCGCGAGCACCGCATCATCGCCGCAGTCGGCCAGACGGCCGTGCCCGTGCCCCGGGCGCTCGGGGTGTGCACCGACACCGAAGTGAACGGTGCCCCGTTCTACGTGATGAGCTACGTCGACGGCGTGGTGCTCGACAGCGTCGAGAAGGCCGACCTGCTCGCGCCCGCCCTGCGCCGTGGCGCGTCCGAGCACCTCATCGATGTGTTGGCCGACCTGCACGCGGTCGATGTCGACGCCGTGGGCCTCGGCGACCTCGCCAAGCGCGAGGGCTACGTCGAGCGCCAGGTGAAGCGATGGAGCACCCAGTGGGAGCAGTCGAAGACCCGCGAGTTGGCGGCCATCGACGAAGTGGCTGTGCGTCTGCGCGAGCGACTGCCGGTGCAGCAGGGTGTGTCGATCGCTCATGGCGACTTCCGCTTCGGCAACTGCCTCACCGATGTGGCGAACGGCCGCATCGCCGCTGTGCTCGACTGGGAACTGTGCACGCTCGGCGATCCGCTCGCCGATGTGGGCTACCTCGGGGTGTACTGGTTCGACGGGCAGGCCGCCACGGCTCGCGCCAACGATCCCACCCCGGCCGGCGGATTCCCGCGTTACGACGAACTGCTCGAGCGGTACGCACTGCGTACCGGGCGCGATCTGTCGGGTATCGACTACTACGTCGCGTTCAGTTGCTGGCGGCTCGCCGTCATCAGCGAGGGTGTGTACGCGCGCTATCTGCACGGCGCGATGGGCGATCAGGACGGCATCGATCTCGAGTCGTTCAAGACCGGAACCGAGGGGCTCGCCGAGCGGGCTCTCGCAGCAGTGCGACGACTGTGATGACGAGGAGACTGTGATGGCTGGTGTCGAGAGCGATGTGCTTGCGGGATGGACGAAGGGTTCGTTCACGGCGGCCGGCCTCACCCGCGACACGTACCGCCGGGGTGAGGGCCCGGGCGTGGTCATCGTGCACGAGATCCCCGGTATCACCCCGGCGGTCGCCCGGTTCGCCAACGACGTGGTGGCGTCGGGTTTCACGGTCATCATGCCGTCGCTGGTGGGCACGCCGGGTAAGGCACCGAGCGGTGCCTACCTGGCCAGTTCGATGAGCAAGGTGTGCGTCGCCAAGGAGTTCTCCACGTGGGCGCTCAACCAGACGTCGCCGGTCATCGGCTTCCTGCGCGCGTTGGCCCGGTCGCTGCACACTGAAGTGGGCGGCCCGGGCGTCGGAGCCATCGGCATGTGCTTCAGCGGTGGCTTTGCGTTGGGCATGATGGTCGACGACATCATGGTGGCGCCGGTGCTCAGCCAGCCGTCGATGCCGTTCGCGGTCGGCAAGGCGGCCCGCAAGGCCGACCTCAACCTGTCGCCCGACGACGCGTTGGTCATCGCCCGGCGGGCTGCGGAGGGTTGCCAGGTGCTGGGTCTGCGGTACGACCAGGACGCGCTGGTGGGCGACCGCTTCGCCTCGCTGCGCGCGCTGCTGGGCGATGCGTTCATCGCGGTCGAACTGCCGAGCACGTCGAAGAAGGACCACAGCGTCCTCACCGAGCAGCGCCACGAGCCGAGCGTCGAGCAGGTGCTCGACTTCCTGCGCGCCAAGTTGCTCCCCGCCGCCTGACCTCCACCCGAGTCATCGCCGCCCACCCGAGGCGCAGCCGCCCACCCGCCGAGTATGCGGGCTTCTGGCGCTCGTAGCGATCACGTGACGCCCGCTTACCCGTCTCGGGTCGGTGCGGGGCAGGGTGCCCGGTACCCTCGGGAGGCATGTCCGCCCGCCGCCCGTTCGGGGCCGCTGGCGAGTTCGCTGCCTCTCGCCACGGTGCTCTCACACGACGCCAGGCAGCCGAGTTCGGTCTCACTCCCATCGTCGTTCGGCGCCTGATCCGCGAGGGGCATCTCCTCGAGCCCACCCCGGGAGTACTCACCATCGGCGGCTCTCCGCCCACCTGGAAGCAGCGACTCCTCGTTGCCACGCTGGCATCGAATGGGGCTGGTGTCGCCGGGCACCATGCCGCGGCAGCATTGCACGGGGTCGACGGCTACGCCCCTGGCCGCCTCAGCATCGTGCTCGCGGGGCATCGCCGGATCCACCTGCCTGACCTCGTCGTGCATCGAGGCCCGCTCGACCGGTGCGATGTCACCGAGGTCGACGGCATCCGTTGCACCACCATCGCCCGCACCCTGTGCGACCTCGGTTCGGTCGATTCCGAGACGATGCTGCGCCAGGCATTCGACTGGGCGTGGCGCGGGGGTGTCAACCTGCGCTGGCTGGCCGAGACCGCCCGGCGCCTCGACACCAACCGTCGACCCGGGCCACGCCGAGTGCTGGCGCTGGTGGACGAGGCATCCCGCGTCCGCCGTCCCACCGAATCAGCGCTCGAGGTGGGCGTCGAGCGGGCCCTCGGGTCGATCGACGGACTGGTGCGCCAGTTCGTCGTGCGGCGTCGTGACGGCTCGTTCGTCGCGCGGGTCGACTTCGCGATTCCTCACCTGAGGATCGCGATCGAGGCCCACAGCCGGCGGTTCCACTTCGGACTCGATGTCGAGGAGTCGGACGCCGCCCGTGAGTCGTCGTTGCAGGCGGAGGGCTGGATCGTGCGGTACGTCACCGATCGGCAGCGTCGGTATCCGGTCGAGCTGCGCCGATCGGTGCTGGACCTCATTGCCGCCCGTTCGGCCGCGTGACCGAGTATGTGGGCTCCTCGTGCTCGCGGTGAGCACGGAGAGCCCGCTTACTCGCCCCGTGGGCGCGAGTGACTCGGGTGCGCGGTTGCGACTCGGGTGGGTCAGGCGGTGGCGTCGAGGGCGTGCTGCTTGGCGGCCTTGTAGTCGGCCTTGCCGTTGGGGGCCCGCGGAACCTGGCTGACGAACACGACACGCTTGGGGGCCTTGAATCCGGCGAGCTGACCCTTCACCCCGGCGATGATCTCGCCCTCGGTGGCGGCAGCGCCCTCGTTCAACGACACCACAGCGGTGACCGCCTGACCGAACTTCTCGTCGTCGATACCCACGACCAGGCAGTCGTGCACACCGGCCACACGCTTGACGGCTTCTTCGACCTCTTCGGGGAAGATCTTCTCGCCGCCGCTGTTGATGACCTGGCTGCCACGACCGAGCAGGATGAGCGAGCCGTCGTCGGCCACCATGGCCAGATCGCCGGGGAACGAGTAGCGCTGGCCGTTGATGACGCGGAACGTGCGGGCCGACTTCTCGGGATCCTTGAAGTAACCGAACGGCACGTTGCCGCCGGCAGCCACCATGCCGATCTCGCCCGACCCGGGCTGCACCTCGCGGTCGTCGTCGGTGAACACCTTGGTGGTGGGCATCTGGCTGAACTTGGCGGTGGAGGGCGGGAGGCCCTTCATCGTGATCGACATGCCCATCGAGCCTTCGGTGGAGCCAATGGCGTCGAGCAGGACGAGCTGTTCGACACGGTCGAGCAGTTGCTCTTTCACCTCGGCGGTCCACATGACACCCGACGAGATGACCATCTTCAGCGACGAGGTGTCGTACGGGCGGCCCGCAGCGACTGCCGCGTCGAGGGCGCGGATGATGGGCTTGGCGAACGCGTCGCCGACGATGGTGAGGTTGGTGACAGCCTCGGCCTCGACCAGGCGGAGCAGTTCGTCGGCATCGAGCGAGCGGTTCTGCAGGGTGGTGACCACACCGCCGGCGAGGTGGGGGATGAACGCCCCGAGCCACACGCCGGTGCCGTGCATGAGCGGCGCAGCAGGGATGGAGATGAGCCGGTTGCCGGCCTCGGCGGCACCCTTCACGAGGGCGGCGATCTCGCTGGCGTCGGAGGGCGCAGCAAGGCCGAGCAGCGGGAAGCCGGAGGTGACGAACCCGCCGGTCATGCCGCCCATGGCGTACATGACACCCTTGGGCATACCGGTGGTGCCCCCGGTGTAGAGCATGTAGATGTCGTCTTCGGCGCGGCTGATGCGCGGCATCGGGTCGTGGCCGGCCAGCACCGCTTCGTAGGCGAGGGCGCCGGGCACCTGGCCGGGCCCACCGTCGTCGACCTCGACGAGCAGCTTCAGCTTCGGCAGGCGATCGACCACGCGCGCCACCCGGTCGCCGAGCGACGAGTGGAACACCAGCGCCTCGGCGTCGGAGTTGTCGAGCAGGTACCAGAGCTCTTCGTCGAGGTACCGATAGTTCACGTTCACCGGCACGCCGCGCATCTTGAAGCCGCCGTACTGGGCCTCGAGGTACTCGTTGCCGTTGTACATGTAGAGCCCGATCTTCGAATCGGACCCGAGGCCGGCGGCGACGTAGGCGGCGGCCATGCGGGCCGCTCGCTCGTCGTACTCGGACCAGCTGCGACGAGTGTCGCCGTGGACGACAGCGGTCTCGTCGCCGATGACATCGGCGATGGATTCCCACACAGAGGCGAAGTGCATTTCCATGAGGGGATGTTATGGCGGTACCTGTGACGTCGGCCACGTCTACGGCGAAAAAGTGTGAAGTTCGTTTCTTGTGTCGTGCAACCAGTGCGGGTGGGCCCAGAGCTGTGCAACTCAGCCGACTGGCTTGCCGTACATCTCGAGCAGCGGGTCGCTGATCAGCTCGAGCCGCTCGCCGTCGGGGCCGCGGAAGTACAGCGACGAGCCGTCGACGTGGGCGTACTCGATGCCCTCGGCGTCGAAGCGGTCCTTGATGCGCTGCCACTGGGCGCGCTCGATGGAGATGGCGAGGTGGTGGTGGCCGCCGAGCACCTCGGCGTACTCGCCCAGCGGCAGGCCCGGCAGGTCGAAGTAGGCGAGGGTGTTGCCGTGGCCGATGTCGAAGAAGAAGTGTGTCGAGCCGGCGTAGTCGCGGTTCTCGAACATCTCGATGAGTGGGAACCCGAGCAGCCCGTCGTAGAAGCGCACGGTGCGCTCGACGTCGCTGCAGATGAGCGCCACGTGGTGCACGCCGCGGGCGGTGCTGGCGGGCCGCTCGGCGCGAGGCCGCAGGTGGCGGGCAGCGATGTCGGCGCGTTGCGCGTCGAGCGCGGCGCGCGCGGCTGCATCGACGCCGTGGGGTTCGCTCACGGTGCCACCAGGTGGGCGTGGGTGCGGTGGATCTCGCGGAGATGCTCGGCCCTCACGCCATCGAGTGTGGTGAGCCGGTGGTGGCCGACGCCCTCGGGGATGGGCACGATCAGCGGCACGGTGAGCGTGACGCAACCGGCCGCGTGGGCCGACCGGGCGCCGGTGGGCGAGTCCTCGATGGCGATGCACTGGTGCGGCGCCACGCCGAGCAGGGCTGCGCCGGTGAGGTAGGCCTCGGGGTGCGGTTTGCCGTGGGTGACGTCGTCGCCCGCCACCACCGCGGTGAACGACCCGGCAGGTAGTGCGGGCAGCAGGGCGTCGGTGAAGCGCCGCCACGACATCGTCACCAGCGCGCACGGGATGCCGGCGGCACCGAGGTCGGCCAGCAGTTCGCGCGCGCCCGGCCGCCACGGCACCTGCTGCTGCACCCGTGTCACCACGCCGTCGAGCAGCAGGTTGACGATGTCGTCGATCGGTAGGTCGACCTCGCCGTGGTGGGCGATGTAGCGGGCCGAGTCGCGCAGGTCTTGGCCGACGAGGGCGTGACCGTGGGCCTCGCTCCACACACCGTTGCCGTGCTCGGCGACGATCTCGAACTCGCGCTCGATCCAGTACGGCTCGGTGTCGACCAGCGTGCCGTCCATGTCCCACAGCACGGCAGCGAGCGTGCCCGTGTCGACGTGGGGCCTCAACGCGGCCCGCCGTCGACATTGAGCGTGGTGCCGGTGGTGTAGCTGCCCGCGGCGGTGGCGAAGTAGAGAGCTGCGCCGACGATCTCGTGCGGTTCGCCACCGCGCTGCAGGGCGAACCCCTGCTTGGCGCTGCGCTCGAACGCGGCCATGTCCCACGCCTTGGAGATGTCGGTGAGGAACGGGCCGGGCACGATGCAGTTCACCCGCACGGTGGGGCCGAGGGTGCGGGCGAGGCCGTAGGTGAGTGCGTTGAGGCCGGCCTTCGCCGGGCCGTAGACCAGTTCGGTGGCAGTGGGCCGCTGCGACGCGATGGACGACACGAAGATGATCGAGCCGCCCCCGTCGGCGACCATGCGCGTGCCCACCACGGCCGACAGCCGGAACGGGCCCTTCAGGTTGACTCCCATCACCTTGTCGTACAGGTCTTCGGTGACCGCATCGACCGACGGGTACAGCGGCGACATACCGGCGTTGTTCACCAGTACGTCGATGCGCCCGAACTCGGCGTAGGCGGCAGCGGCCAGGTCGTCGGCACCCTCCCACGACGCGGCGTGGTAGGCCACCGACAGTGCCCGCCGGCCGAGGGCGCGCACCTCGGCAGCCACGGCTTCGCAGTTCTCGACCTTGCGGCTGGCGATGACCACGTCGGCGCCGCGCTGGGCGAATGCCAGCACCATCTCACGGCCGAGGCCACGGCTGCCACCGGTGACCAGCGCCACCTTGCCCGTCATGTCGAACAGATCGGTTCCCATGAGGGAGTTCTACTCGTTGAGCGAACGCACCGTGTCGTCGAGCGCGTCGAGCGCGTGGGCCAACTGGTCGTCGGTGTGAGCCAGGCCGACGTTCATCATCCCGCGGTAGGCGGTGTACACACCGCGCTCGAGCAGGCCCAGGAACAGGCGTTCCTGCAGCGCGGCGTCGCGCTCTGCCATCTGGTGCACGTGGGTGGGTGCTTCGGCCAGCGCGTGGAGGCTCATCATCGAACCGAACCCGCTGACGCTGACCGGCAGCTGGTGACGGGCCAGCACGGCGGCCACGTTCTGGCGGAACTCGTCGCCGCGGGCGAAGTGGGCCTCGGCGACATCGTTGGTGTACACGTCGCCCAGTACGGCGACGCCGGCGTTCATCGTGGCGATGTTGTTGTTGAACGTACCGGCGTGACTGATCACCGTGGTTCGCCCGGCCTCCGGGCTGGTGTCGTACTGGTCGAGCAGGTCGGCGCGGCCGCCGAACGCGCCGAACGAGAAGCCGCCGCCGATGTACTTGCCGTAGGTGGTGATGTCGGCCTGGGCACCGAGCATGTCGACCATGCCGCAGCGGCCGTGACGTGATGTCATCACCTCGTCGGCGATGCACACTGCGCCAACGGCGCGGGCCGCGGCGAACACGCCCTGGATGAACTCGGGAGTGGTGGGGATGCAGCCGCCTGAACCGAGCATCGGCTCCATCACGACGGCGGCGAGCTGCTCGCCGTGCTGTTCGATGAGGGCCAGTGTGCCGGGCAGGTCGTTGTACGGCGCGATGACGAAGTCGTACGGCGCGTTCCACGGGGCGGGGCCGCTGGCGAAGTAGAGCACGCCGCCGTGGTAGCCGCCCAGCATGACCATCAGCTTCGATCGGCCGGTGAACTGCATCGCAGTGGTGATGGCCATCAGGTTGGCCTCGGTGCCCGAGTTGGTGAACCGCACCCGGTCGAGGCAGAAGCGGTCGCACATCCGCCGGGCCAGTTCGGCCTCGGCGGGGTGGATGCCACCGACGCTGACGTTGGTGTCGAGCGCGGCCTTCACGTGGTCGATGACCCGGCGCTCGCTGTGGCCGAGCAGGCCCGCGGTGTAGTCGCCCAGGAGGTCGATGTAGGTGTGGCCGTCGACGTCGGTGAGGGTGGCGCCCTCGCCCGACACGAACGTGAGCGGGAACGGTGGGTGGGTGAGCACCGTACGGGTGTGGCCGCCGGGCAGTACCTGCCGGGCCCGGTCGTAGGCGGTGTGGCTGGCGGGGTTGCGATCGGCGAAGGCCTGCCGGTCGCGTTCCAGTTGTACGACGTTCACGCAGCCGAGACTAGATCGACGCGGCGGCCCGCCGGGCTTCGAGCACAGCCTCGGCGATGGTGCGCGGCGCCACGCAGTCGCCCACCCGGTGTGCGTCGGCAACCAACGGCAGGGTAGGCAGGCGGAACCCGCAGTCGACCAGAGCGACGCACTCGATCGTGCGCACGTCGCCGCTGAAGCGGTCTTGCACCGTGACGCCGGTGGAGCCCACCCGGCGCAGCAGTGCCCGCTTCACCACCTGTACCCCGCGCTGGGCGAGGCGCACGTTGGCGGGGGCGAGGTCGCCGGTGCGGCTGAGCTCGTTGCCGGCGATGTTGTCGTGGGTGATGAGGACAGCGCGCTCGCCGAGCTCTTCGGCGAGGGCGACGGCGATGGGGCCACCGATCGGGTCGAACAGGGCGATCGTCCCGTCGGTAGGCAGCAACGCAGTGCCAGTGCGTACATCGAGCACGTCGACCACCACGGCCCCGGGTTCGATGTCGAACGGCTGCTCGCCGGGCACCGACCCGGTCGCCTCGATCACGACCCCGGGGGCGTCGGCGCCGTCGACACCCGAGCGCAACTGCACTCCGAGACGGGTGCACTCGGCCACCAGCCAGGCAGCAAAGGCACGGCCCGGGCCCGCCACTGCGGCCACACCGCCGAAGGTGTCGCTGCGCTCGCGCACGTGCACCCGGTGGCCGCGGATGGCGGCCGTTCGGGCTGCTTCGAGGCCGGCCACACCGCCACCCACCACAGTGACGTCGCGGGGATGACTGGCGGGCGCGTACCAGTCGGGGTCGGTCGTCTCGTGGCCTGCCGACGGTTCGACGGTGCACGACACGATGGGGTTGCGGGCGTCGCGCACCTGGCACTGCTGGTTGCATCGGATGCACGGGCGGATGAGGTGGGCGGCATCGGCCCGCACGTGCGCCACCAGATGGGGTGCAGCGATCTGGGCGCGGGTCATCTCCACCCCGTCGCACACACCGTCGCCCACGGCCCACTCGGCCTGGCCCCAGTCGACCACCGACCCCTGCAGGAATACGGGCGTGTCGCTCACGGCAGCCTTCACGGCGCGGCACACGTCGATGTTGAACCCGGTGGGCTCGTGGAAGTCGGGCCGGGTCTTCTCGGCGGAGAAGATGGCGCCACGGGTGACCACGATGTAGTCGAGGCCTGTAGCGGCGAGGTCGGCGGCGATGCCCGGCGCCATCTCGGGGGTGATGCCCGCCCAGGGCGCAAGCTCATCGCACGACAGGCGCAGGCCGACGATGGCCCCGCGCGCAGCGGCACGCACGACGCCGATGATCTGCCGGGCGAACAGCAACCGATCGGCGCCCCACTCGTCGCCGCGGTGGTTGGTGAGGCCCGAGAGGAACTGGCGCACCAGGCTGTGCTGGCCGGCGTTGATCTCCACGCCGTCGCAGCCCGCCTCGACCGCGAGGGTGGTGGCGGCACTGAACCCGGCGACGACGGCCGCGATGTCGTCGGCCTCCATCCACTTCGGAACCTCGCGGCTGTTCACCTCGGGCACGCGAGATGGTGCCCACAGCGGTGCCTGGTTGTAGGCGCTGGAGCCCTGTCCGCCGGCATGGTCGAGCGAGGCGATGACCAGCGAGCCGTGCGCATGGCAGGCGGTGGCGATGGCTGCCCAGCCGGTTGCGCAGCGGTGGGCCAGCGGTGCCCGCTCGTAGGGCCAGTCGCTGGCGTGCACGCTGGCGCCCTCCACCACGATCACCCCGGCGCCGCCGGCGGCGCGTTGCGCGTAGTAGGCGACATGGCGGTCGGTGAGGCGGCGTTCGTCGTCGCCCAGATTGGTGACGTGCGGGCCGAACATCACCCGCGACGGGGCCGTGCGGGCACCGAGTTCGAGGGGTTCGACGAGGCGCGTCATGCGGTGGGCGACGCTACCGCGGCTTGCTCAGGATTTCGTCGCCGAGAGCTCGTTGCCGGCGAGCAGCCGCTTGATGTTGTCGACGTGGCGCACCATCACCAGCAGGGCCAGGCCCACCACGGCAGCCACCTCCCATCCGGGTCGGCCGCTCACCGCCACCCCCACGGGCAGACCGATGATGACAGCGAACGATGCCAGCGACGCCTTCTTGGTGGCCTTGCGCACCACGTACCAGAGCGCGACCAGCGCGGCGAACACCACAGGGTGCAGCACGATGGTGGCGCCACCGAGGGTGGCCACCCCCTTGCCGCCGCGGAAGCCACGGGTGACCGGGTACATGTGCCCGAGCACCGCTGCGGCGATCAGCACGTAGGCACCGGGCCGGGTGTCGAGCAGCAGGCCGACTGCCGCAGGGACGGCACCCTTCAGCGCATCCATCGTGAACACGGCGATGCCCCACTTCGCGCCGAGGGTGCGGGCAATGTTCGATGCGCCGGGGTTGCCCGACCCGACGGCGGTGATGTCGATGCCCTTGCTGCGCGCCACCAGGATGGCACTGGGGAAGGTGCCGAGCAGATAGGCCAGCGGCACGAGGACGGAGATCAGAGCGTTCATGCGCTGCGGTACTGTACGCCCGTGCTCGTGATCGCCGCGACCTCGTTCGATAACGATGGTTTCGGCTCATCCACCGATGACTTCGGCCCACCCGATGGGCTCTTCACTGCGTTCATCGTGCTGTTCGTGGTGGTGATCGTCGTCATGGTCGTCGGGTCGATCGTTCGCTATACGGCCACGCGCAACATGGCCAAGCGGCGCGGCGCCTCGGACGCGGACGCCTCGACGATGGCGCTGTTCGGTGGCGAGGTCGGCACGGCAGCGGTGTACCTGAAGGATGGGGCCCAGTCGTCGCCAGCGGCACCGGTTCCGACCGGCCCGGCCCGCTCGGTGGAGGAGCGGGTGCGCGAGGTGCGCGAGCTCGAGGCCAAGGGTCTCATCACCGCCGAGCAGGCCACGGCTCGGGTCGACGAGATCCTGCGCAGCGTCTGAGCCGGTTCGGTGCCGGGTCTGAGCCGGGTCAGTTCCCGGCGACGGGCACCGGCTTGCGACCGATGCCGCGGCTGAGCGTGACCGGCTTGGAGTGGTCCATCGCGGGCTTCGGCGTGAGACCGACGTTCACTGCACGGAGCATCTCGTCGGCGGCGCCGCCCACGCACTCGGGGTCGGGGCCGTCGAGTGGCAGGCCGGTGAAGAACTTTGCGGCCATGCAGCCGCCCTGGCACGCGTCGTAGCTGCCGCAGCTGGCGCAGGCGCCGGCCGACTGGGGTTCGCGCAGTTCGAGGAACAACGGGCTCTGCTTCCACACCCGGGCGAACCCGCCCTCGTCGCGCACCGACCCCGCCTTGAACTGGTCGTGGATGACGAACGGGCAGGCGTACACGTCGCCGATCGGGTCGATGAGGCACACCACGCGGCCAGCGCCGCACATGTTCAGTCCGGGCAGTGCCTCGCCGAGCGCGTTGAGATGGAAGAACGAGTCGCCGGTGAGCACGTTGTCGCCGTGGGCGAGCAGCCAGTTGTAGATCTGGCGCTGCTGGGCGTTGGTGGGGTGCAGGTCGTGCCACGTGTCGGCGCCGCGGCCGCTGGGCCGCAGTCGGGTGACGCGCAGTTGCGCGCCGTAGCTGTCGGCCAGCGCCTTGAACGCGTCGAGTTGGTCGACGTTGTGGCGGGTGACGACCACCGAGATCTTGAACGGACCGTTGCGCTCGACGAAGCCGGCGGCGGCGAGGTTGTCCATCGCCCGGCGGGCCATGTCGTAACTGCCGGCGCCGCGCACGGCGTCGTTCGTGGCGGCGTCGATGCCGTCGAGGCTGATCTGGATGTCGAGGTAGTCCATCGCCGTGAGGCGGCGGGCCTTCTCGGCATCGATGAACGCGCCGTTGGTGGAGAACTTCACGCCGATGCCGCGGCCGATTGAGTACTCGAGCAGTTCGAAGAAGTCGCGGCGTACCATCGGCTCGCCACCGCCGATGTTGATGTAGAAGACCTGCAGGTCGTGTAGTTCGTCGAGTACCTGCTTGGCCTCGGCGGTGGTGAGTTCGCGCGGGTCGCGCTGACCGCTCGACGACAGGCAGTGCACGCACTGCAGGTTGCAGGCGTAGGTGAGCTCCCAGGTGAGGCAGATCGGCGCGTCGAGGCCGGTCTTCAACTGGCTGACGAGGGATTCGACGCTCATGATTCAGCGCTCACGGACGATCTCCGAGTTCTGCAGGTTGGTGAAGGCAGTGGTGAAACTCGGCCAGCGCGACTCGGCCACCCCGCAGGCGCGCAGAGCGTCGGCCAGGCTGGGGTGGTCGCCCAGCACTGTGGCCACCGCCACCATGTCGGGGTGCTTCAAGAAGATGAGGCGACGATTGCCGTAGTGGTAGGCGAGCGCGCCGAAGGGTTCGGGCCGCAGCGCTACCTGGGGGTGCAACTCGA
>JBAXSU010000056.1:0-17607 GCA_037130535.1 Actinomycetota bacterium
GGCCCGGTGATGGCCAAGGTGCCGCGCATCATCAAGGTGCCCGAGGGCGAGGCCTACGTCAGCACCGAGAACCCGCTCGGCGAGATGGGTTACTACGTCGTCAGCAAGGGCGACCTCGGCCCGTTCCGCGTGCGCATCCGCACGGCCAGCTTCAACAACATCTCCATCGTCCCCTGGGTGCTGCGCGGCGTGTACGTGCCCGACATCATCACGATCCTCGCGTCGCTGTACTTCATCCTCGGAGACATCGACAAGTGATGCTCGCGATCGACCTCCCCTACTGGGCGCAGTCGCTGTTGCGCGTACTGGGCGGCGCGGTGGCCGTGCTCCTGCCGGCCGGCACGATCGTGTACCTGTTCCTGTTCAAGATGATGAGCTTCATGCAGAGTCGTCTCGGCCCCATGGAAGCCGGGCCCTACGGTTCGCTGCAGCTGGTCGCAGAAGTGGGCAAGTGGCTGCAGAAAGAAGACATCCAGCCCGAGCACGCCGACAAGCGCATCTTCAAGCTCGCTCCGCTGATCGTGCTCGTGTCGACGTTCATCCTCGTGGCCGTCGTGCCGTTCGGCCCCGACGCGTACTTCACCGACTTCGAAGCGGGCATCTTCTACGCCCTGGCGGTCAGCTCGGTCAGAGTGCTCGGCATCCTCATCGCCGGCTGGAGCAGTGCCAACAAGTACTCGCTCCTCGGTGGTCTGCGCGCCGCCGGCCAGCTCATCGCCTACGAACTGCCGATGGTGCTCGCCGTCATCGGTGTGGTCATCCAGGCCGGCACGATGAACCTGCAGCAGATCGTCGTGGCCCAGAACGCCGGGTCGATGTTCGGCTGGGACGGCCTCGGCAACCCGTACGTGCTCACTCAGTTCGTCGGCTTCCTGGTGTTCATGATCGCCGTGCAGGCCGAACTCACCCAGACGCCGTTCGACATGCCCATCGCCGAAAGCGAACTCGTGTCGGGTTACATGACCGAGTACTCGGGCTTCCGCTTCCTCATCTTCTTCATCGCCGAGTTCGCCAACGTGGGCATCTTCACGCTCATCGCCAGCGTGCTGTTCCTCGGCGGGTGGGGTGTTCCGTTCAGCTGGTTCGGTTGGGACACGATCGACTCGGTCGACAACTGGATGAACGTGGTGGGTCCGCTCATCATGGTCACCAAGATGCTGGCGCTGTCGTTCCTGGTGATGTGGGTGCGCTTCAGCTTCCCCCGCCTCCGTGAGGATCAACTGCAGCGCTTCGCCTGGAAGGTGCTCATCCCGGTCTCGCTCGTCAACATCATGCTGACCGCGATCTTGAAGGTGGTCTTCTGATGCCCATGGCCCCGAAGATGCCCGGTGCTGCCAAGGGACTCGGCGTCACGCTGAGCACCCTGCTGCAGACCATCAAGCCGAAGAAGCTCGGCGGTGGTGCCAACACCGTGCAGTACCCGCACGAGAAAGAGGCCCCGCCGCTGCGGGCCCGCGGTGTCATCGCGCTGCGCGAAGACAACTGCACCTCGTGCATGCTCTGCGCCCGCAGCTGTCCCGACTGGTGCATCTACATCGAAGGGCACAAAGAGCTCGCTCCGCCCCGTCGCGCCGGTGGTGCACCGCGCAAGGTGAACAAGCTCGACCGCTTCGACATCGACTACGCGCTGTGCATGTACTGCGGCATCTGCGTCGAGGTGTGTCCGTTCGACGCCCTGTTCTGGAGCCCCGAGTACGAGTACAGCGAGCCGCACATCGCCGACCTGCTGCACGACAAGACCAAGCTCGGCGAGTGGATGGAGACGGTGCCCGAAGCCCCCGAACTCGAGGCCGGCGCGGAGAAGAAGAAGAAGTGATCGCAGTCGTGTTGGCTTCCGACGTCCAGGTGGCGCAGAACATCGGGTTCGGCATCATCGCCGCGATCATGGTGGTGGGCGCTCTGAAAGTGGTCACCAGCAACAACGTGGTGCACGCCGCACTGGCGCTGGTGCTGGTGCTGGCCGGTGCCGCCGCCCAGTACCTGCTGCTCGCTGCCGAGTTCGTCGCCGTCACCCAGGTGCTCGTCTACGTGGGCGCCGTGATGGTGCTGTTCCTCTTCGGTGTCATGCTCACCCGCGCCAAGTTGGGTGCCGAAACCGACCTGAACAACAAGAACCCTCTGCTCGGCGTGCCGGTGGCCCTCCTGTTGCTCGGCGTGATGGTGTGGGTGCTCGTCGACGGCTTCCGCGACACCAAGTTGCCCCAGGGCGCCGACGCGCAGCCCGTGTCGGTGCAGCAGGTCAGCGACAGCATCTTCGATCCCTACCTCCTGCCCTTCTGGGCGCTCTCGTTCGTGCTGCTCGTCGCTGTCATCGGCGCCATCGTGCTGGCCAGGAAGGACTGATCGCCGATGATGGTCAACAACTTCCTCATCCTCGGTGCCGTGCTGTTCTGCATCGGTGTCTACGGCGTCATCGCCCGCAAGAACGCGGTGATGGTGCTGATGAGCGTCGAGCTCATCCTCAACTCGGTGAACCTCAACCTGCTCGCCTTCAGCCAGATGAACGGCAACGTCGACGGCAACACCTTCGCGCTGTACATCATCGCCGTGGCCGCCGCCGAGGTGGGCGTGGGCCTGGCGATGGTGCTGCTCGTCTACCGCAACCGCAAGAGCATCGCGCTCGACGAGCTGTCGGAAATGAAGGGCTGACCCATGCTCGCGAACGAAGCCGTCGCCGCAACATCCGGGTGGTTCCTCGATCACGCGTTCCTGATCCCCATCATCCCGGCCGTGGCGTTCGTCGTCATCATCTTCTTCGGCAAGCGTCTGCCCATGAAGGGCAGCGAGGTGGGCATCGCCAGCATGGCGGCCTCGCTCGTGCTGGCCGTCGGCACCACCGTGCAGTGGGTGCAGCGGGTCAACTCGGTCGGCGGTGAAGAGGCCGGTGCGCTGAGCAGGGGCTTCTTCGGCTTCACCCGCGGCCTGCTGGCCGGTGGTGGCGAAGCCGAGCCATACGTGCAGCCGGTCATCCGCTCGTGGACGTGGTGGAGCAGCGGCAACACGCAGTTCGGCTTCGGCCAGCACATCGACGGCTTGACCGTGATGCTGCTGTTGCTCGTCACCTTCATCTCCACCCTGGTGCAGATCTACTCGCTCGAGTACGTGCGCGGCGACCGCCGCTACACCCACTTCTTCGCCAGCCTCACCCTGTTCAGCTCTGGAATGTTGGTGATGGTCCTCGCCGAGAACACCGTGCAGTTGGTGCTCGGCTGGGAGATCATGGGCCTCTGTTCGTTCATGCTCATCGGCCACTGGTGGGAAGAGCGAGCCAACAGCGAGGCGGCGCTGAAGGCGTTCTGGACCGTACGCACCGGCGACATGGGCCTGCTCGTGGGCGTCGCCATCTTGTTCGGCGCCTCGGGCACGTTCAGCATCCACGACACCAGCAAGTGGGCGATGGACCCGAGCACCAGCCACACCGTGCTGCTCTGGGCCTCTGTGGCGCTGTTCATCGCGGCCATCGGCAAGTCGGGCCAGTTCCCGCTGCACACCTGGCTGCCCGATGCCATGGCCGGCCCAACGCCGGTCAGTTCGCTGCTGCACTCGAGCACCATGGTGGTGGCCGGCGTGTTCCTGGTGGCCCGCCTCTACCCGGTGTTCTACAACGGGTTGTCCATCGCCCAAGACGGCAACACCGCCAACTTCATCGCCATCATCGGTGGCATCACCATCGTCATCGCGGCGGGCTTGGCGTTCGTCCAGAACGACATCAAGAAGGTGCTCGCCTACTCCACCGTCAGCCAGCTCGGCTACATGATGATGGGCCTCGGAGTGGGCGCCTGGACCCCTGCTGTGTTCCACATCTTCACTCACGCCTTCTTTAAGTGCTGCTTGTTCTTGTGCGCCGGTTCGGTGTCGCACTCGGGTTCGCACCACAGCTTCGACATGAAGAAAGACATGGGCGGCCTGGCCAAGAAGATGCCCATCACGGCCACCGCCTGGATCTTGTCCACCCTGGCACTGTGCGGTGTGCCGTTCTTCAGCGGCTTCTTCTCCAAGGACGAGATCATCGACAACGCCCACTACCAGGGCTACACGATCTTCTGGATCGTCGGCCTCGTGGGTGCGTTCATGACCACGGCCTACATGACCCGGGCAACGTACCTCACGTTCTTCGGTGTGGCCCGTGGTGCGGCTGCCGGCGAGCACCACGACGAGCACGCCGACGCCCATGCGGCGCACGACGATCACGCGGTCGACGTGCATGCCGCGCACGGCCACGACGCCCACGGTGCCGACGCCCACGACGATCACGGTCACGGTGCGCACGCCGGCCCGCACGAGTCGCCGTGGCTCATCACCGGCCCCATCGTCATCCTCGCCGTACTGGCGGTGGTCAGCGGCTACATCAACGCTGCACCGTTCCACATCGAGAAGTTCCTCGAGTGGGTCGAACCACGGGGCAGCGAGTGGGCGCCCGCACTCGAGCATGCCGTGTTCAAGTGGATCAACGCCGTGCCGTCGATCGTGCTCGTGGCCCTCGGCTTCGTGGTCAGCCTCGCCATCTGCCGTGGCCTGTACAACAGCGAGCGGTTCCCGCTGAAGGGCCTCACCCGGCGCTTCGCCCCGGCCCGCGCCGGATATGCGTTCCTGGCGAACAAGTACTACCTCGACGCCCTCTACGGCGCCATCATCAAGGCCGTCGCCTACCCGATCTCGAAGGCTGCGTACTGGGTGAACCAGCATGTGCTCGACGGCATCGTCAACGGTGTCGGCATCGGTGGCCGCAAGACGGGTGAATGGGTGTATCGCAACGTCGACCAGCGTGTTGTCGACGGCGCGGTGAATGGCAGCGGTGCCGCAGCACGCGGTACGGGTGGCGCATTGCGCCCGCTGCAATCAGGCAAGGTCAACCAGTACGGAGCGTTGCTGTTCGGTGCCGCAGCAGTCGTCGCGCTCGTACTCGTCATCGTGAACAGCTAGGGAGCACAACGACCATGGACGTCCTCCGCGACCAGAACTGGCTGCTGAGCCTCGGCACATTCCTGCCGTTGGCCGGTGTGCTGGTGATGCTCTTCATCCCCAAGGCACAAGAACTGCTGAACAAGCAGGTGGCGATGCTCACGGCAGTGGCCACGCTGGGTGTGGGCGTGTACACGCTCACCCAGTTCGACTACGACCAGTCTCAGAAGCTGCAGTTCTTCGCCGACTCGAAGTGGATCACGGTCATCAAGAGTGGGTACACGATCGGCCTCGACGGCATCAGCTTGCCGCTGTACTTCCTGTCGATGGTCATCACCGTGCTGGTGATGATCTACTCGTGGGATCACGTGCCCTTACCGGGTAACCCGAAGGCGTTCCTCATCTTGATGCTGGTGCTGCAGACCGGTATGGCCGGCACCTTCATCGCCCAAGACCTCATCTTGTTCTTCGTGTTCTTCGAAGTGGTCCTGCTGCCGATGTACTTCATGATCGGCGTGTGGGGCGGCGAGAACCGCCAGTACGCCTCGCTCAAGTTCTTCCTCTACACGATGTTCGGTTCGGCACTCATGCTGGTGGCGTTCCTAGCGCTGTTCTACAAGACCGGTGCCGCGAGCTTCTCCATCCCGTTCCTCATCGAGCACGGCATCGAGATCCCCAAGACCACGGCAATCTGGATCTTCGCCGGCATGTTCATCGGGTTCGCCGTGAAGGTGCCGATGTTCCCGTTCCACACCTGGTTGCCCGATGCCCACACCCAGGCACCCACGCAGGGTTCGGTCATCCTGGCTGCCATCCTGCTGAAGCTCGGTACCTACGGCTTCGTGCGCATCGCCATCCCCATCCTGCCGCAGGCGGCGGTGAAGTGGGCCCCGTTCATCGGCATCCTCGCCGTCATCGGCATCATCTACGGCGCCCTCGGCTGTCTCGCCCAAACCGACATGAAGCGCCTCATCGCGTTCAGTTCGGTGGCGCACATGGGCTTCGTGATGCTCGGTATCTCCACGCTCACCTCCACGGGTATCAACGCCGCGTTGTTCGGCATGGTGGCCCACGGCCTCATCACCGGCATGTTGTTCTTCGTCGCCGGTTCGGTGAAGGAGCGCTACCACACCCTCGAGATCAGCCGTCTCAGCGGCATGCTGCAGCAGATGCCCAAGCTCGGCTGGATCATGGGCTTCTGTGCCATGGCATCACTCGGTCTGCCCGGCCTGGCCGGGTTCTGGGGCGAGTTCCCAGCCATCCTCAGCGCCTACAGCCCGGCACCGCAGCTGAGCACCGGCCTGTTCCGCACGCTGATGGTCATCGCCGCCCTGGGCACCGTGCTGGCGGCCGCTTACCTGCTGTGGCTCTACCAGCGCACCGCCTTCGGTAACCCGACGGCCGAGTTCTCGGGCAACGGTCACGCCCACAGTGTCGGTGCCGCGGGCAACGACGAGCACCACAGCGACATCCACGACGTCACCCGCCTCGAGTGGATGGCCTGGTCGCCGCTGCTGGTGGCCATCGTGGTGTTCGGCGTGTACCCGCAGCTGATGTTCAAGGTGATGGACCCGGCAGTCACCGAACTGGTGAAGGTGTTCCAGAAGTGATCGCATCGCTCCTCGCCGCTGCCGCCGAATTCACGGCACCGACGATCGACTACCACGCGCTCGCGCCCGAGATCATCCTCGCTGCGGGTATCTGCCTCGTGTTGCTGGTCGACCTGTTCGTCGAGGAGCGTCAGCGTTGGATCACCAGCACCCTCACCGGCATGGTGCTGCTCGCCGCCTTCATCCCTGTGGTCACGCTCAGTGTCATCGGCGGCGACGTGCGCTCGTTGTTCGATGGCCGCTACGTCATCGACGAATTCGCGCTCGTGGTGAAGGCCCTGTTCCTCCTCGCCGGATACGTGGTGGTGCTCCTCAGCAGCAATGAGGTGGAAGAGGGTCACTACCATCAGGGCGAGTACTACGTCTTGCTGCTCGCCAGCATCACCGGCATGGTGATGATGGGCTCGGCCCGCGATCTGGTCAGCATCTTCGTGGCACTCGAGTTCCTGTCGATCCCCGCCTACATGCTGGCCGCCTGGCGCAAGCGCGACCGCAAGAGCAACGAAGCTGGCGTGAAGTACTACCTGCTCGGCGTGTTCGCCAGCGCAGTGATGCTGTACGGAATGAGCCTGCTCTACGGCGTCACCGGTACCACGCTGCTCAGCGACATCGGCCCCGCCGTCACCCTCGACGGCAACATCGGTGGTGTCGAAGTGGTGGCGGTGGCCTTCGTGCTCATCGGCTTCGCGTTCAAGGTGAGCGCCGTACCGTTCCACCAGTGGGCACCCGATGTGTATGAGGGTGCGCCCACCCCCATCACGGCGTTCTTGAGCGTGGCATCGAAGGCCGCCGGTTTCGTGGCCCTCGTCACGCTCGTCTACCTCGCCTTCCCCAACGCCGCCGATGTGTACCAGCCGCTGTTGTGGGTGCTGGCGGTGCTGTCGATGACGGTGGGCAACCTGCTGGCGCTGCGCCAGACCAACATCGTGCGCATGCTCGCCTACTCGAGCATCAGCCAGGGCGGCTTCATCCTCATGCCGCTGGCCGTGGCGGGCGCCGGCACCACGGCCGAGACCTCGCTGAAGGCCGTGGTCGTGTACCTGGTCATCTACGCCGCCACCAACCTCGGCGCCTTCGCCGTCGTCATCGCCGTGGCCCGCAAGACCCGCAGCGGCGAGATCAGCAGCTACGGGGGCCTGTTCAGCTACGCACCCGCACTCGGTGTGCTGATGACCGTGTTCATGGCCTCGCTCGCCGGCATCCCGCCGCTCGGCGGCTGGTACGCCAAGTTCGGTGCCTTCAAAGCAGCGCTCGACGCCGGCAACGGCTGGGGCTACTCCATCGCCATCATCGGTGCCGTCAACGCGGTCATCGCGGCGGCCTACTACATCACGGTGATGCGCGAGATCTGGATGAAGCCGGTGCCCGATGGCGACATCACGCCCATCCGCACCCCGATGTCGTTGCAGACGGCGCTCATCATCACCTGCGGTGTCACCGTGGTGCTGGGCGTGCTGCCCGACCTGGTGGCGCGCTACGGCGACCTGGCCGATCTCACCGGTGCCTTCGGCCGCTGACGACATCGCCCAGGTCATCGCCGCCGCCGGCGGGATGATCAGGTTCGACGAGTTCATGTCGCTGGCGCTGTACGGCGCCCATGGCTTCTACACCGAGGTCGGCCGGGCCGGCCGCCGCGACGACTTCATCACCTCGCCCGAAGTGGGGCCACTGTTCGGCGCAGTGCTGGCGCGCTGGATCGACGCCGAGTGGCAGCGCCTCGGCCGCCCCGACGACTTCACCGTGGTAGAGGTGGGCGCGGGCCCGGGCACCCTGGCACGATCGGTGGCCGCACACTGGGTGGCGAACCCGAGCCTGCAGCGGCACCGTTACCTCGCGGTCGAGTCGTCGGCAGTGCAGCGTGCCCAGCACCCCGAGGCCATCGAGTCGCTGGCCGCGGTGCCCGAGGGGTGCTTCACGGGCGTCGTGGTGGCGAACGAACTGCTCGACAACCTGCCGTTCCGCCTCGCCGTGTTCGACGACGGATGGCGCGAGGCATTCGTGGCCGCGTCGCCCGACCACCGGTTCGTCGAGATGCTGCGTCCCTTCGACTCGGTGCCGCCAGCACTGCCCCCGGCGGCGCCGCACGGCGCCCGTGCCCCCTGGCAGCAGCAGGCCGGGGCCTGGGTCGACGACATGCGGTCGCGGCTGGTGGCCGGCAGCGTGCTGGTGTTCGACTACGGCGTCGCCACCACAGCCGAACTCGCCGCTCGCCCGTGGCGCGACTGGCTCCGCACCTATCGGGGTCACGAACGTGGTGCGCACTACCTGAGCGACGCAGGTCTGCAGGACATCACCGCCGATGTGGCGCTCGATCAACTCCCCGAACCCGACGAGGTGCGCACCCAGGCTCAGTTCCTGCAGCGGTGGGGTATCGAGGAACTGGTCGACGAGGGACGGGCCGCATGGGCGGCTGCGGCGTCGGCTCCCACGGTTGGCGCGCTCGCGATGCGGAGCAGGGTGCGTGAGGCCGAAGCGCTGCTCGACCCTGCAGGACTCGGCGGTTTTCTGGCCCTGACCTTCCGGGTCGCGCTGAGCGGCCAGTAGCGTTCCAGCCTGTGTCATCCGACAAGACCGCCGGACCCGAGTCGGTAGAACTCGCCAAGCAGCACGCTGCCGAGGCCGCACCTGAGGGCGCCGAGGTCCCCGCCGAGGCAGCCGTCGCCGACGCCGACGACGACTACATCGCGGCGATCTCCGAGCCCGGACACGATCACGATCACCATGGGCACAGCAAGGCTGGCACCATCGCGCTCGCCCTCGGTGCGCTCGGCGTGGTCTACGGCGACATCGGAACCAGTCCGCTGTACGCCCTGCGCGAGGCCTTCACCGAAGAGCACCACACGATGGTGGTCGACAAGGTGAACGTGTACGGCGTGGCCTCGCTGGCGTTCTGGTCGCTCGTCATCATCATCTCCATCAAGTACCTGGCGTTCGTGATGCGCGCCGACAACAAAGGTGAGGGCGGCATTCTGTCGCTCACCTCGCTGGTGATGCGCCGCCGGCAGCGCACCGTGGCCAAGTCCGGTCTGTTGGTGGCACTCGGCATCTTCGGTACGGCGCTGCTCTACGGCGACGGGGCCATCACCCCGGCCATCTCGGTGCTCTCGGCCGTCGAGGGCCTCACCCTCGTCTCCGCCGGGTTCAAGGGGTGGATCATCCCCATCGCCATCGTCATCCTCGTGGTGCTGTTCCTGGTGCAGAGCAAGGGCACCGGGGCGGTGGGCAAGGTTTTCGGGCCAGTGATGATGGTGTGGTTCGCCACCCTGGCAGTGCTCGGTCTGCGCCATGTGCTCGACCATCCCGAGATCATCAGTTCGGTGAATCCCGTGAATGCGATCCGCTACTTCACCCACGAACCGCTGAAGGCGTTTTTGTCGCTCGGTTCCATCTTCCTCGTGGTCACCGGTGGCGAAGCCCTCTATGCCGACATGGGCCACTTCGGGCGCAAACCCATCATGTGGGGCTGGTACGGCATGGTGCTGCCGTCGCTCGTGCTGAACTACTGGGGTCAGAGCGCGTTTCTGCTGGCCAACCCCGAGCTGGTGGAGGAGAAGTTCTTCTTCCTCATGGCACCCGAGGCGCTCCGACTGCCGCTCGTGCTGTTGGCCACCGCGGCCACCGTCATCGCGTCGCAGGCGCTCATCTCGGGTGTCTTCTCACTCACGGCCCAGGCGGTGCAACTCGACTACCTGCCGCGTATCGCAATCCGCCACACCAGCCACCAGCACATGGGCCAGATCTACGTGCCGCTGGTGAACTGGCTGCTGATGGTGGCGTGCATCGGCCTGGTGCTCGGCTTCCGGACAGCGTCGAACCTCGCTGCGGCCTACGGCATTGCGGTCACGATGACCATGGCCATCACCACGCTCGTCTTCTTCAAGGTGCTGGTCGATCGCTGGAACTGGCCCTCCTGGAAGGCGTACCTCGTGTGCGTGCCGCTGCTGGTCATCGAGACCGGGTTCGTCGCCGCCAATGTGGTGAAGATCCCGAGCGGCGGCTGGTTCGCCCTGGCCGTGGCCATCGTCCTCTATGTGCAGATGCAGACGTGGCGTCGTGGTCGTCAACTGGTGGCCGAGCGCATTCATCGCGGCGAACGGCCCATCATCGAGGCGCTCGATGAGGCCAACGACGTCAAACGCGTCGCCGGAACCGCCGTGTTCATGTTCAAAGACCTCGGCAAGGCGCCCCCCGCTCTGGTGAACAATCTTCGCCACAACAAGGTGCTGCACAAGACCACCCTCATCGTGTCGGTCGACACCGACGATGCGCCGCGTGTCGACCCCCACGACCGTTACCAGGTCACCAAGGTCGAGCCCGGCGTGTTCCAGGTGCTGCTCACGTTCGGGTTCATGGAAGACCCCGACGTGCCCGCGGCGCTGGCGCAGATCGAGCACCGCGGCCTCGAGTTCGACTCCGACGATGTCACCTACTTCATCGGTCGCGAATCGATCATCGCCGGCAAGGCACCCGGCATGCATCCACTGCGCGAGCATCTGTTCGTGTTGTTGAACCGCGGTGCCGACAGTGCCAGTCGCTTCTTCAACCTGCCCACCGACCGCGTGTTCGAGGTGGGTTCGCGCGTCGAGATCTAACGGCGCCCGGGCAGCACGCCCCGCGCTGTGTCGGTGCGGCTTTGCTACGTTCACCCCTGCGGATCAACCGAAGGGGACGACGACATGAGCGACGCCAACGCGATCGATGCACTGCAGTGGGAGAACCGGCGGTTCGCGCCGTCCGACGCGTTCAAGCGCGATGCGCTGGTCACCGGCACGTTCCTCTACGACCAAGGTGACGCCGACTACCAGGGTTTCTGGGCGCGTCAGGCTGGCGAACTGCTCGACTGGAACACCGACTGGCACACCATCTGCGAGTGGGATCTGCCGTTTGCGAAGTGGTTCATCGGCGGGCAGTTGAACGTGAGCTACAACTGCCTCGACCGCCATGTGATTGCTGGCCGCGGCGACAAGGTGGCGTTCCACTGGGAGGGTGAGCCGGGCGACACGCGCACCGTCACGTACGCCGAACTGCTGGACGAGACGCAACGGTTCGCCAACGTGCTGAAGGGCCTGGGTGTACAGCGCGGCGACCGGGTGAACATCTACCTGCCGATGATCCCCGAGGCGGCAGTGGCCATGCTGGCATGCGCCCGCATCGGCGCTGCCCACAGCGTGGTGTTCGGTGGCTTCAGTTCGAACTCGCTGCGCGACCGCATCAACGACGCCGAGGCGAAGGTGCTCATCACCGCCGACGGCGGCTACCGCCGTGGCGAGGTGTTCCCGCTGAAGCCCGTGGCCGACGAGGCACTCGACGACACCCCCAGCATCACCGGAGTCGTCGTGGTACGGCGCGGCGGCAACGAGGTGCCCATGCACGAGGGCCGCGATCACTGGTACCACGACCTGATGGCCGCTGCCGATCCGGTGTGCCCGGCCGAGCCGATGGACAGCGAGCAACTGCTGTTCCTGCTGTACACCTCGGGCACGACGGGTAAGCCGAAGGGCATCATGCACACCAGTGGCGGCTACCTCACCCAGGTGGCCTTCACCCACAAGTACGTGTTCGATCTGCACGACGACGACATCTACTGGTGCACCGCCGATGTGGGCTGGATCACCGGGCACAGCTACATCGTCTACGGCCCACTGGCCAACGGCGCCACACAGGTGATGTACGAAGGTGTGCCCAACTTCCCCGGCAACGACCGCTTCTGGGCCATCATCGAGAAGTACCGGGTGACGAAGTTCTACACAGCGCCCACGGCCATCCGCACCTTCATGAAGTGGGGCACCGACGAGCCCGCCAAGCACGACCTCAGTTCGCTGAGGGTGTTGGGCAGCGTGGGCGAGCCGATCAACCCTGAAGCGTGGATGTGGTACCACGAGCACATCGGTGGCAGCCGCTGCCCCATCGTCGACACCTGGTGGCAGACCGAGACGGGCGGCATCATGATCAGCCCGCTGCCCGGTGCCACCACCACCAAGCCCGGCTCGGCCACATTCGCGCTGCCCGGCATCGGTGCCGAACTCGTCGATGAGAATGGGGCGCAGGTGCTGCGCGGCGGGGGTTACCTCACCCTCACCCAGCCGTGGCCCAGCATGCTGCGCGGCATCTGGGGCGACCCCGAGCGCTACCGCGACACCTACTGGAGCCGGTTCGACGGTCGGTACTTCGCGGGCGATGGTGCCAAACTCGACGACGACGGCTACCTGTGGCTGCTCGGTCGTGTCGACGACGTGATGAACGTCAGCGGGCACCGCATCAGCACCACCGAGGTCGAGTCGGCCCTCGTCGCCCACCCGTCGGTGGCCGAGGCGGCCGTGGTGGGCGCCAACGACGCCACCACGGGTCAGGCCATCATCGCCTACGTCACCCTGCGGGGCGGCGCGACAGTCGACGAGCAAGATCTGCGCAACTTCGTCGCCCACGAGATCGGTGCAATCGCGAAGCCGAAGACCATCTACTTCACGCCCGATCTGCCCAAGACCCGCAGCGGCAAGATCATGCGCCGCCTCTTGCGCGACGTGGCCGAGGGCCGCAACCTGGGCGACACCACCACCCTGGCCGACGCGAGTGTGGTGAACGAACTGCAGCGGCGGGCCACCGAGACGCCCAGCGAGGACTGACTCTCGCAGCCATGCACGACGCGACCGCTGCGGCGCTGGCTCGGCATGCCACCGTTCGTTGGAACGGCGCCACTCGGCTGCCTGGTCAGGCGGTGATCGTCGACATCGACGGGGTGCTCGCCGATACCTCGGCGCGCCAGCACCTGCTCGAGCGTCCCGGCGGTGGCCGCAACTGGGATGCCTTCTTCGCCGCCGCGGGCGACGACCTGCCCTACAGCGAGGTGCCGGCACTGGTGCGCGACTTGCCGACCGACACCGCAGCGGTGCTCGTGTCGGGCCGGCCCGACTGGCTTGTCGACCTCACCACCGACTGGTTGTCGCGCCATGGCATGCGCTGGGACCTGCTCGTGGTACGGCGCCGCGGCGACCGGACAGGAGCGGCACACTTCAAGCGGGCCGTGCTCAGCGGGATGCGCGACGCCGGTTTCGTCGTCGCGATGGCCATCGATGACGACGAACGGGTGACGACGATGTACGTCGCCGAAGGCATCCCCACCGTCGTCGCTGTGCAAGCCGGCAGCGTGATCGAGCCCCGACAGATCCCACCGCACGACTAGCCGCTCGGTCGGCTGGCTCAGTCGCGGAAGTTCTCGAACTGCAAGGGGATGCCGAGATCGGTGCCCTTCAGCAGTGTGATGACGGCCTGCAGATCGTCGCGCTTCTTGCCGTTCACCCGCACCGAATCGCCCTGTGTCTGGCTGCTGACGCCCTTGGGTGCCTTGTCTTTGATGGTGCGGTTGATCTCGCGTGCTTTGTCGCTGGAGATGCCCACCTTGATGGTGACCACCTGGCGCACGGTGTTCTGGGTGGCCTCTTGGACGGTGCCGTAGTCGACGCCTTTCAGCGATACCCCGCGCTTCACCAGTCGCTCCTCGAGCACCAGGCGCAGTGCAGCCAGACGGTCTTCGCTGACGGTGTGCAGGGTGATGACCAGTTCGTTCTGTTCGATCGTGGAGCTGGTGTTCTTGAAGTCGAACCGCGTGGCGATTTCGCGCTGCGCCTGATCGACGGCGTTGCGCACCTCTTGGCGGTCGACCTCGGAGACGATGTCGAAACTCGGCATGGCCACAGCGTACCCAGCGGCACCCGAGCATCCCGGTTGGTCGGGTGCGGGTGACGCGGGTAGCGTTGCGCACTGCATCAGGGGTCGGTACCCAAGCGGCCAAAGGGAGCAGACTGTAAATCTGCCGGCACAGCCTTCGTAGGTTCGAATCCTTCCCGGCCCACCAACGATCGCCAGGCCCTCGGGCCTGGCGTCGTCGGTTTTCTGCCCGACACCGCACCTCGCATGATCCTCATCGACGCCGAACACCTCAGCGCTTCACGGCCCGACCGTCCGCTGTTCAGCGACCTCTCGGTCACGGTATCCACCGGTGATCGCCTCGGTGTCGTGGGCATCAACGGCTGTGGCAAGTCGACATTGCTGCGCATGCTGGCCCGCACCCTCGAACCCGAAGCCATCGGCGGCGAGCCCGCTGGCACGGTTCGGTGGGGCAGAGGCGCCAGAGTGGGTGTGCTCGACCAGCACCCGCGTCTGGCAACTGCGACCGTGCGCGAGGCTGCAGGCGGCACCTGGCAGGCCGAGGCGATGCTCGAACGGTTGGGTATGGGCCGCCTGCTCGGCACGTCCACCGAGCAGTTGTCGGGAGGCCAGGCCAAGCGGGTGGCGCTGGCTCGCCTGCTGGCCCAGGAGCACGACGCACTCATCCTCGACGAGCCCACCAACCACCTCGACCTCGACGCCATCGCCGCGCTCGAACAGTGGCTGCGCGAATTCCGCGGGGGCCTCGTGATGGTCACCCACGACCGCCATGTGCTCGACACGGTCACCAACCGGGTTCTCGAACTCGACCGGGGCCGCGCCTACCTGCACATCCCGGCTGGTTGGCATGCGGGTTCCGGGTACGCCGCGTATCTCGATGGGCGCGCCGAACGCGAGGCGCAGGCCGAGGCCAACGAGCAGACGCGGCGCACACTGGCCCGCGCCGAGCTGGCCTGGCTGCGCCGAGGTGCACCCGCCCGCACGTCGAAACCGAAGGCGCACATCGCCCGGGCCACGGCGCTGGTGGAGGCCCGACCCGATGCGCCGGCCCGACAGGGCGACCTGGCCCTGTCGATGGGTAGCCAGCGCCTCGGGTCGAAAGGCGTGGAACTGCGCGACCTCTCGTTCTCCTGGCCCGACGGCACCCCAGTGCTGCGCAACGTCTCGTTGCGGCTCGAGCCAGGCGCCCGGGTGGGTGTGGTGGGGCCCAACGGCGCCGGGAAGTCGACGCTGCTCGACCTCGTCGCCGGCCGCCTCGACGCGGTGAGCGGCGCAGTCGAGCGCGGTGCGACGGTGCAACTGGGTTACTACGACCAGCTCGGCCGTGCCCTCGATCTCTCGCAACGGGTACGCGAGGCAGTGGCCGGCGACAAGGGCGAACCCTCGCTCGCCGACGTGTCGCTGATGCGCCGCTTCTGGTTCGACGGCGATGGGCAGTTCGCTCCGATCGGCACGTTGAGCGGTGGCGAGCGCCGCCGGCTGCAGTTGCTGCTCACACTCATCGAGCAACCGAATGTGCTGCTGCTCGACGAGCCCACCAACGATCTCGACCTCGACACACTGCGGGCGCTGGAAGACCTGCTCGACGACTGGCCGGGCATCGCTGTGGTGGTGAGCCACGACCGGGTGTTCCTCGACCGCACCGTCGACCAGGTCCTCGCGGTCGACGAGGCCGGCGGTGTTCGCGAAGTGCGCGGTGGGGTGGCGGGCTGGCTCGAGCAGCGTCGCCAGGTTGCCGCCGCGCCGCAACCGTCGGCACCATCGCCGACGTCGCCGCGTCCTGCGCGCCAGCGGTCCTCGAGCGGTCGCAGCCCCAGCACAGTGCGACGGCAGTTGGCGCAGGCCGAACGCGACATGGCCGCGGCCACCCAGCGCCGCGACTCGCTGCTCGCCGACCTCGGTGCCGCCACCGACCACCGTGAGCTCACCCGACTCGGCGACGAACTCACGGCGGCCCAGGCCCGCGTCGACCAGGCCGAGGAGGCCTGGCTGACACTCGCCGACGAGGCCGAAGCCCTCGGTCTCGATCTGTCCGACTGAGTGCAGCGCCGCCCGGTCGGGTCAGCGCAGCAGTTCGATCAGGTCGCCCACCGTGTGATGGGCCTCGATTGCGTGGCGCAGCGGCACCGACCGGTCGATTCGATACGAGTTGCGCCGACCCACCTTGGTGCGTTCCACGATGCCGGCCTGTTCGAGGCTCTCGATGATGCCAAAGGCGGTGCGTTCGGTGATGCCCACCCGCTCGGCGATGTCGCGCAGGCGGATGTCGGGGTCGTCGGCGAGGCAGAGCAGCACATGACCGTGGTTCGACAGGAACGTCCAGGCTGCACGATCGTTCATGAATACTGATGCTAGTGGTGGTCTACCGCTGTCGGGAACCCGGCGAGCGGAGCCCTCGCTCGCGCAGCACGCACTCCATCAGGGCCACGTCGAGCCACCGGTTGAACTTGCGCCCGGTCTCGCGTTCGATGCCCACCAACTCGAAACCGCACCGAGCGTGCAGTGCCCGCGACGCAGTGCCGGAGGCCTCGATGCGGGCGAACACCGCATGGAATCCGCTGCTCTCCGCCAGGTCGAGCAGCGAGTCGAGCAGCAGCGTGCCGATGCCCTCGCCGCCGCGGTCGCGTCGCACGTACACCGAGTCCTCGACGCTGGTGCGGTAGGCGGCTCGTTCGCGGTAGGGCGACAACGCTGCGAACCCGACGACGGCGCCATCACCGGCGCCACCACCAGCGAGGGGATCGGGTTCGGCCGGGTCGACAGCGACGATGGCGCTGAACGCTCCGGACCGCGCCGCCAACCACTGCACCTGGTCGTCGAGCGAGCGGGGCACCAGGTCGAACGTTGCCGTGGTGTGCAGCACTTCGTGGTTGTAGATCGCGCAGATGGCCTCGGCATCGGAGGGCCGGGCGGCACGGACCGCGATGGCGTCGCCAGGACGCGGATCGGTCTGGCGACCCGAGGGTCGATCGGGGTGCGAGTGAGCGCCGCTTGCCACGGATGGCGAGGGTACCCGACGCACTCGTTGCCGCGAAGGTGGATTCGACTGGTGGTTCCGGCGCGATGGCCGCTATCGTCTGGGCCTGGCTTGCGGCTACCCCCGCGCGCCTGTCGCCCTCTTAGCTCAGTAGGTAGAGCAACGCCATGGTAAGGCGTAGGTCATCGGTTCGACTCCGATAGAGGGCTCGACCACCGGTCGTCCCCCCGTGCGTTCCACGGCGGGCCGAGCGGACGGCAAAGCCCCTGGCGGCGTAGCTCAGATGGTCAGAGCATCCGGCTCATAATCGGAAGGTCACCGGTTCGATCCCGGTCGCCGCTACCAGACACCAGTACTCACCAACCAACCACCACCACCACAACAGGAGAGGGCCTCCCATGAGCAAGGCGAAGTTCGAGCGTACGAAGCCGCATGTGAATATCGGCACGATGG
>JBAXSU010000057.1:0-17154 GCA_037130535.1 Actinomycetota bacterium
CGCGCAAGTTCGAGCTCGGGCCGTCAGTCGAGGGCAGCGCGCAGCGTGGCGCGCTGAGCGGGTTGGGCGGAGTACCACACCCAGGTGCCGCGACGTTCGCTGGCCACCAGGCCGGCCTGGCGCAGGATGCGCAGATGGTGGCTGACCGTGGGCTGCGAGCGGCCCGACGGCCCCACCAGATCGCACACGCACACACCGTCGGACCCGGCGCCGGACACGAGCGAGTAGAGGTGCAGGCGCACCGGGTCGGCGAGGGCAGCGAACCCCCGGGCGGTCTCCTCGGCCGAGGCCATGTCGAACTCGGGGGAGCCCACGGGCGCGCAGCACAACTCGGCCGCCGCCGCCTTCGTCGATGTTCGAGCCATGGTGGACGACCTCCGGTATTGACAAACGTCGATACAGGGCTGGGCTGACCGCATCGACGAACGTCAATGTATCCCGAGGAGAGACCCCATGTCACGAGTGCAGCTGGCCATCAACGTGTCCGACATCGACGCAGCCATCGAGTTCTACACCAAGCTGTTCGGCGTGGGCCCCGCCAAGGTGCGCGAGGGCTACGCCAACTTCGCCGTGGCCGACCCGCCGCTGAAGCTGGTGCTCATCGAGGGCGCCGGCCAGCCCGGCAGCCTGAACCACCTCGGTGTGGAGGTCGAGTCGACCGACGAGGTGGGCGCCGCCATCATGCGGCTGCAGGCCGAGGGCCTTACCACCGACGTCGAGGAGCAGACCACCTGCTGCTACGCGGTGCAGGACAAGGTGTGGGTGCACGGCCCCGACGCCGAACCGTGGGAGGTGTACACCGTGCTGGCCGACGCCCCCACGATGCACGAGGTACCGGCCGCACCCACCGCTGCCGATGCCACCAGCGGTGCCGCGTGTTGCGCGCCTGCTGCCGTCGCCGAGCCGACACCCGTCAGCTTCGGCGCCCGCTGCTGCTGAGGCCCGGCTTCGTCACTCGACGACGAGGAACTGGCCCATCAGGCCTTCGTCCTCGTGGTTCGACATGTGGCAGTGGTACATGAACGGGTGCTCGCTGCTGGCGTAGTCGTCGAACCGGGCGACGAACGTGACCAACTCGTTGCGCTGGATGTAGAGCGTGTCCTTCCAGCCTCGTTCGTAGGCCGGCACCTCGCCGGTACTGCGCGACACGATGGCGAACTGCACGTCGTGGATGTGGAACGAGTGGCTGAACGTGTTGGTGTTCTGGATGTGCCACGCCTCGGTGGTGCCGAGCTGCACGGTGTTGGCGATCATGTCGTGGTCGTACGCCATGTCGTCGAACGTGAACGGGGTGCCAGGGCCTTCATCGGTGACGGTGACGGTGCGCTCGTTGGTGGCATCAGCGGCAGTCCACAGCGACAGCGGCACCAGCGTCGATGGCAACGAGGTGACCGCATCGGCCGTGGGTGTGGTGACGGTGAAGCGCAACACGTCGAACGTGGTGTTGTTGAGCAAGCTGCCGAACCCACCGCTCTGGGCAGGCTCGCCACCCGGGTAGCCCAGTTCGTAGCCGCCGTTGAACGACTGCATCGTCACCGCAGTGCCCACGGCATCGGCGCCGAGGTCGAGCACCAGTTCATAGCGCTCGCCGGGCAGCATCACCAGACGCTTCAACTCGACCGGCGCCTCGAGCAGGCCGCCGTCGGTGCCGATGACGAAGAACGTGCGGTCGTCGACGAAGCCGAGCGTGTAGGCACGTTCGATCTCGGCGTTCAACACCCGCAGACGGAGCATCTGCGCGGGTGCCACCAGTTCGGCGTTCACCACACCGTTCGCCAGCTGCACGTCGCCGTAGATGACACCGGTGTCGATCTGGTTGTCGGCATCGAAGGTGCGGCTGGTGAGCACGAGGGGGATGTCGTCGACCCCGTAGGTGCGGGGCAGCGCGAGGGCGGCCTCGGTGTCGTCCTGCACGATGATGAAGCCGCCAGCCCCCTGGTTCATCTGCTTCCAGGTCAGCGCGTGGGCGTGCGGGTGGTACCAGTAGGTGGCGGCATCGTTCTTCACGGTCCACGTCGGCGACCACGTCGCCCCGGCGGCGATCGGTTGATGCGGGCCACCGTCCATTTCGGCGGGCAGGTGCACCCCGTGCCAGTGGGTGGTGGTCTCCTCGTCGAGGTTGTTGGTCACGTTCACCGACACGGTGTCGCCCTTGCGCATCACCAGGGTCGGCCCCCACATCGGCGCGCCGTTGTAGGCGATGGTGGCCGATGCGCTGCCGTCGAGCAGTTGGTTGCTCGACGCAGCGAGGCTGAGGTCGAACGTCGTGCCGCTCAGCACCGGGGGGATCCACAGCGGGTTGTACCCCTCGGTCGTTCCAGCGGTCGGCGCTGCCGTCGTGGCGGTGCCGACAGTGCCATCGGTGTCGCCCGCCGTGTCGGGCGAAGGCGAGGTGGTGGCCGCCTGGTCGCCGTTCGACCCTCCGCACGCAGCCAGCGCGAGCGCCGCCCCGGTGAAGGCCAAGAGTGTCCGCCGACTGATGAGGTGCTGTACCGACATGTTCGGCACCGTACGACGCCAAGGTGAGAGCCAGGTGTGAGACCGGTCTGAGAGGTCGGCCCTCAGGGGTCGGAGTGGGAGACGCTGGTCGACAGCTCGTTGTCAGACAGGATCGTCATCCTTCGGAGGAAGGTCCGCAGCATCGGCGCGGTCGCGGAGTCGGCCCGTGGCCATCTTGTTCGTACGCAGGTCGTCGACCGAGATGAACGGAACCGACAGTCCCCCCACGTCGACGAGCACACGATGTTCATACGCCTCATCGAAGACCAGCCCCGTGGCGAAGGTGAGGATGTCGATCCGCTGCGGTTCGCGACCGAGTTGCACCACCACGTCCGGCTCCTCGAAGTCGGTTGCGGAAAGCCCGAGCCCACCAAAGCCGAACTCCTCCAGTGCAGCGACGACACGCCGCGCATGGACGGGTCGGTCCACAACCAGACGTCGAGATCCTTGGTGTACCGGGGGTGGCCGTGGGCAGCGAGCGCGTACCCACCGACGATCAGGAATCGGACCTCATGACCGACGAACGATCGCTAGAACTCTTGGAAGTCGGGGTTCAGTTCCATGGGTCCACCCGTGATGCTCGCATCGGAGTTTCTCGACTGCCGCGATTCGCTCGGCGACGGGCCGCGTCAACCAGTAGCGCCAAGGTTCGTCAGGGTCTTCGAGTCGTCGCTTCGTCACCATGCGCTCGATCGACGTCATGCTCGAAGCCTACCGATGGTCGACACCTCGGCCAGGGTGGTGGCTGCGTTGTTGTGCGCTCTTGACGTGGGTGGACGGCTGGCCCGCATTGTCGCCGCCGGACGGCCTCGGGCCTCAGAGGTCGTAGCGGTAGACGTTGGTGGGGCGCGATTCGAAGCCGATGCGCTGATACAGACGGTTGGCGGCCTCGCGTGACGGGCGGCTGGTGAGGCTGACGGCCTTGGCGCCACGGCGGCGGGCCTCGTCGAGCGCAGCCCGGTTCAGCAGCTCGCCGATGCCGTGACCACGTGCCGCCTCGTCGACCACGACGTCTTCGATCCACGACTTCAGCCCGGTGGGGATGCGGTAGAAGATGAGCGTAAGGCTGCCCACGATGCGGCCCTCGAGGCGGGCGACGAACAGCACCGACTCGGGGTTGGCGGTGATGAGGCGCAACTCGTCGAGCGTGGGCGGCGGCGACGACGACAACTGGGGCAAGAGGTGCGACAACGCGTCGCGCAACTCGTCGGTGGCCTCGGATGCGATCTCGATCTGCACGCTCACCCGGCGCACGTTATCGGCCCGGGCCGCTCCGACCCGGCGCACCCTCGTCGCGGCGCATAGCGTCCGCCGCCATGGACCAAGCCACTCTTTCCGCTCGTTCCCGCCAGCTCGGCTCGGTGCTCGAGCCCGTCATCGGGCAGGTGTACTTCTCGCCCGAGTGCCACGCCAACTATGCCGCGCTCGGCTTCGACCCCAGCACCAACCAGGCAGGCGGCGTGGCGCTGCCCGATGGCCCGGCCTATTTCACCAGCCGCGGCTCGGTGATGGGACAGGTGCCCGGCGAGGTGGTGGCCGCGGCCTTCGCCGTGTTCAACCCCGAGGTCGTGGTGCCGTGTGTGCTGCTGGGTTGGAGCCGCACCGATGCAGCCACCATCTGCGCCGCTCGCGACGACGGGGCCATCGCCCAGTTGCGTCGCATCCTCGGCGACGAACCCGCCGGCCTCCACCGGGTGAACGAGTTGTTGGGCCGGGCCGTCGCGACGCTGCGACCCGAGGGTCGGCCGCTGTACGCCGGCCTGCGCAGCCTTCCGATGCCCGACACGGCACTCGGCGCGTTGTGGCGCCGGGGCGACATGCTGCGCGAGTACCGCGGCGACTCGCACACGGCCGCCTGGATCTCGGCCGGCTTCGATGCCACCGAGATCGGCCTCCTGAGCGAGCTGTACTGGGGCTTGCCGATGCGCAGCTACAGCCGCACCCGCGCCTGGACCGACGCCCAGTTCGACGCCGCACATGCACGCCTGGCGGCGCGTGGCCTCGTCGACGACACCGGCTTCACTGCTGCCGGCCGTGCCGCCCGCGAGGCGGTGGAGGTGGCCACCGACGCCCAGATGCGCGGCGCGCTCGAGGCCATCGGCGACGACTTCGCCGAACTGGTCGCGCTGATGGAGCCGTGGGGTGCGGCGGTGCGAGCCGGCCTCGGCTACCTGAGCTCGGGCCCGCACGATCTCGCCTCGGCAGCACAAGGCCGCTGACCCCCGGTGCGCCGGGCTACGGTGCGGCCATGATCCTCGACTCGCTCGACTCCGTCGATGTCGCCGCGTTCGCTGCCCGCACAGGTTGGGAGGCCAAGCCCGAAGGCCTCTGCCGCGGTGAGGTGTGCGTGCCCGCTCCGGGAGCGCTGCGCGCCGACGGCACGCTCGACGTCGCCGTGGCGGCAGAACGCCTCGGCATGCCCGTGGTGCACGACGTCACCTACGGCACCTACGCCGTCGGGCCGGCCACCGCCACCGGCCGGGCGCTCAGCACCGCGGTGGCTGCCGACCCCGAGTTGATCGACCGCGACGGCAACCCCTTCCGACTCAGCAGCCTCCACGGCCGAAAGGTGCTGCTGGTCGCCTGGTCCAGTTATTGAGGCTGCCGCACCAGCCTGCCCGGGTGGCAGGCGCTCAACACCGAACTCGAGCCGCTCGGCCTCACCGTCGTCACCGTGGCGATGGACATCGAACCGTCGCACACCTACCAGTGGATCGACGCTGCGTCGCCCACACACCCCAGCCTCATCGACACTCGCCACGTGACGGGTGAACTGTTCGGCTTCGTGAACATCCCGATGGCAGTGTGGATCGACGAGACCGGCACCATCGTGCGACCTGCCGAAGGTGCCTCCATCCAGCGCAATCCGATGCGCGACGCCGAGGTGCCGCCCGGACTGCCCGAGCGCATCGACCGCGCCATGCGCGAAGTGAAGAAGATGGCCGACGACGCCGACGCCTACCGCGCCGCCATCGTCGACTGGGCGCAGCATGGTGCCGAGTCGCCGTTCGCACTCACCCCCGACGAGGTGGTCGAGCGATCGCAGCCACGCGGTGCCGACGAGGCCCGCGCCGCCGCCTGCTTCGAGATGGGCGAGCACCTCCGCCGCACCGTCGGCCCCGACGCCGCCGTTCCCTGGTGGCGTGAAGCCCACCGCCTCCACCCCACCAACTGGACGTACAAGCGCCAGGCCTGGACGCTCGTCACCACCCCCGAGGGCGCCACCGAGAACGATCTGTTCCAGGGCCCCAACGATGTGTACGAGGGCAACTGGCTCGACGACGTCATCGCCCTCGGCGGCGGCGAGGCCTACGTCGTCGCCCCCCGGCTGTAATCACCACCTCCGTACCGCCACACGCCCCGAGGTCGGTAGCGTGAGCGCATGGAGCACGTGCGCTGGCTCGCCGAACCGCAGTTGCAGCGTCCCACCGTCATCGCCGCCTTCACCGGTTGGAACGATGCGGGCGATGCGGCATCCACCGCGGTACGGCACCTCGTCGAGCAGTGGGGCGCCAAGGCCCTCGCCGAGATCGACCCCGAAGAGTTCACCGACTTCGCCACCGTGCGGCCGCACGTGCGGCTCACCAACGGCTTCAGCCGCACCATCGTGTGGCCCACCGTCGGCGTGTGGAGCGCCTCCACACCCGGTGGCGACGTCATCTTGGTGCTCGGCCCCGAACCGGCGCTGCGTTGGCGCATGTTCAGCGAGCAGATCGTCGGCATCGCCCAGCGCTTCGAGGCGGCCATGGTGCTCACCGTCGGCGCCCTGTTGGCCGATGTGGCCCACAGCAAGCCCGTCCAGGTGATGGGCACCGCCACCGACCAGGAGTTGATCGACCGCTTCGACCTCCAGCGCAGCCGGTACGAGGGCCCCACCGGCATCGTCGGCGTACTGCACGACGCCTGCCAGCGAGCCGGCATCTCGTCGGCCTCGTTGTGGGCCGCCGTACCTGCCTACGCCTCGCAACTGCCGTCACCGAAAGCGGCCCTCGCCCTGGTGGGCCGGGCGTGCACGATCATCGGCACACCCACCCCCATCGGTCGCCTCGGTCACGAGTCGGCCGACTACGAATCTCGCGTCACCTCGATGGTCAGCGACGACGACGACCTCATCGGCTACGTCGCTCGGCTCGAGACCATGGGGTACGACGACCTCGATGAAAGCGACCGCTTCGACACCCAGAGCGGCTACATCGACGACGACGAGGATGACGACGACGACCCGGCGTTCGCCGACATCGCCGACGACGAACTCGACAGCGACGAATTCATGGCCGAGGTCGAGCAGTTCCTGCGCGAGCAGCCCGAGCAGTAGCCGCCCAGCCGGGTGTCAGTGCTCGCTCGACGCGTCGCCGCGCCAGATCGGTTGGCGCACTGAGTCGAAGCCGGCGGGTGCCACGGCACCATCGATCGCGGCGAACGCCATCTCGCCCCACCAGGCGGCACCAGCCGTGCCTGCGGGCAACTCGTCACGACTGAACCACCCCACACCGGCCGTCTCGAGTGGATGACCCGCCAACTCTCCGCCCAGCGCGCGGCAATGGAACAGCAGCATGTACATCCCGAAACGGGTGAACCCCATGCGCTGACCGTCGACCACCGACAACAGCGACACGGGCTCGCACTCGACGCCGGTCTCCTCGAGCACTTCTTTCACCGCCACCTCGGAGGCCGAGTAGCCCACATCGGCCCACCCCGTCGGGTACAGCCAGATGCCGCTGTCGGGGCGCTTCACCAGCAACACCTCACCGGCGTCGTTACCCACGATGGCCCCGATGGCCACCTTCGGCGTGACGTAACCGGGCACACCCTCACCCACCGACTCGAGCCACTCCTGCACGAAGTGGTCCTGTTCGCGGCGCACCTCGAGCGCATCGTCGGCAGCGGCTTTGATGTCGGCCGCCACGTGCAGCACTTCCTCGAACCGCTCCCGCTCGTACAGGCTCTGGGTGAACCCGAGACCGGTGCGGGCGATGGCGGCGAGCGACTCGCTCCAGCGCACCAGATCGCGGGTGAAGTCGAGTGGTGACGCGTCGCTCACGAGTGCGACCCTAGGGCATCGTCGCCGGTCCGTTCGACCTGCAGCCCCTATCGCGTCGTAGGTTCGCCACATGCGTCCACAACGAATCGAACCCGGACCCGGCCAAGAGAGTGTGTGGGACTACCCACGCCCGCCCGCCGTCGTGCCCTGCACCCATCGCATCCGCGTCGTGCACCGCGGGCGAACCGTCGCCGACAGCGTGGGTGCGATGCGGGTACTCGAGACCAGTCAGCCCCCCGCCTACTACCTGCCTCGCGCCGATATCGACAGCACCCTGCTCGTCGCATCGAGCCAGCGGTCGATGTGCGAGTGGAAGGGCATGGCCAGTTACTGGTCGCTGTCGATCGACAGCGTGGTCGACGCCGACGTGGCGTGGAGTTACGAACGACCCACCCCGTCGTTCGCGGCCATTGCCGGACACCTCGCGTTCTACGCGCAGGCGCTCGACGAGTGCTGGGTGGGTGACGAACGAGTGATGCCCAACCCGGGCAGCTTCTACGGCGGATGGATCACGTCGGCTGTTGTTGGCCCGTTCAAGGGCGGGCCGGGCACCCTGGGCTGGTGAGCCCTAGAGCGACTGAGCGAGGGCTTCCACCGGGGTGACGAAGCCGGTGTAGAACGGCCCGAAGTCGGCGTAGATAGCCGAGGCACGATCGAAGCGCATCGTGTAGACGACCTCTTTCAGATCGTCGGGATGGTTGGCGAACAGCGTGACGCCCCACTCGTAGTCGTCGAGGCCGGCCGAGCCGGTGACGTACTGGATGACCCGTCCGGCGAACGTGCGCCCACTCTTGCCGTGCTCCGACATCAGTTCCTTGCGCGTGTCGTACGGCAGCATGAACCAGTTCGCATCGGCGTCGCGCTTCTTGCTCATCGGGTAGAAGCACCAGGCCGGCTTCTCGCCGCTCGGCAGCACCGGGTAGAGCCGACCGCGCACCATTTCCTCGGGCAGACCCTTCGCATACTCGCTCGACTCGGTGAGGCTGACGTAACTGTCGACCACATCGAGACCGGCCTGCTGCAGACCGGTCTGCAGGGAACGCAACTGGCGCTGGTCGGCATGCATCGCCATGACCGCCACATCAGCCTTGTGACCGAGGATCGACACGGTTGCCGCCTGGCAGCCGGCAGCTTCAGCCGCCTTCACCGCCGACACCATCGCCTCACCGTCGAACAACGCGGTGGGCTTGCAGAACAGGTGCAGTACAGCCAGGCCAACGCTGGGCGACACGGCATCGGGTGCGGGGGTGGGGGCGGCGGCCTCATCGGTCATGCCCCCAGGCTACGGGCTAACCGCCGAGTGAGCCCCACCGCGGATCGTCGCTGATGCGCTCGGGGCTGTATACGTTGAGGCGACCCTGACGCACGAAGCCCACCAGGTGCAGGCCCGCCCGACGCGCCGTCTCCACGGCCAGCGCCGTTGGTGCGCTGACGGCGACCAGGGTGGAGAACCCGGCCGCCCACGCCTTCTGGGCGAGCTCGAAGCTGGCCCGGCCGCTGACGAACAGGCCGAGGCCGGTGGCGGGCAGGTGGCCGTCGAGCAGCATGCGGCCCACCACCTTGTCGACCGCGTTGTGACGGCCCACGTCTTCACGCGTGCACAGCACCGTGCCGTCGGCGGTGAACGCTGCCGCGGCGTGCACGGCACCGGTGGTGCTGAACAGACCCTGCGCGCCCAGCACCCGGTCTGGCATCGAGGCCACCACATCGAGCGAGATGGGCGCCGTGTCGGGCAGCGGGGCCAGCCGGGTGCACAGTTCGTCGATGGCCTCGTTGCCGCACAGGCCGCAACTCGAGGTGGTGTTGCCCAGGCGCGGTGTGGGCGCCGGGGCCCTGCCGCCGGTCTCGACGGTGACCACGTTGAACTGCGAGTCGGCGGCCGAGCCGTTCGCGCAGTAGCGAACGCCCAGCACCGGCGCGTCGCCGAGCAGGCCGTCGCTGAAACAGAATCCGGCAGCCAACTCGTAGTCGTGCCCGGGGGTGCGCATGGTGGTGGCCACCGTGGTGCCGTCGAGCTGGATGGTCATCGGTTCTTCGACGATCAACTCGTCGGGATGGCGACGTGCCCCGTCGGTGTCGACGGTGGTGACGAGCACGGTGTCGCTTCGGCGTCGCATGGCCACGCCGGAACGGTACCGGCTGCGAGGGGTCAGGCGACGAGCGACGCCAGCAGGTCGGCCCGGCTGGAGGGCCCGAGCGGTTCGGCCGGCGGCCGGTTGTCGCGGTCTTGCCACACAGCGAACACACGGGCACCCACGTCGGCATCCTTGGCCAGAGAGTCGGGGCTGGTGAGGAGATTGAAGCTGCGGAAGAACGCCCGCAGCACCATCGCATCGGTGCGCATGGCAGGCAGGAGGCCATCGCGGAACACCGCCCGCATGAACGTGCGCGGGTCGGTGTCGTCGGCATCGGGGTTCTCGCCCTGCAGTAGCGCTGCTGCCACGCGGCGGGCCTCGGCGTCCTGCTCGACACCGCTGCGGTACCACGGGTGGATCTCGGCCCGCAGCGACGCGTCGTAGGCCAGGGCGATGTCGCGCACGTCGTCGCCGCACGCCTCGACCGCCAGCGACAGCAGGTGCGCACCCCAGAACGCGGTACTGCAACCACGGCCGTACAGCGGATTGGTGCACAGCACGGCGTCGCCGACCGGCACGATGCCGGTGGCCACCGGCTCGCCGTCGACCACGTAGTCGCGCCAGCGGTTCAGCAGACCGGCCATCGCGTGCACCTGCGGGGTGATGGCCTCGGCCCGGCCGTCGAGGTACGGCGCAGTGGCCGCCAACTGGCGACCCACCGCCTCGAACACCTCGGGGTCGGTGAGGGTGCGGCGCAGTTCCTCGTCGTCGACCGGCGTGGCGAGGGTGATCGAGAACGTGCGGTTGTCGCCCACGAACACGCCATATTTCAAGTAGCCGAGGTCGCCGCCGATGGGGCCGCTGCGGGGCGGGTACTCCTCGCCGTCGCGCAGACGGTAGAAACGGCTGAAGTAGACGATGCCGGTGTCGTCGACCTGCTCGGGCACCTCTGCGGCGCCCACCTCGGCCAGCCAGTCGGGCACGGTGCTGCGTCGCCCGGCAGCGGCCACCACCAGATCGGCAAACACCTCGGTGCCGTCGTCGAGGCGCACACCGGTGACATGGGGGACGCCGTAACGCAGTTCGGCGATGAGGCCGGCCACTCCGTTACCGGTTCGGAACGTCACCCGGCCCTCGTCGAGCGCAGCCCGGCGCAACACCCACTCGAACGTGGTGCGTCGGCAGGCCAGCATCACCAGGTCGGTGTCGCCCGGCTGGGGTTCGAAGTCGATGATGGTGGGCGGCAGGTCGTCGCCGAAGCGCATCTCGGTGGCGCCCTCGGCCAGCAGCGATGCGTACACGTCGGGGTAGCGATCGTGCAGCAGGTTGCGCAGACGGGCGAGGAAGGCGTGGCTGTGGCGCACCTGGGGCGCACCGCGGCGATCCCACTCGAACGCCTCGTCGGCCGTGGCCGGCATGGGCGTGTCGTCGCGCTCGATGACCGTCACGTCGTGACCCCGGCGCGCCAACGCCAACGCCGAACTCAGCCCGGATACTCCCCCTCCAACGACTGCTACCTGCATGAGCGCAGGCTAGGAGGCCTGCAACGGTGCGTCGACAGTCGCGGACGTGACCTGTGTCGGCCCGTCCTGGCCGGCGCGATGAGCAACATACGCAACCCGTGCGCAACTCGCTCATCGCGCCCGGTCGGCCTCGCCCCGCGATGAGCAACGTGCGCAGCCGGTGCGCAGCTCGCTCATCGCGCCGTGGGGTGGTGGCCCGTCAGGCGGCGAGGAGAGGCGTGGGGACGGGTTCGGTGGGGCATGCCTCGCCGGGTCGGGAGAGGGTGCTGGGCACGAAGCCGTCGCGGGCGGCGGCCGAAGCGAGCGTGGTGTCGTCCCACCACGAGCGGATCGAGCGGGCGTCGGTGAGCGGATGCCACATCACGTGGAAGTCATCGAGCCCGGCGGCCATGAGGCGGTCGACGGCCCACACCGCGAACACAGCCGCGGTGTCGTGATAGCCGACAGAGGTGAACGCCGGGCGGGTGGCGCGCAGGTGGGCGAGGGCAGCGACCGCGCCCCCAGCATGGACCTGCTGGGTGAGGGAGGCGATGAACTGGGCGTGCGTCATACCCACAGTGTCGCCACAACCGCGCTGCGTTGGCAGCGGAACTTCGGGCAGAATGATGCTCATGACTGCGGATTCCGAACTACTCGATCAGATCGACCGAGACATCCTCACCATTCTTGCCGACGACGCCCGAATCGGATGGACCGAACTCGGGGCGCGCGTCCACCTGTCGGCGAATGCAGCCGCCGATCGGGTGCGCCGACTCGTCCGCACCGGCGTGATCCGCCGCTTCACGGTCGAGATCGACCAGGCCAGGCTCGGCCGCACGCTCGAAGCGGTGATCGACGTGCGCGTGGCCGACGGTGATCGCTTCCGCGAGGGTGCCCTGTCGTGCCCCGAGGTGACCTGGATGGCCCACGTGACCGGCCGCACCGACTTCCAGGTGCACGCGGCATGTGCCGGAACCCCCGGACTGAACGCACTGCTCACTCGCTTTCGCGACGAGTTCACCGCCACCGAGACCCTCACCACCGTGGTGCTCGAGGTTGCTCGTTAGCAGTCGCAGTCCTAGAGTGCTAGCAGTCTCGCACCGAGAGTGCGAATCAGCGTCCAGTCAGTCCCCTCACCCTCATCACCCTCAACGCGGAGGAACCAATGTCGAAGACCATCGCATTCGACGAGCAGGCTCGTCGCTCGCTCGAAGCAGGCATGAACAAGCTCGCCGACGCCGTGCGCGTCACGCTCGGGCCCAAGGGCCGCAACGTCGTGCTCGACAAGAAGTGGGGCGCCCCCACCATCACCAACGACGGCGTCTCCATCGCCAAGGAGATCGACCTCGAGGATCCGTTCGAGCGCATCGGCGCCGAACTGGTGAAAGAAGTCGCCAAGAAGACCGACGACGTGGCCGGCGACGGCACCACCACCGCCACGGTGCTGGCGTGGTCGATGGTCCGTGAAGGCCTGCGCAACGTGGCCGCCGGCGCCAACCCGATGAGCCTGAAGAAGGGCATCGAGGCCGCCGTGGCCGCCGCCGTCGACAGCATCAAGGCGCTCGCCAAGGAAGTCGACTCGAAGGACCAGATCGCCCAGGTGGCCAGCATCTCGGCCGCCGACACCGAGATCGGCCAGATGATCAGCGAGGCCATCGACAAGGTGGGCAAGGATGGCGTCATCACCGTCGAGGAGAGCCAGACCTTCGGTATGGAGATGGACCTCGTCGAGGGCATGCGCTTCGACAAGGGCTACATCTCGCCCTACTTCGTCACCGACCCCGAGCGCATGGAAGCCAGCCTCGAGAACGCGTACATCCTGTTCGTGTCGTCGAAGATCTCGTCGGTCCGCGACATGCTGCCCGTGCTCGAGAAGGTCATGCAGAGCGGCCGCCCGCTCGCCATCATCGCCGAAGACGTCGACGGCGAGGCCCTGGCCACCCTCGTGGTGAACAAGATCCGCGGCACCTTCAAGAGCGCCGCCGTGAAGGCCCCCGGCTTCGGCGAGCGCCGCAAGGCGATGCTGCAGGACATGGCCATCCTCACCGGCGGCACGGTCATCAGCGAAGAGGTCGGTCTGAAGCTCGACACCGCCACGCTCGACCTGCTTGGCACCGCCAAGCGCGTGCTCATCACCAAGGACGAGACAACCATCATCGAGGGTGCGGGCGACGAGAACGACATCAAGGGCCGCATCAACCAGATCAAGGCCGAGATCGACAACACCGACTCCGACTACGACCGCGAGAAGCTGCAGGAGCGTCTCGCCAAGCTCAGCGGCGGCGTTGCCGTGCTGAAGGTCGGCGCCGCCACCGAGGTGGAGCTGAAGGAGAAGAAGCACCGCATCGAAGACGCCGTCAGCACCACCAAGGCCGCCATCGAAGAGGGCGTCGTGCCCGGCGGTGGCGTAGCCCTGCTGCGTGCCCAGGCTGCCGCCATGGCGGCTGCCGACGCCCTCACCGGCGACGAGGCCACTGGCGCCCGCATGGTGGCCAAGAGCCTCGAGTCGCCGCTGAAGCAGATCGCCGAGAACGCCGGCATGGAGGGCGGTGTCGTCGTGCAGAAGGTGAAGAGCATGTCGGGCGCTGAAGGCCTGAACGCCGCCACCGGCGAGTACGAGGACCTCGTGAAGATCGGCGTCATCGACGCCGCCAAGGTCACCCGCTCGGCGCTGCAGAACGCAGCCTCGATCGCGGCGCTGTTCCTCACCACCGAGGCCGTCGTCGCCGACAAGCCCGAAGATGCCTCCGGCCACAGCCACGGTGGGGGCATGGAAGATTTCTGATCCTCCAGCCGTTCGCTCATCGAACGCAGTCAACGAGGGGTCCGCAGTCACACGGCTGCAGACCCCTCGTCCGTTTTCCGACATCCACCGAGAGGCATGCGACGTAGTACATCTGCAACGATGGAACGGACATGAGGCGGATGGCAGCGATAGTGGCGGCGGCGGCCGTACTGGTTGCGGGATGTGGTGACCCCGACTACCGGTACGCAAGCGACTCGCAGGAGGGCGTCTCGTTCCGCGTGCCCTACAGCTGGACCATCTTCGACCGCACCGAGGAGGAGTTCAGTGGGCGGCTCGACGGTGGCGCCACGGCGCAGGCACTGCGGGTGTGGGCGATCGACTCGAACGAACTCGCCGATCCGCGCAACCCCGAGGAGGTCGACGGCGATGTGCCCGTCGGCAGCGCCCAGATCATCGCCACCGCCAGCGGCCTTTCGCAGAACCTGTCGATCGCATCAGTCCGGTCGGTGGGCCTGGAGTTCGATCCCGTCAATCCGGCCACCGGCCTCGAAGACACGTGGGAAGTGGTGACCGACCAGCCGCTGCGCAGCGAGGGTGGCGTGAGTGGCGCGGTGGCCGTATGGAACTACCGCGAGACCACCGACGACAAATGGCTGTCGCAGGCCCGTGAGGTGTTCGTCGACCCGGCTTCGAACCGCGTGTACCTGCTCGACATCTACTGCAGCGCCGCCTGCTTCGAGCAGCACCGAGACGACATCTTCGACGTACTCGACTCCTGGAGGATCGACTCGTGAACACGCCGCTCACTCCCAACGACGTGATCACGATCCACGAGGCGGCGCCCGACACCCGTGAACCAGCCACCCGCCGCAGGCTGATGTTCTTCGACCGTGTGAAGGTGTTCGTCGTTCTCGGCATCATCTTCGGCTACGGCGTGGCCCTTCGGCACAGCGATGTGAAGGGGATGTCGTGGGGTGATGCGTTCAAGATCACCCGCGACGCGATGTGGTGGGCGTTCGTCCTCATCGGCCTCGAGCTGCTGCGCCAGATCCACAACCTCATCAGCGAGAAGTCGGCCCGGTACCACGGCTTCTGGATGCACCGCGTGTGGGGCGGCTGGGATCGCTTCTGGGGCAGGCGTAACCCGTGGATGCGCTATCGCCTCGGCCGCATGGTGCGGGTCGCGAGCTGGCTGGTGGTGTTCACCTTCATCTTCTCCAAGATCTGGGGCCTGTCGTTCCTGGGCGCCATCGCCGAGGCGCCCTACCGGCTGCTGTACGAGCCGTTCGGCAGCAACGGCCTGCCGTTCTTCTTCCAGCTGTTCTTCGGGCTGGCGATCGGCATGTTCCAGTTCATCGGCATCTTCTACCTGCTGTCGCGCGGTGGCATCGAGACCTTCATGCCGCACGACATCAAGACCCGCTTCTCCGACGTGTACGGACAGGACAAGGTGCTGGCCCGGGTGCAGGAGAACGTGATGTTCCTCGACAAACCCGAGGTCATCGAGTCGAAGGGCGGCCACGTGCCCGGTGGCATCTTGCTGTGGGGCCCACCCGGCACCGGCAAGACACTCATCGCCGAGGCCGTCGCCGGCGAGACCGGCAAGCCGTTCGTGTTCATCGAGCCCGGCGCGTTCGTCAACATGTTCTTCGGCATCGGCGTGCTGAAGGTGTTCCTGCTGTTCCGCCGGCTCCGCAAGCTGGCGCTGCGCTACGGCGGTGTCATCGCCTTCTTCGACGAGGCCGACACGCTGGGCAACCGCGGCATGACGTCGGGCGAGTTCATCAGCCAGCAGGCCGAGCGGATGGGCTTCCACTCGTGCAACGGCATCCACCACCTGTCGCCCAACGCGCAAGCGGTGCTGGCCGAGGAGATGCTCGCCGGACGCGACCACGATGCGGCCGCCGGCACCTCGCGCCGGGGCGGCATCCTGCGCATCGTCATGCCGGGCGGACGCGGCGGCATGGGCGGTTTCGACGGGTCGCTGCAGCGCATCCTCACCGAGATGTCGGGACTGAAGAAGCCACGTGGGTTCCTCACCCGCCGTCTGCGCCAGTTCCTCAACATCCAACCCAAGCAGCCGCCGAAGTACCGCATGCTCATCATGTTCGCCACGAACATGCCCGAGTCGCTCGACGCTGCGCTGCTGCGGCCCGGCCGTATCGACCGCAAGTACCACGTCGGCTACCCCAACCTCGAGGGCCGCATGCGCACCTTCGATGGGTACCTCAACAAGATCCGTCATCAGGTGACGACCGAGCAGGTGAAGCAGCTCGCTATTCGTACGCCCAGCGGTAGTGGCGCGCTGATCAAGGACATGGTGAACGAGGCGCTCATCGTGGCCACCCGCGCCGGGCGCGACTTCGTCACGTTCGCCGACGTGCTCGAGGCCCGCACGTTCAAGGTGCACGGACTGAGCGACGGCACCGCGAGCACCGAACTCGAGCGGTACGAGACGGCCATCCACGAGGCGGGCCACGCCGTCACCACCTACCTGTTGCGCAGCCGCGACATGATCGACATCGCCACGATCGAACAGCGCGGATCGGTGGGCGGGTTCGTCAGTTGGATCCCGCGCGAAGACCGCAAGTTCGACTGGCGGGTCGATGCCGACACCGACCTGGTGTGCTCCATCGTGTCGCTGCCCACCGAGCGCGAGTTCTTCGGCGGCGACAACTCGATGGGCGTGGGCGGCGACCTGCGAGCCGCCACCGGGCTGGCCACGCACATGCTGCGGCGCGCCGCCATGGGCGACACGCTGTCGTCGCCGATGGAGTGGCAGGGCTACGGCGACATGACCGCCACCGACCTCGACCAGCGGGTGGAGGCGAAACTGCAGGAGCGCTACGCGGTGGCCCAGCAGTTGGTGCGCGACAACCGCTGGTTCGTGCTGGCCATCGCCCATGCGCTGGTCACCCGCAGCACCATCCTCGGCGACGACGTCGACGCCATCTACTGCGGCACGCAGGGCGTGATGGTGGACGGTGCGTGGTACCACGATCCGGCGAACCGTGTGGCACTCGAGGCGTACCACGCCCGGGCGCTCGAGGCGCACCAGATGCAGACGGTCGGCTTTGCTGGCGACATCCCGAAGCCGCCGCTACCGCCACCCGCGGCGATCGAGGCCGCCACCACCGGCGACCCGGGCGGTATCACCGACCTGCCCCCGCCCCGGCCCCGCCCGAACCCACCGAATAGTCGGGCGCGCTTGCCCCGCCCCGCCCCGGCTGCCCCGCCCCGGCTGCCCGGCTGCCCGGCTGCCCGGCTGCCCGGCTGCCCGGCTGCCCGGCT
>JBAXSU010000058.1:0-16950 GCA_037130535.1 Actinomycetota bacterium
CCCACCGACTGCATCTGCGTGCCCAGCACACCGGTGGTGCCGGGCAACTTCTCGAACGCCCAGCGCGGAATCTTGGTGACCACGTAGTCGATGCTCGGCTCGAAGCTCGCCGGGGTCATCTTGGTGATGTCGTTGGGGATTTCGTCGAGCGTGTAGCCCACCGCCAGCTTGGCGGCCATCTTCGCGATGGGGAACCCGGTGGCCTTCGACGCCAGCGCCGAGCTGCGCGACACACGCGGGTTCATCTCGATGACGACCTGCTCGCCGGTGAGCGGGTTCACGGCGAACTGCACGTTGCTGCCACCGGTCTCGACACCGACCCGACGGATGCAGGCGAACGCGGCATCGCGCATCTGCTGGTACTCGACGTCGGAGAGAGTCTGCGCGGGCGCCACGGTGATGGAGTCGCCCGTGTGCACACCCATCGGGTCGACGTTCTCGATCGAGCAGATGATGACGCAGTTGTCGGCGCGGTCGCGCATGACTTCGAGCTCGTACTCTTTCCAGCCGGCGATGCTCTTCTCGATGAGGATCTCGCTGATGGGGCTGGCCTGCAGACCGTTCGCAGCAACACGTTCGAACTCGTCGAGGGTCGACGCGATGCCGGTGCCACGGCCACCCAGGATGTACGCGGGCCGGATGATGCACGGCAGGCCGATCTCGGCCACCACCACACGTGCTTCGTCGATGGTGTGCGCCGTGCCGCTCGGCGGCACCGCGAGGCCGATCTCGATCATTGCCTGCTTGAACTTCTCGCGGTCCTCGGCGGTGGCGATGGCCTCGGCGTTGGCACCGATCATCTCCGGGGTGCCCGGCACACCGATGATGCCCCGCTCGAACAGGGCCATGGCGGTGTTCAGCCCGGTCTGGCCGCCCATCGTGGGCAGCACTGCGTCGGGCCGTTCGCGTTCGATGATGCGCGCAACGACCTCCCACGTGATCGGCTCGATGTAGGTGGCGTCGGCGAAATCCGGGTCGGTCATGATGGTGGCCGGATTGGAGTTCACGAGGATGACCCGGAATCCCTCCTCACGAAGCACGCGGCACGCCTGGGTGCCGGAGTAGTCGAACTCGCAGGCCTGACCGATGACGATCGGGCCCGAACCGATGATGAGGATCGATTCGATGTCGGTGCGCTTGGGCATCTCAGGCAACTCCCCGCTCGGGTGCGATCAGATCGGCTGGCCGAGCACCGACCTGGCGCGGTCCGCCCATCAGCTCGGCGAACATCGCGAAGAGGTACTTCGCGTCGTGTGGCCCAGGCCCGGCTTCGGGGTGGTACTGCACACTGAAGGCCGGCACATTGCGCACCCGCATGCCCTCCACCGTCATGTCGTTCAGATTCAGGTGCGTCACCTCGGCGCGGCCGGCGATGGATGCGGGGTCGACGCAGAAGTTGTGGTTCTGACTGGTGATCTCGATACGACCCGTGGCTTCGTGTCGCACCGGGTGGTTGCCGCCGTGGTGACCGAACGGCAACTTGAACGTCTCACCACCGATGGCCCGGCTGAGCAGTTGATGGCCCAGGCAGATGCCGAACACCGGCACCTCGCCCAGCAGACCGCGGATCGCGTCGACCGCGTAGCCCACCTGCGCCGGGTCGCCGGGGCCGTTCGAGAGGAACACCCCGTTCGGACGCAGGGCGAGCACCTCGGCGGCCGTGCTGGATGCCGGCACCACCGTCACCCGGCCGAGGTCGGCCAGGTCGCGCAGGATCGAGTGCTTGAGACCGAAGTCGAAGGCGACGATCGACCGCTCGCCTGCGCCGACGGTGTACGGCTGTGACGTGGTGACCTCGGCCACCAGATCGATGCCGTCGGTACCTGGTTCGGCGGCCGCCGCTTCACGCAGCGCGGCCTCAGGGGCGGTGCCGAATGCACCGGCCATGGCACCCGTGTCGCGCAACAGGCGGGTGAGGCGGCGGGTGTCGATGCCACCGATACCGCTGATGCCGTAGTGGGCAAGCATCGCGTCGAGCGACGCGGTGGCCCGTTGGTTGCTGTGCCGGCGAGCCAGGTCGCGAACGATGACGCCGCGGCAGAACGGACGACGCGACTCGAAGTCGCTGGCGTTCACCCCGTAGTTCCCGATGTGCGGGTAGGTGAAGGTGATGATCTGCCCGGCGTACGACGGGTCGGTGATCACCTCCTGGTATCCGGAGAGAACGGTGTTGAACACCACTTCGCCCGAGCCGGCGATGCCACCGGGGACCGCTGCGCCGAGCAGTTCGCCTTCGAAGACGCTGCCGTCGGCGAGCACGAGTGCGCCAGGACGGATCATGCCGCCCACCATACCTGCATGATCATGCAATGAGTTACATGATCACTCAGAAAGGTCGGGCTGAACACGGGGTGCGTCGCCGCACAGGGCACAGCACAGGATGATCGGTCGATCACGATGGTTCTCCTGCCGTCTGGGCCTCACGGGACCCGCTTCACGGCGAGCGCCATGGTACACGCCGTCACATCATCGACGTGCGACGGAAGAGGCGCCACGACTCGTTCTCGGCCACGAGCGTGAACGCGCCCCGCTCCCGCTGCCAGATTGCGTCCTGGCGCGGCCCGAGGGTGGCCGGCAGCACCACGTACTCCACCCGCTCGGCAGCGGGCAGGCGCGTGCCACCGAGTGAGTCGTCGGGGCCATACAGCTCGGCGGAGAACGGCGTGGGGAACATGTAGATCTCGGTGCGACGCGCCAGCTGGGCCGTCACGGCGTGCTGAGCCGAGACCACGGCGTCAGCCGGAATGTCGGCGATGATCTCGCGAGCATCGACGGCGACCGGGTGGCTGGGTGACCACGAGTACGGGAGATCGCGGCTGAACGGCATGGCGCCCCACGCCCAGGCGCTCCAGAGCGCCGTGCAACAGACCAGGCCGACCACCAGAGGGCGACGGCGCCCCTCGAGCTTCGACACCGCACACACGGTGCCCATCGCGATCGCCGGCACCGCGACCAGCGAGTAGTGGTACTCGATCTGGTACTGGTACCAGAAGGTGCTGAGCATGTTCGTCGCCATGACGACCAGGCTGATCATGGCCACGCTTGGAGCGATGGCGAACGCCCACGCGAACGGGAACGTCATCTGCCAGAAGTAGAACGGCCGGTTGTCGCTCCAGTAGTGCCGGACGACGTCGACCGGGTCGGTGACCACCGTCTTCAGGAAGCCGACCGGCCCGCCGAACGGTACGCGCCACGCGTTGCGAGTGGGCACGCCGATCAGGTTCTTCATCACCAGGAACATCGCCGCCAGCATGTAGCTGATGCAGAACAGCGCCGTCGCGATGCCGATGCGCCGGTCGCGCTTGACGGCCACCCACACACCCAGCGGCACGAGGACGAGCGAGGCGTCCTCCTTCACCAGCAGGGAGAGCAGGACGAAGACGGCGTACATCCGCCAGCGCCGCTCGATGGCCGCATAGATGGCCATCCCCAGCAGCGGGGCGATGAAGGAGTCGGGATGGAAGTTTTCGAGGTTCGTCCACGCGACCGCCGGGTGGAGCAGGTAGCACGCCGCCAGCGCAAGCGCGAGCGCCTCGTTGCCGAGCAGTTTGCGGCCGAGGAGGAACACCGGCACGGCACCCAGCCCGATCATCAGCGACTGGGTGAACAACAGCGCACCGGCACTGGGGAACAACCAGTACACGGGCACCAGGAACACGAGGATGAACGACGTGTGGTCGCCCATCAGGTTGCGGCCCATCAGCGTCACGAACGGAGCGTCGAAGCGCGACATCAGCCAGACGCCCTGGTCGTACAGACCGTAGTCGTAGGCAGAGGTGCCGAGCCCGTGGTGGACGTCGAGGGTGACACGCGTGAAGTACGACGTGTATCCGGCGACCATCGCGATGAGGACCCACTGCCACACGGTGATGCGGCGCAGGACGTTCATCAGCTGGGAGGGCGGAGCACCGGCACGAGGGCCGAAAGAACCCCGTTCACAAGACGGCCGGCGTCGTGAAGATGATGATCTGCCCGGCGCACGACGTTGACCACGATCTTGATCGCACGATGCTGCTCCTGCCGTCTGGGCCTCACGGGACCCGCTTCACAGAGGAAGGACCGTAGCACCGCAGCTCCGTCGGAGCGGTCGTCCTCTACGATTGTCAGCTGGCCACCCTCCGTGGTCCGCTTGGTTCGCCGAACGACAGACAGGTCCTGATGCGTCTCCCCTCCGACCCCCTGCACGTGCGGGTGCTGCTTGCGTCCGCCAACGGCTTCGTCACAGCGGAACCGGTGCTCGCCGAGCTCGACGCGGCGCGGCGCGAGCTGGCACCCAGCGGTGTACGGGTGTCGGCGATGTTGCTCGGTGCACCCGGCGCGTCGGTGCCCGACCCCGTCGAGGTGGCGGCCCGGCTGGGTTTCGATCTCGAGGTACGCAGCACACTGGAGGCCGGCACTGTCGCTGCCCTCCTGGACGGGCTGCGCGCGGCGCTCGACCAGGGCGCCGACGTCATCGTGTCGCTCGATGGTGACGGCCAGCACGACGCGCGTCAGATCCCGGACCTGGTGCGTGTGCACCTCGCGCGCGGCAGTGGGTTGACGATCGGGTCGAGGTGGGTGCGCGGCGGATCCTCGCCCGGAAACGGCATGACCCGCACCGTGCTCAGTCGGCTCGGCAACCAAGCCGTCAAGTCGGCCACCGGCGCACGAGGTGTCAGCGACTCGACCACCTCGTTCCGTGTCTACGAACCCGAGGTGGTCAAAGCACTCCTCAATGAACCGCTTCCTGACGATCTGCACGGCTGCTTCAGCGCGATGGTGGCGCTGGTGCAGGCACGGGGCTTCGGCGTCGACGAGGTACCCATCGTGTTCCGGCCCCGATACGTCGGCGCCGGCAGGTTGGCCGGAGACGATCTGCGCAGGTTCGCGCAGAGCCTGCTCCCGGTTCGACGCCGCGTGCACGCAGTGCGCCGCGAGATGCGCAGCAACCAGGCGATCTGGGCTCAGCGCAACCCGCGGCTGCGCGCCCAGGCTGCCACCGGCGAGTCGAAGTTCGCCGCCATCGGCGAGCTCACGAACCTGTCGGATGCCGACCGATTCATCCGTTGGATCAGTGATGAGCTGCGTCCACACCTCGGCCAGCGTGTGCTGGAGGTGGGCGCCGGCCTGGGTGCGATCTCGTTCACGCTCGCTCGGGCCGGCCACGACGTCGTAGCGCTCGAGCCGGCCGACAACGTCTTCCCCGAACTAGCCCGTCGCGCCACAGATGCGGACCGCATCGACGTACTGCGGCTGACCTCGCAGGAGCTGCTGGCGTCCGAGCACCCCAACGACTTCGACTCGGTGGTGTATGTCAGCGTGCTCGAACACATCCTCGACGACGTCGCCGAGCTGCGCACGGCGTTCGAACTCGTGCGGCCTGGCGGAACCTTGGGCATCTTCGTGCCGGCGATGCCGTCGCTTTACGGCAGCCTCGACTTCCAGTCGGGTCACTATCGCCGCTACGACCGTGACCTGTTGCGCCAGGTCGTCGAGGAGGCCGGCTTCGAGCTCGTCGACCTGCACTACCTGGACGTCGCCGGCGTCGTGCCGTACTTCTTGATGTATCGCCTGCTCGACCTGCCGCGGCTCGACGCAGGCTCATCGGCCGTGTACGACCGGGCCATCGTGCCCGTTGGTCGCCTCATCCAGCGTTTTGTCGCTCAACCAGCGTTTGGCAAGAACTTGCTTGCGGTAGCACGTCGACCTCTGGGGACGAACCCACCCGCTTCCCAACCACCACGTTCTCGTCCGCGAACACTGCCACGAACGGACCGTCGTTGACGAACATCGCGTCGAACAATGCCTGGTTGGTCTCGCCGATCTGCGTCCTGTCGATCGCCACGTAGTCGATGGTTCGCGGGTCGGGAAGGTGATCGCAATCGTCGTTACCCCAAGTGGCCGGGGTGAACGGGTTTGGCCAGTCGTAGATCTCGCGTCGGTGCGACAGATGAGGAAGCAGCTGAAACGTTGCGCTCACCGCCGCGTCGTCCGGGATGGAAGCGATCGCGTTCCGGAGCGATTCGTGACGCGGGTTCGGCGTGCTCCAGATCGCGTAGTTCTCCGGGGTCCCGATCGGCGAGGGGGCCCAGGCGACGTTGGTCACGTAGGAGCATGCGGCCAACCACACGGGCACCAGGAATCGAGCGGCGCGATACCGCCAGATCACGTACGCACCATGGATCGAAGCGATCATGACCGGCGCGATCATGATCGAGGTGTACTGGTACCTGATCATCCGCGCGTAGGGGCTCGTGCCGATCACACTGGCCAATACCTGCGGCAAGGCAATCAGCAATGTCAGCGGGTTGAGCACGGCCAGCCAGCCGACCGGCCACATCATCTGCTTGTAGAACGTCAGTCGATCGTGTTGCACCGCGTCGCTCACGACCCGGTCGGGGCGGGTGATGATGCTTCGAACGATCTCGGGCATGTTGTCACCGTACGAACCGTAGAAGTACGTGATGTAGAACGGTTCCTTGCCGTCGTTGAAGTAGATCAGCACGATTCTGGTGCACACCACGTACCACACAACGCCGAGCGCGAACGTGGACGCACACATGATCCGCACACGCCGTTGGTCCTCGGCCCCGCGTAGGTACACCAGCAAGACCACCGCCATCATGATCACCGCCAGCGCGGTGTCTTCGCGGGTGCTGAGCGCGAGCAGGATCATTGCGAAGAACCACCGCCAACGCTGTTTGGTTGCGAACCACCACGCGAACAGCATTGGCGTGATCACAAGCGCCTCGGGATGGAACATCGCCCACGAAATCCACTGCACCGGGGCGTACATCAGGTACACAGCCGAGAACAACAGCCCCATCCACCCGGTGTGGAACTTGTCGCGCGCGATCAGATAGACCGGCCAGGCCCCGAGCGCCAAGACGCACGCCTGCACCACGTAGAGGAACGACGGCCCGGCGCCCAACCAGTAGAACGGCACGAACGCAATCACGATCAGATTGACGTGGTGACCCCAGAAGTCGAGGCCACGAACGCTGACGAAGGACTCGCCCTGCGAAACAAGCCAGAACGACTGGTCGTAGATCCCCATGTCGTACGACCAGGTGCCGAAGTTCCTGTGGTTTTGTACGCCGAGCATGCCGAAGACAATGGCGAACAGCACCACCCCGAGCGCGACGAGCCACGCAGCTGGGTGCACCGACTCGAGAAATCGAATGAGATCGCCACGTCGCGTCCGCAGCGACGGCTCGACGGCCACATCAGGTTCTGGGGAGTCGAGTGCCGGCACGCCTACTTCTGTTCCTGCGGTGTCTGCCACGATCGAACAGCCTTGCATACGCAGCAAGAAGTCGGGCGGCGACGACGCCGATCCCGATCTGACGCTCAGCTACGACGCAGCTCGGCAACCATCGCTGACAACACCCCGTTGACGAATCGACCTGAGTCGTCGGTGGAGAAGCGCTTCGCGAGTTCGACTGCCTCGTCGATGACCACGGCCACCGGCACATCGGGTCGGCCGAGCAACTCGTAACCCGCGATGCGCATGACGGTGAGATCGATCAGCGGCATACGCGCAATGGTCCAGCCCTTGGCGTGCGCCGCAATCACCTCGTCGAGGCGTTCGCGGTGTTCTTCCACCCCAACCACCAACTCGCAGGTGAGAGCATCGGGACGCACGACCTGGCCGTCGAGCACGGTTGCCGCAGTGACGCCCTTGGCGGCCACTTCGTACAGCAGGAGCAGGGCCCGCTCGCGAGCCTCTGACCTCTGGTCGCCTTCGATGCCGAGCGCATGCCCGCGCCGTGATCGGCCGCTCGCCATCAGACGCGCGTGATGTAGTCGCCCGAGCGGGTGTCGACCTTGATGCGATCGCCGATGTTGACGAACAGCGGCACCTGCACCACCTTGCCGGTTTCCAGCGTGGCGGGCTTGCGGGCACCGCTGACACGGTCGCCCTGCAGACCCGGCTCGGTGTCGGTGATGCTCAACTCGACCGAGGCCGGGATCTCGACGGTGACGATCTCGCCGTTGTAGTAGGCGATCTGCGCGACAGCCTGTTCGACGAGATAGTCAGCGGCATCGCCCAATTTCGCGGGGTCGACGTTCATCTGCTCGTAACTCTCGGTGTCCATGAACACGTACTCGTCGCCGTCGCGGTAGAGGAACTGCATGTCCTTGCGATCGAGCAACGCCTGCTCGACACGGACGCCGGCGTTGAACGTACGCTCGAGCACGGCCCCGGTGCGCACATTGCGCAACTTCGAGCGGACGAAGGCGCCGCCCTTGCCGGGCTTCACGTGCTGGAACTCGACGACGTTGAACAGGCCGTTGTCGAGTTCGAGAGTGATCCCGTTCTTCAGATCGTTGGTGCTGATGGCAGGCATGGTGAGTCCTTGGGAGACTGGGTGAGAACTCGGCAGCCGTCAGAGGTGACCTCGACCAGGTCTTCCACACGAACGCCGCCGAAGTCACCACGATAGACCCCCGGCTCCACCGTCACCACGTCGCCGACCTGCAATTCCCAGCCTCCGGCAGCGTTGATGAATGGGTCTTCATGGATGAGCAGGCCCACGCCGTGCCCGGTGCCGTGGCTGAAGGCCGGCCCGAACCCCGCCGAGGTGATGACATCGCGGCAGACCGCATCGAGCGCGGAGGTACCGATACCAGGGCGCACCGCGGCTACGCCGGCGCATTGCGCCGCGAGCACCACCTCGTACACCTCCTGCTGCAGCGCCGTCGGCTCGCCCACCACGAACGTGCGGGTCATGTCGCTGTGGTACCCATCGAGCAGCGCCCCCACGTCGATGATGACCGTGTGACCGCGCTCGATAGGGGTAGGCGTGGGCCGATGGTGCGGCATCGGCCCATTCACCGGCCCAGCGGCGACGATCGTCTCGTAGCTGGGTCCGGCTGCACCGAAATCGCGCATTGCGGCCTCGAGCGCATTGCGCACATCGATCTCGGTGAGGCCGTCCCCCAACCGGGGCGCCACGTGGGCCAGTGCAGCGTCGGCGATGACGCAGGCAGCCTCGATGCGCTCAACCTCGGCAGCGTCCTTGCGACGTCGACCGCGCTCGACGAGGCCGACGGTGGGCACGAGCGCCGGTGCCAGCGCCTCGCCGAAGCGGAGGAACTGCTGATGGGTGAGGTGGGCCGACTCGAAGCCGAGGTGGGGCACCTCGTGCACCGCTTCCGCGAGCAACCGTTGCATCTCGGCTGCCGAGGTGCCGATGGCGATCGACGCCGTCGTCCCGGCGGCGGCCAGTTGGCGTTCGGCCTGCGCTCCGTATCGCCCATCGGTGACCAGCACCAGGTCGTCGGGCAGCACCACGACCCAACCGCTCGACCCGGTGAAACCGGTGAGCCAGCGGATGTTGGTGAGCTCGGTGACGAGCAGACCCGCGGGCGAACCGGCATGGCCTGCGATGAGCGACCGCAGCGCCTCGGCCCGACGCGAACAGTCGATCGGCGTCATGAAGCGAGCCGGCGGGCCACAGCAGCGATGGCCAGTTCGTAGCCGAGCATGCCGAGCCCGACGATGGAACCGGTGGCGACTGGCGCCACCACGCTGGTGTGCCGCCAGGGTTCGCGAGCGTTCGGGTTCGAGATGTGCACCTCGATGATCGGGCCATCGAACGCTGCCAGCGCGTCGTGGATGCTCCACGCGTAGTGCGTGAACGCGCCGGGGTTCACGACGATGGCGGCGCACCGGCCGCGTGCGGCGTGGATCCGATCGACGAGGTGACCCTCGTGATTCGACTGGTACGCCTCGATCTCGAGGCCGTGGCCGGCCGCCGCGGCCGTGGCCGTGGCGACATAGTCGTCGAGGGTCGCCGAGCCGTAGATGTGCGGTTCGCGCTGGCCGAGCAGGTTCAGGTTCGGGCCGTGCAGCAGGAGGATGGTCGCCACTCCCCCATCGTGACACCTCAGCAGTGCACCGGTTCTGCTTTTCCGTATCGCGGGCAGCGCCGTTGGCGGCCGTCAGGACGCCGAGACGATGCGTGGCGTGAACGATGGTGCAGGCGCCGCCTGCGAGATGAGCCGGTTCGGCTCGTAGCCACCCGAGTTCAAGAACACGAGGAACCGGTCGAACGGCATCGGCTTGGCGATCCCGTAGCCCTGCACCAGATCGCAACCGAGCAGCCGCAGTCGGTCGAGCGTGGCCATGTCTTCCACGCCCTCGGCAACCACGCGCAGACCGAGGTTGTGACCGAGATCGATCGTCGAACGCACGATCACCTCGTCACGCTCATCTTCCAGAAGGTTGGTCACGAAGCTGCGGTCGACTTTCAGTTCCGACACCGGCAGCACACGGAGGTAGCTGAACGACGAGTAGCCGGTTCCGAAATCGTCGATCGACAGATGCGTGCCCAATCGGCGCAACGCCTCGGCAGTCTGCAGCGTGCGGGCGCTGTCGGCTAGCAGGGCGGTCTCGGTGATCTCCAGCGTCAGTTGGTCGGGAGGTACGCCGTTGTCGGCGAGGATTCGCTCGACGCGACCGGCGAGCAGATCGTCGAGCAGGTCGATGGTCGACAGGTTCAGCGAGACTTCGAGGTGGAATCCGAGATCGTTCAGCAGCCGGATGGTGGAGATGCTCTTGCGCAACACCTGATCGGTGAGCGCTGTGATGAGGCCGGTGTTCTCGGCCAGTTGCACGAACTCGATGGGGGGAACGAACCCGCGTTGAGGATGGTTCCAGCGCACCAGCGCTTCGGCGCCGACGATGCGACCGGTGCCCAGGTCGACCTTCGGCTGGAAGTGCACATCGAGGTTGCCGTGCTCGAGCGCGAGCTTCAGATCACCCAGCATCGATAGTCGATCGGGCGTGCGCTGGTCGAGTTCGCCCCGGTAGATCTCGGCTCCCGAATGGTTGGTCTTCGCCAGGTGCATCGCCATATCGGCACGGCGCAGCATGAGTACGGCGTTCGAAATGGCATCGGGGCACAGCGCCGCGCCGACGCTGAGGGTGACGACGACCTCGAAGTCACCGATGTTGAGCCGCCGCTCGGCTGCGCCGACCACACGGCGGGCCATCTCCATCAGTTCGTGCTCGTCGATGTCGACCAGCAGGATGCCGAACTCGTCGCCAGCGAGTCGGGCGACGAGGGTGCCGGGCGCAACCGTCGCGCGGATGCGCGCCACCAGTTCGACCAGTACACGGTCACCCACCTGGTGGCCGAGTGTGGAGTTCACTTCACCGAAACGGTCGACGCCCAGCATCAGCATGCCGACGCGGCCCGAGGGGTCGCCGCGGTCGAGCGCTTCGTCGAGCCGGCGTTCGAACATGGTGCGGTTGGGCAGGTCGGTGAGCGAGTCGTGCCACGCCTCGTGCTCGATGCGCTCGAGCAACATCGCGTTCCTCAACGCCATCCCCAACCGGTCGACGATGGTCTCCACGCGCAGGAGATCGCTCTCGGTGAAGGCGTCGGCGACTCCGGCCCGCTCCGCAACCACCAGCAACCCGACAGCGTGCCAGCCAGTTCGTATCGGAGCAACGAGCGTGTTGCCGGACGATGAGTCGATGCCGATGCCAAGCGCGGCGAATTCATCGGGTTCGACCACGGCGGCAGGTGCTTCGATGAAGGGGAGCCAACGGATCTCGTCGGCTGTCTGGGGCAGGTCATTCATCAATTCGCCGGTCGACGCGATGTGCGCCCCGAGGTCGCCCATGTCGAACAGCACCACGGCCACTCGCTCGGCTCGCATCAGTCGCTTGATCTGGCCCACCGCGACTGAGGCGATCTCACTTCGGTGCAGTGACTCGCCCAGCGACGCGTTCAGTTCCTGCAATTGCTCGAGGTCGCGCAGACGCTGTCTGGTCTGCGCATTCGAGCGCAGCACGCTCCACACCCCGAGGATGGGCACGATCAGCGCCAGCGCCACCACCGGCCATGCCGTTGCGAGCGCAGCTGCGATGGTGGCCGTGACGGACGTGATGAGCGTCCGTGGCAGGCCACTGCGCACTTCCTCACGCAACTTGTCGAGGAACTGCCCCTCGTGCAGCGAGATCACCATCACCACTGCCAGCGCGTCGACGGTGGTGACGACCATCACGGCGAGGAGGAGGTCGAGGAACGACGCCTCGGTCCACGGTCCGCCGCGCAGGGCGAACAGGGTTGCGTACCCCAGCGACAGGCTGCCCGTCTGGACGCACAGGTTGAACAGCAGCTTGGTCGGACGCTGACGGAGGATGATGACCAACACGACCAGGCTCGCAGCCAGACGCGCGATCAATGCGGTCGGCAGGGGCAGGAACATCAAGGCCAGCGCCGTCGGCACCTCAGTGAGGGTGACCGTCAGCGCATCCCGCCGGAACTCGACGTGCAGGGCAAGTTGCTCACCGGCTACGAACGCCACGGCAATGAGGGCGACCACCCACCATGGCTCGACCTTCGGCGGGGCTGCCCCCCAGGCACCGAGTTGGGCGAGGCCGAGACCGAGTGCAGCAACGCTCGAGCCCAGCAGGACCACGCAAGCTGTCCGCTTCCACGTGGAGTCTCCGGAGACGAGCAGGGACGCGTCCTCGCCTGCTCGTTGCTGTCGCGGACTGCTCATCTCACCTCCCGGCGCTGCGTTGGTGCTTTCATCGGCCGCTTCGGTCCCCTACTTGAGTGATATACGGCAGTGCCCCGGGCCATGCCCGGGGCACTGCAACAGGTCTTGAGGCAGTGGCGGGGTCAGAACCAGCCGGCGTCACTCCAACGCACACCACTCCAGCGCACACCACTCCAGCGCACGCCGTCCCACGACTGGTCACTCCACCGGACGCCGCTCCAGCGGACACCCGTCCACGAACTCGACGTCCAACTCGAGTCGCTCCAGCGGACACCGCTCCAGCGGACACCCGTCCACGACGTTCCGCTCCAACGAACTCCGCTCCAGCGCACACCGCTCCAGCGCACACCGAGCCACGAGGCATTCGACCAGCGGACACCGTCCCAGGTGCCACCGCTCCAGCGGACTCCGGTCCAGGTGGCGCCCGGCCACACGGCCCCGTTTGCAGTCACGTTGCCGGTGAGCGGCACACCATTGAAGGTCACCGTGTCGCCACCGCGGGCGGCAGCGAGCGAGCCGGTGCCCGTCGACCGTGGCCAGGTCTGGACCGTCGTCGGGGTGGGGGCCACCAGCGCGCGATCCACACGCAGCAGACCCTTACCCGAGAACTTCTCAGCCCTCGGCGTGATGGCCTTGCCGTCGGCGGTGTTCATGATCAACGCCTTCACCTGGTCGGGGGTCAGGTTCGGTCGTGCGCTCAGCAACAGCGCAGCCGCCCCCGACACCACTGCCGCAGCCTGCGACGAACCGCTGCCCTTGAACAGGTACGGGTTCACATAGCCCTCGGGGTGCTCGAGGTCGATGCGGCTCAGCGGGCTGCGCAGCGACACGATCGACGCACCGGGCGCCGAGACGTCGGGCAGTCGGCCGCTACCCCACGACGACCAGCTCGGCACCGCGAACTTCTTGTTCTTCACTTCTGCCCCGGAGACGGCGATCACGTAGGGGTCGGCGGCTGGCATGTCGAGGTTCTTGTTGGCCTTGCCATCGTTGCCCACCGACACCACCACCACGATGCCGGCCTGCCAGGCGCGCTCGACGGCGAACGCCAGAGGATCGGTCTGGTACCCGAGGGTCGAGCCGCTTCCGTACGACAGGTTGATGACCCGGATGTTCAGCGAGGCAGCGTTCTCGATCACCCAGTCGATGCCGGCGATGATCTGCGTCACATCGACCGAACCGGTGTTGTCGCCGGTCTTCACCGACACGATGCCCGCATCGGGCGCCACACCGAGGAACCACTCCGGATGCTGATCGGCGGTCGCTGGGTTGGCGCCAGGATCGCGTCCGGCGATGATTCCGGACATGTGGGTGCCATGCCCGAAGGTGTCGACGAACTCGGCGCCTGGCACACCGGCCTCGGCCGACAGGTCGACCATTGCCACCACCTTGTCCGCTCCCGACAGCGCCGGCACATCGGCCACGCCCGTGTCGATGACCGCGACGTTCACACCCCTGCCGGTATAGCCGGCCTTCCACAGTGCACGCGCGCCGATCTGGTCGACCACGTTGTACATCGAGCCGTCGGTGAGGGCCACCCCATCACCTGAACTCCGTGGAACGACGACGCCGCCGGCCGAGGCACTGCCCACCGGCAGCACTGCTGCTGTCGAGGCAACCACAGCGAGCACCGCCGTGCGCCAGATCCGACCCTTGGTGCTCCACTGTCTCATGCGCATGCTCGTCTCCATTTCTCGGCACTGAGATCCATGGAAGTCATCGTCCACCCTCGGTGGGTGAGCCGCCACAACGAGGCAGGCTCTTGACAGACACCTGAGACACCAGCCCTTCCGGCCGCATCGTCCCGCTGGCTGGCCGGACGTGAGGAGTGGTAACCGTCAGACGTCGAGGGGGCTCGAGAGCGGCCGCCAGGCGCCTTCGATCCTGGCCCGGGCCACCTGGTTTCCACTGGTGGTGAGCCAGGCGACGAACCGACTGAGCGGCAGCGGCCGGGCGATACCAAAGCCCTGGGCCAGGTCGCAGCCCAGTTCGCGGAGTCGCTCGCGCGTGACGTCGTCCTCGACCCCTTCGGCGGCGACCCGCAGTCCCAGGTTGTGCCCCAGGTCGATCGTCGACCGCACGATCACCTCGTCGCGGTGGTCGGTGAGCAGGTTGGCGACGAAGCTGCGGTCGATCTTCAGTTCGGTGGCCGGCAGCATGCGCAGGTAGCTCAGCGACGAGAACCCCGTACCGAAGTCGTCGATCGACAGGTTCGAACCCAGCGACTGCAGCGCCTCGGCAGTCTCGAGGGCACGCGCGCCGTCTTCCAACAGGGCGGTCTCGGTGATCTCGAGGGTGATCTGGTCGGCAGGTACGCCCTGCTCGGCCAGATGCCGCGACAGGCGGGCAGCCAACTGTTCATCGAGCAGGTCGAGCGTCGACAGGTTCAAGGACACATCGAGACGGAACCCGATGTCGTTCAGCAACCGAACTGCTGCGACGCTCTTGGCCATCACCTGATCGGTGAGTTCGGTGATGAGCCCTGTCGTCTCGGCGAGTTGGACGAAGTCGATCGGCGGCACGAATCCACGGGTGGGATGTTCCCAGCGCACCAGCGCCTCGGCTCCGACCACCACTCCGGTCACCAGGTCGATCTTGGGCTGGAAGTGCACATCGAGGTGCTCGTGCTCGAGGGCTTCGCGCAGGTCGCCCAACAGCGACAGCTTCTCGGGGGTGCGATGGTCGATCTCGGGGCGGTAGGTCTCGACCCCGGTGTGGTGCTGCTTCGCCCAGTGCATCGCCACATCGGCGCGCCGCAACAAGGTGGCCGGGGCGGTCTCGCTGCGCAGGCACTGGGCGAGGCCGATGCTGACGTCGATCACCAGCTCGGCTGCATCGAGCCGGAACGGCTGGCTCATGGTCGCTACCATCTGGCGCGCCAACTCGGTGCCTGCATCGACGGCGTCGTCGGCGATGAGGATCGCGAACTCGTCGCCGGCCACTCGGGCGAGTACGTCGTTGGGGCCGACCGCCAGCACGAGGCGACGGGCCATGTGCTGGAGGATCGCGTCTCCCACCCCGTGCCCGAGCGTCTCGTTCACCTCGCGGAAACGGTCGATGCCGAGCATCATCACCGTCATCGTGTCGGGCGGCCCGCTCTGGGCCACCACATCACCCGCCGAGCGTTCGAACGCGGTGCGGTTGGCGAGTCCGGTGAGGCTGTCGCGCCAGGCCTCGTGCTCGATCTGCTCGTGTAACTGGGCGTTTCGCAACGCTGCACCGAGCCGGTCGGCCATAGCGCCCGCGCGGAGCGTGTCGTTGTCGTCGAATCGGGCCCGCGGCCCACCACGTTGGGCGATCACCAGCACGCCGACAGTCCGGTCGTCGTCGTGCATCGGCGCCACGATGACGTTGCCCCTCTTCACGCCGAGCCCGATGCCCAGACTCGCCAGCACCACCGGTTCGAGCAGCGCAGCGCCGCCCCCGCTGATGAATGTCTGCCAGCGTGGATCATCGATCCGGGTAGGTAGCGACTCCAGCGGCTCACCGACACTGGCGGCCACCATCAAGGCACCCGAGGAGCCGTTGAACAGCATCACGGCAGCACGATCGGATCGCAGCAGATCCTGGATCTCGGTGATCGCCACCGCGGCGATCTCGTCGCGGTGCAACGAACGCGACACCGAATTCGACAGCCGGTGCAGCGCCTCGTAGTCGCGGAGCTGCTGCACGGCGCGGCCGTGCCGGCGCAGGAGCATCCAGATCGCCACGATCGGGATGAGCCCGATCGGGGTGAGGTCGGGCCACCACAGGCTGAAACATGCGAGGAAGGTGGCCGCCACGCTGCTCACCAACACCATGGCACCCAGCGAGCGGACCTGCTCGGCAAGGCGCCCACGAAGACTGCCCTCGAACAGCGAAATCGCAAGCGAGACGAAGAAGGTGCCGACCAGCGTGACCGTCAGCAGCGCGGCCACCATGGCAACGACGAACAGATCGCCGTAGCCGCTGTGATGTCCCTGAACGATGTGGAACACGAAGTACGCAGCCACGATCTCGAACGAGAACAGACTGGCGTTGAAGACGGTCTTGAACCACGTCGGCCGCCGGGTGAGCACGATCACCACCAGACTGCCCACCAACCGGGCCGCCACCGCCTGCCACACCCCGAGGTACAGCAGGGCGATTGCGGTAGGCAGTTCGGACATCGCGTAGGCGATCGCCTCGCGGCGGTACTGCACGTAGAACACCATCTGCTCGGCAGCTGCAAAGGCGAGTGTGACCGCGAGCACCGTCCACCAGGGCGAGAGACTCCAGGCCGTGACCATGTCGGGGTGGAGCGCAACCAGTGCGAGGCTGCCACCAGCGAGCAAGGCCGCCAGCACCAGCACTCTGAACACCGAGCGGCGCCTCACCATGTGCCGTTGCGGCACACTCACGCCCACGTGGCCATGGCCCACGACGCACCAGCCCACGACGCACCAGCCCACGACGCACCAGCCCACGACG
>JBAXSU010000059.1:0-16900 GCA_037130535.1 Actinomycetota bacterium
TCGACCCGAACACCGGCATGGTCCGAGCCGCTGTGGCGCTCGACCCCGAACTCGGCGCCACCTACCAGCACCTCCTCACCGAACAACTCCACGCACGACTCAACCAACCACGGCCACCCGAATGCCCCACCGACCCACTCGACGCAATGGACTGGCACCGCGCACACGCATTCATCGACCTCATCACCGGCAAGGCCGGTGCGATCGGCAAGCCGGAAGTGATCGTGGTCATCGACCAGCAGACGTTCGAAAACGGACGGCACCAGCACTCGCGGGTCGACTGCGGGCCAGGCATCGACCTGCCCATCGACACCATCCGCTCCATTGCGGGGCGAGCCCGGTTCGTGCCAGTCGTCGTCAACCGCGACGGCGTCGTCATCACCCAAGGCGACCCGGTCCCCACCTACGACCAGCTCACGGCTTCACTCACCCGACCCGTGAGTCTCGACCACGGCCGCAGCCGACGACACGCCAGCATCCGCCAACGACGGGCTCTCCGGGCGATGTACCGAACCTGCGCCATCCCCGGCTGCGGGCGACATGTGTCGATCACCGAGGCCCATCACATCCACTACTGGGAACACGGCGGACACACCGACCTATCGAATCTGCTCCCGATCTGTCGACATCACCACGACCGGCTCCACGCAGAACGATGGCAACTCACCATGGGAGCCGACCGGGCGATCACCGTGCGCGCCCGCGATGGCACCGTGCTCATGACCACCGGGCCGCCCCGCGAGCAGTGGACATGAACCCGGTGCAGGCTCCCCATCCCCATCCCCATGCTCGTCACCGGTTCATGACTTCGGTACCCCGGCACGTACCATCGCCCGCCGTGAACGAAATCAGCCGTGCCGAGTCGGACAGCAACCCTGGCGACAGGCTTGGCGACAACGAGGCCGAACTCCGCATACGAGCGGGGATGGCGGTGCGCGACCTGGGGCATGCGCTCGTCGGGCACCAGGCCGACGACGACACCCTCGCGGCAGTGGCCGAACACCTCGAGGCGCTCACGGCACGCCTCGCCACCGGCGGCACACGGCAACGGCCGGCCCACAACTTCCAGCGGGGCGCCGACTGGTCGCCCCCCGGCGAGGGCGAGGCGTTCCAGACCACCCACGACGACCGCCCGGTGAGCGGTCGATCCTCGCCGTACAGCCTCGACCCCGACATCCATCGGGAGGGCGACGAGGTGGTCGCCACGGTCACCCTGCGCGCCGCGCACGAGGGGGCACCGGCCCGCAGCCACGGCGGCATCGTGGCAGCGCTGTTCGACGATGTCTTCGGCTTCGTGCTCGCCATTCACCAGACACCGGGGTTCACCGGCGAACTGGGTATTCGCTACGAAGCGGGTACCCCGCTGCACGTACCACTCTCCTGCCGGGTCCGATTGGCCGAACGGCAGGGGCGCAAGTTGTTCATGACCGGTGAACTCACCACTGCCGACGGCGCAGTGTGCGTGCGGGCCACCGCCACCTTCATCGCCATCGACCCGGCTCGGCTCGCCTGGGGCGAAGGGGTCTGAGCCTGGCACTCAGAGCCGAGTGCCCTGAACCGCGAGCCCTGGGCCGGGTCAGCGGCGCAGGGTGGTACCGGCTTTGGTGGTCTCGACCGTCCATCCGTCGGCCTGCAGTTCGGCACGGAGCGCGTCGGCAGCGGAAAAGTCCTTTGCTGCCCGAGCAGCGTCGAGTGCAGCAGCCTTGGCAGCAGCATCGGCGGGCACCTCATCGGCCACCTTCAGGGTGAGCCCCACGGCGTCGCAGATCTCGCGCACCGCGGCGGCGAGAGCGGCCGCATCAGCGGTGCCGGCATCGAGCGCGGCATTGGCCCGGCGCACCGTGTCGAACAACAGCGCCGTCGCCGACGGGGTATCGAGGTCGTCGTCCATCCGGTCCCGGAACTGGGCCATCACGTCGGCGTCGGGCTCGACCGATGCCACGCCAGCGGTTCGGTGGGCGAACGCATCGAAGCCCGCCAACGCCTTCACCGACGCATCGATGTTGTCCTGGGTGACGCTCACCGGCCCGCGGTAGTGCGACTGCAACAGCAACATCCGGTAGGCACGCGGGTCGTAGTGGTCGAGCAGGTCGATCAGGTTGGCCACATTGCCGAGGCTCTTCGACATCTTCTCACCCTCGGCGTCGACGACGAACCCGTTGTGCATCCAGTGGTTGGCGAACTGCTTGCCCAACGCCACCGCCTGGGCGCGTTCGTTCTCGTGGTGCGGGAACTTCAGGTCCATCCCGCCACAGTGCAGATCGAACCCCTCACCCAGCAGACCGAGGCTCATCACCACGCACTCGCTGTGCCACCCGGGCCGTCCCTCACCCCACGGCGACGGCCACGCCGGCTCGCCGGGCTTGGTGAACTTCCACAGTGCGAAGTCGGCCGGATGGCGCTTGGCCGCGGCGCCGAACACCTCGCGCTCGCCGCCGCCGGCGAGCAGATCGTCGAGGTTCTGGTTGGCCAGCAGTCCATAGTCGGGCACGGTCTCGACGCTGAGGTACACGCCGTCGTCGGTGACATAGGCGCGGTCGGTGGAGACCAACTCGCCGATCATCGCCACCATCTCGTCGACCCATTCGGTGGCGTGCGGCACGTCGGTGGGCCGCTCGACCCCGAGCCGGCCCATCGCCGTGAACCACACGTCTTCGCACTTGTGGGTGATGTCCTGCCATGGCCGCTGCTCGCGGTTGGCGCGGTCGATGATCTTGTCGTCGATGTCGGTGATGTTGCTGGCGAGCCGCACCCGCAACCCGCTCCACTCGAGGTAGCGGCGCAGCACGTCGTACACGAGCGTGGCGCGGCCGTGGCCGAGGTGCGGCGGCCCGTACACCGTCGGGCCACACAGATAGATGCTGACCGTTCCCGGTTCGCGCAGCCGGAGCTCGCGCACCTCGCGCGTGGCGGTGTCGTACAGATGCAGCATGCGCCCAGCCTACGAGCGACGCAGAGCAGCCGTCATCCGGATTGACGCGTGCTCCGTAGACCTTGCGACACCGGCCGATGTCATCCGAACCCGGTCACTCCCGATCAGGAGTGCACCACCCCGAATACCCGACACACATCCCGACGCAGATCCCATCAGAGATCCCATCACAGACCCGGAGACATCCATGAAGACCAACCGTTCCACCACTGCCCGTATCGGCATCGGCCTGGGCATCGCCCTCGCCGCCGCCGCCTTCACGGCCGCCACGCCTGCCTCGCCCGCCGGGGCGGCTCCCGCCACCATCGCCGACGTCGTTCTCAGCGACTCGGCAACCGATGACGCCAACGGCTTCGACAAGAACTGGCACGACTACGACATCGTCACCCAGGCGGTGCTGCTGTTCCCCGACCTCGTCGCCGCAGTCAGCAACCCCAACGCCAACCTCACCGTGCTGGCGCCCAATGACCAGGCATTCCGCTTGCTCGTCCGCGATCTCACCAAGAAGCACCTCAACAGCGAGGCCGAGGTGTTCGCTGCCGTGGCCAGCCTCGGTACCGACACCGTGAAGGCAGTGCTCACCTATCACATCGTGGGCGCCAAGCTCGGTGCCTCGACGGTGCTGGCAAGCGACAACGCGCAGGTCACCACCCTCGCCGGCGGCACCTTCGCCGTCGATGTGATCAACGCGAAGAAGGCATCGGTGCAGTTCGTCGATGGCGACCTCGATGCCCGCAATGCCCGCCTCGTGAAGGCCGATCTCGGCGGCGCGCTGGCCAACGGGTTCATCCACGGCGTCGACCGGGTGCTGCGCCCGATCGACCTCTGAGCCACCCTCAACCCCTCCCCCCAACCTCCCCCCGACACACATCGAGCGCCCGGTTCCACCAGAATGGGACCGGGCGCTCGCGCGGGCGGCCGGTAGGCTCGCAGCCGCTATGACGAACATCCCGGACAAGCCGTCGCTCGACGGTATCGAGGCCCGTCTGATCGAACGGTGGGAAGCCGACGGCACCTACCGCTTCGACCGATCCGCCAGCCGCGACGAGGTATTCGCCATCGATACCCCGCCGCCCACGGTGAGCGGCTCGCTGCACATCGGCCACGTGTTCAGCTACACCCACACCGACACGGTGGCCCGCTTCCAGCGCATGCGCGGCCGGCAGGTGTTCTACCCCATCGGCTGGGACGACAATGGCCTGGCCACCGAGCGACGGGTGCAGAACGTCACCGGTGTGCGCTGCGAGCCATCGCTGCCGTTCGACCCTGCGTTCCGGGCCCCGTTCAACGGCGATGTGCCGAAAGAACACCGGGCCGTACCCGTGAGCCGGCCGAACTTCGTCGACCTGTGCCGCGAGATCACCCACATCGACGAGCAGGCGTTCGAGGCGCTGTTCCGCCGACTGGGCCTCAGCGTCGACTGGTCGCTGCAGTACACCACCATCGGCGACCGCGCCCGGCGGGTGAGCCAGCGGGCGTTCCTGCGCAACCTCGCCCGCGGCGAGGCGTACCAGCAGGACGCTCCCACGTTGTACGACATCGACGAACGCACCGCCGTGGCCCAGGCCGAGATGGAAGACCGCGAGATGCCGGGCGCGTACCACAAGGTGGCGTTCCACCGGCTCGACGGTGGCGGCGACGTGTTCATCGCCACCACTCGCCCCGAACTGTTGCCGAGCTGTGTGGCGATGGTGGCCCACCCCGACGACCCGCGCTACCAGCCGCTGTTCGGCACGATGGTGAGCACGCCGTTGTTCGGTGTCGACGTGCCCATCCTCGCCCACCCGCTGGCTGATCCCGACAAGGGCACCGGCATCGCGATGATCTGCACCTTCGGTGACGTCACCGATGTGGTGTGGTGGCGCGAGCTGAACCTGCCGTCGCGCGCACTCATCGGCTTCGACGGTCGCTTCGCTGCTGAGGTTCCCGAGTGGATCGCCACCGACATGGGCTGCGAGGCGTACACGCAGATCGCCGGCCTCGCCCCCAAGCAGGCGCAGAAGCGGGTGGTCGAGATGCTCACCGCATCCGGCGAGATGGTGGGTGACCCCGAACCCATCACCCACCCGGTGAAGTTCTACGAGCGCGGCAGCCGTCCGCTCGAGATCGTCGCCACCCGACAGTGGTACATCCGCAACGGCGGCCGCGACCAGCAGTTGCGCACCGATCTGCTGCAGCGGGGCAACGAGCTCACCTGGCATCCCAGCTACATGCAGCACCGCTACGACAACTGGGTGGGTGGCCTGAACGGCGACTGGCTGATCAGCCGCCAGCGCTACTTCGGGGTGCCGGTACCGGTGTGGTACCGCCTCGACGCCGACGCCAACCCCATCTACGACGAGGTGCTCGTCCCCGCCGACGCGGCGCTGCCGGTCGACCCCAGCACCGATTGCCCGCCCGGGTTCACGGCTGCCCTGCGCGGCGTGCCCGGCGGCTTCATCGGCGATCCCGACGTGATGGACACCTGGGCCACCTCGTCGCTCACCCCGCAGATCGCCGGCGAATGGACCGAGCCCGACAGCGACCTGTTCGACCGGGTGTTCCCGATGGACGTGCGACCGCAGGGCCACGACATCATCCGCACCTGGCTGTTCGCCACCATGGTGCGCAGCCACCACGAGCACGGCACCCCGCCGTGGCGAAATGCGGCACTCAGCGGCTGGATCCTCGACCCCGACCGCAAGAAGATGTCGAAGAGCAAGGGCAACGTCGTCACCCCGATGCACCTGCTCGAGCAGTACGGCACCGATGCGGTGCGCTACTGGGCGGCCAGCGGTCGGCCCGGTGTCGACACGGCGTTCGACGAGAGCCAGATGAAGATCGGCCGCAAGTTGGCCACCAAACTGCTGAACGTCACCAAGTTCGTCCTCACCTTCGGCGAACTCGACGCAGGTGCTGCTCCTACCGAAGCGGTCGACCTGGCGATGCTCGCCCGGCTCGGAGCCGTGGCCGACGATGCCACGGCCGCGTTCGACGGCTACGACTACGCCCGCGCGCTCGAGCGCACCGAAGCATTCTTCTGGTGGTTCTGCGACGACTACGTCGAACTCGTGAAGAGCCGTGCCTACGGCGACGATCCAACCGAGGCGCAAGTGGACGCGCAGTCGGGCAGCACCCAATCGGCACGTGCCGCGCTGCGCGTTGCCCTCTCGTCGCTGCAGCGGCTGCTCGCCCCCTTCCTACCGTTCGTCACCGACGAGGTGTGGGGCTGGTGGCAGACCGGTTCGGTGCACGCCACCACCTGGCCCACCAGCACTGAGTTCGCTGCGGTGGCCGGAGTCGCCGGGAACGACCCGGCCTGGCTCGACCCGCTCGGCGAGGTGCTCGCCGCCGTGCGCCGCGCCAAGACCGAGGCCAAGGTGAGCCAGCGCGCCGAGATCGAACGGCTCGTCGTGCACGGCTCCACCGACGTGCACGAAGCCGTGCAGCGTGCCGTCGCCGATCTCCGCGAGGCCGGGTCGATCCGGGTCATCGAGTATGTCGTGGCTGACGACCTGCACTGCACCGTCGACCTCGTCCCCTGAACCAGACCCCCTGACGCGCCTGCTACAAACGCGGCATGGAAACACGCGCAGCAGTCCTCTGGGGCAAGGATCAGCAGTGGCAGATCGAGACCGTTCGCATCGACCCGCCACGTGCGGGCGAGGTGATCGTCGAATGGAAGGTGGCCGGCCTGTGCCACAGCGACGAGCACCTCGTCACCGGCGACATGGTGCCGCCGCCCGAGGCGCTGTCGATGATGGGCATCGATTCGCTGTTCCCGATGATCGGTGGCCACGAGGGCGCCGGCGTCGTGCTCGAGGTTGGCCCGGGGGTCAGCACCGTGAAGCCCGGCGACCACGTGTCGGCCAGCTTCGTGCCGTCGTGCGGCCGTTGCAAGCCGTGCTCGACCGGCCGCCAGAACCTGTGCGACAACGGCCGCGGCACGTTCGGGGGCGGCATGATCACCGACGGCACGCACCGCCACTTCGTGGGCGATCAGCACGTCGGGTTGTTCGCCAAGCTGGGCACGTTCTCGAACCATGCCTGTGTGTCGGAGAACTCGCTCATCAAGGTCGACAACGACCTGCCGCTCGAATGCGTCGCGCTCGTGTCGTGCGGTGTGGCCACCGGCTGGGGCTCGGCCACCAACCGCGCCGCGGTCACCCCGGGCGACACCGTCGTGGTGGTGGGCATCGGCGGCATCGGCATCAACGCCGTGCAGGGCGCCAAGATGGCCGGCGCCAAGCACGTCGTCGCCGTCGACCCGGTGGAGTTCAAGCGCGAGAAGGCGATGGAGTTCGGCGCCACTCACACGTTCGCATCGATGGAGGAAGCACTCGGGCCGGTGATGGAGATGACCGAGGGGCAGATGGCCGAGAAGGTGATCATGACCCCCGGCGTGATGTACGGCGACCTGATGGAACTCGGCCTCACCCTCACCGGCAAGGGCGGCACGTGCGTGGTCACCGCGGTAGCCCCGATGGAGCAGACCCAGGCCGCGGTGAACCTGTTCCAACTGGCGATGTGGAACAAGGAGATCAAGGGCACGATCTTCGGCTCGCTCAACCCACGCGCCGACATCCCGAAGCTGCTCGGCATGTACCGCGAGGGCCAGCTCAAGCTCGACGAGTTGATCACCCGCCGCTACTCGCTCGCCCAGATCAACGACGGTTACGAAGCAATGCGCCAGGGCGAGAACATCCGCGGCGTCGTCGTCTACGACTGACACGGGTACCCACCCGTCGACCCGACCCCGGCGTCGGGCCGCAGCCCGGTAGATTCGGCAGGTCATGAAGCGGACCTGGCCTCAACGCGCGCTGCTCGTCGTGAACTGCATCATCGTGCTGGCCTGTTTCGCAGGAGCGGCCGGACTGGTGCTCGCCCGCAATGTGTCGAACAGCATCGGCAAAGTGGAACTTGCCGACCCGTCCACCGGCACCACGATCGCCGGTGACACACCGTCCACCACCGCTGCCACCAGCCAGCCCGCAACCACGCCTGCGCCGCAAGACACCGCACCCACCGAGACCTTTCCCGATGCCGACCCGGGCGCGAAAAACTTCCTCGTCACCGGCGCCGACAACAACGCGTGCGTCGACCCGAACTCGCCCTATGCGTCGGCCTTCGGCGACCGGGCCGAGATGGGCGAGCGCAGCGACACGATCATGCTGATGCGCGTCGACCCGTCCGCCAACCGGGCCGCCGTGCTGTCGTTCCCCCGCGACCTGTGGGTGCAGATCGCCGGCCGCCAGAACAAGAACCGCATCAACACCGCCTACGTGAAAGACGACCCGCAGCGGTTGATCGACACCATTTACCAGAACTTCGGCGTCGGGGTCGATCACTTCATCCAGGTCGACTTCTGTGCGTTCAAGAACATCGTCGACGCGGTGGGCGGTGTGGCCGTGCCGTTCGACTACCCGGCTCGCGACACGCACTCGGGGCTCGACGTGCCCACCGCTGGCTGTTTCACGTTCACCGGCGACCACGCCCTCGCCTACGTGCGATCGCGCTACTACCAGTACTACAAAGACGGCAAGTGGGTGAAGGACGGCCTGAGCGATCTCGGCCGAATCTCGCGCCAGCAAGACTTCATCCGCCGTGCACTCAGCGCCGCACTCGCCAAGGGCATCACCAACCCCAGTGTCGCTCGCGGCCTCATCGAGACAGCCCAGAACAACGTCGTGACCGACGGCGACCTGAGCGTCAGCAGGATGCTCGAGTTCGCCGGGGTGCTGCGCAACCTGGATCCCGACTCCATCAACTCGTACCAGATCGAAGCCGAAGGCCAACAGATCTCAGGCCAAGCGGTGCTCATCCCGCGAATCAAGGGCGACAACATGCGCGCCATCCTTGCCATCTTCCGCGGCGAGGCACCACTTGCGGGTGCACCCGAGCAGGTGTTCGAGACCACCACGACGACGAGCACGACCAGCACCACGGTGCAGCCCACGACGATCACCATGCCGGGCACCATGCCGGGCACCGGGCCGGGCACCATGCCGGGCACCACGATCGCCGATGCCACCACCAGCACCACCACGAGCACCGTGCCCGCCACCCTGCCTGCCACGACGGTCGCTCCGGAGGAAAACGCCAAGGGCGTCGTCCCGCCCCGCGACGTCAGTTGCTGAGCAGGTAGCCGAGCCCGGGTCGACCGAGCCTTGGGAGCTGGCCACGACACCGAACGATCACCGAGATGTCGCCTGCCGTACGGATTCGAACACTCTCCGTGTAACCCAGCGATGGTGAACTACATCGGTGTCAGTACCGCGGCGGTACCTTCTGGTCTGGATGGGTGCGAGCTTCAGCTACTCCTGCCGACTGGCCGTCGAGAGCATCGTGCACGCCGACCCCGGCGCCCGGGTCGAGATCCATCTCCTCGGTGACCGACCGATGTCGGGGCATTTCGATCTGATCGAGACGCTGCCCGATGTCGAGATCGTGCCGATCGATGTCGATGCGCTCTTCATCGATCACCCCGGCCTCCGCCCTGTCTACGACCGGATTCCCGATGGCGCCCACTCCGCGCGGAGCAACCTGTTGCGGTACCTCTTGCTCTGGCACCGCGGCGGCATCTACGTCGACTTCGACATCATCCTCATCAAGCCGCTCGCCGAGTTGGCCGACGGCGCCGATTTCGTGGGTATCGAACGGGTCTGGTCGCACGACCAACCGCGCGTCGAAGGTGCCTGGCGTCTGTCGATGCTGCCGGGAACGATCGGCTGGGCGCTCACCTGGTTCGCACGCCGCTGCGACAGCCGTGTGCTGCACGGGGCCCTCCGCCTCGGCGAACGGCTCCGTGTGCTCGATCCTCTCTGGTCGACATTCCAGCCGAACAACGCAGTGATCGGTGCCCAGCGCGGCTCACCCTTCATCGCGAGGGTGCTCACCCGCGCCCACGACGCCGATCCGCAAGTGCGCTATGCGCTCGGACCCAGCCTGGTCGCCGAGGTGGCCCGGCAGCACCCCCACACGATCCGGACGCTTCGTGAACCGGTGCTGTATCCGGTGCCGCCTGCCGACAGCTTCCGGTTCTTCGAGGACCGTTCGCTGGAGCTGCGCGACGAGACGGCACTCATCCACTACGTGAGCAGCAATCACGGCCAGCTCCTCCGCACACTCGAGCCCGACGACCCCCGATTCCGCGATCGACCAGAGGTGTTCTGGCGATTGGCCAGAGAGGTGTCGGCCGCCCGAGGGGCAGACACCGGTCACCCGACGCTCTCCATCTCATCGATCGACACCTGACCACCGAGAGCCACGACTGACCGATGCCGACTCCCTCCGCCGAACCGTTGGTCAGTTGCCTGATGGTCACCCGCGATCGACCCCACCTCGCCGAGCGCGCGGTCCACTGTTTCGCGCGACAGTCGTGGCAGTGCCGTGAACTGGTGATCATCGATGATGGCGACGTCGACTACTCGGCGATGCTCGCACCGTTCCAGGCAGCCGGCGCGCTGATCCGCTACGTGCGAATCGGGTCTCGTCCCGACGTGCTGCTCGGTGAACTCCGCAACCTCGCCATCGACGCGGCCGACGGAGAATGGTGCCTGCAGTGGGACGACGACGAGTGGTACGACGTCGAGCGCATCGCCGTCCAGATGGCCCATCGGGGCGACCACGCTGCCGTGGCACTGCGATGGACTCTGATGTCGGTCGAGTCGGCCGCGCACGGCCGACTCGCATTCCGGGCCGATGCCGGCATCGCCACACCCGGAACGGTGCTGCACCGGCGAGACGCAGCCCGATATCCGAATCTGCGCCGAGGGGAAGACAGTGCCGTCCTCCGTCAGCTGCGCGCTCACGGCCTGGTGGTGCTGGGGAGCGAGTGGTCGCATCTCTTCGTGCGCTGCTTCCACGGCGACAACACCTGGGACGAGGCCCACTTCCTGCAGCGTCTCCGTCGGCGCCCTGTCGACTGGCCGTCGTACGCAGCGGCGCGGTGGTGGCATCGCGACCTCCGTCGGCACCGAGCCTTTCGTCTCAACGTCGACGAGCAGGCGTGCCTTGCCGCCCTCGACCGGTACTCGGTCGACCAGACGGTCACGCAACCGGGGGCCGGGCGCCCATGACAGCAGCTGCGCTCGCCCCGGCACCCATGTCGCTGCGCCGTCGATCGGCCGTGATCGCGGCTGGCCAGGCAACGGTGAAGGCGAGCCAGGTCGTCATCGCGGTCGTTCTCGTCCGACTGCTCTCACCGGCCGAGTGGTCGTCGGTTGCACTGCTCCTCTCGGTCTACCTCGCAGCCATCACCCTCGGTTCGCTCAACCTGCAACAGAGTCTGCTGTTCTTCCTCCCCCGTCTCGAACCCACCCAGCACCGCCGACTCGTCGTCCGCACCGCCGGTGTGATGGCGGCGACCGGTTCACTCATTGCGGCTGGCATCTTGATCATCGACCCGTGGGGTGCAGCCCAGACCGCAGCGTTGCCGATGGTGGCACCACTCATCGCCGTGGCCATCGCGATCGAGATCCCCACCGCTGCCGGGCCGACCGCGCTGCTGTCGATCGACCGGCTCACGGGGGCGGCCTGCTGGGACATCCTCGCCACCATCACGCTGGTCGGCTGTGTCGTCGCCCCCGCCGCGCTCGGATGGGGGCTACGCGGCATCGCGCAAGGAATCGTCGTCGCCGCCTGCTTGAAGGCCGTGATGTTCGGTGCCGTGGTCCGCAGAGCCTTCCCTCCGTCGTCGCACACCCTGCCGCCCGGTCTGCTGCGACGCCAGCTCGGGTATGCGCTTCCGCTCGGTCTCACCATCGGGGCCTCGGTGCTGAATCGGAGCGTCGACAAGTGGCTGGTGGCCGTGTTCGATCCGGCGAATCTCGGGATCTACGCCGTCGCGGCACAGGAGATCCCACTCCTCGCCGTCTTGCCGTACGCCGGTGGCGCCGCAGTCGTGACGATGCTCGTCGATGCCTTCCGTCGAGGCGACCATGGCGATGCCCGCGCACTGTGGTTGCACCAGACAGGCGCGATGTCGTCGATCGTCGTTCCCCTGTCGGCCGGTCTCGTCCTGCTGGCACCGGAACTGATGAACCTGGTGTTCACCCCCGAATACGTCACCGGGGTGCTCCCGTTCCAGCTGTTCACCATCATCACCATCCACCGTGTCGCCGAGTACGGGATGGTGCTCCGCGCCGCCGATCGCACCCGCGACCTGCTCACGTCGGCGCTCGTCCTGCTCGGATCGAATCTCGTCCTCGCCGGTGTCGGAGCATGGCGCTGGGGCATGGTCGGTGCGTCACTCGGCACCCTGGTGGCGAATGCATTCGCATGGTGGTTCGTGCTCACGCGGGTTGCGCGGGCCTTCGGCACCGGAGTGTGGCAGTCGTTCGCGTGGCGGCCCTGGATGTCGTGCGTGGCGGTGTCGGCAGGCGCCTGCCTTGCGGCAAGCCTGGTTGCCCGGCCGTTCCACACCGATGCCCTCGTCTCCGCGGCAGTGAAGACCGCCACGTTCGCGCTGCTCGTGGTGATCGGTATGCGGTGCATCCGACGAACCACCGACGGTGTACCGCCCGAACTCGGTGAGGTCCGATCCGTTCCGGCCGAGGTGGGATCATGACGGTAGCGGTGCAACCCGGTACGACGTTCGGCCCCGAGGTGTCGCTCCCCACCACGCCGCGGTCGTACGTGCGGCACGATCCCGTCATCCGCCGACTCCTCGCCATCCACGGGTCCGGTCAGATGGCCGATGCCGTAGTGGCACTTGCGCTCGCCCAAGTCGTGGTGTTCGACATCGGGCAAGGTGCCTCACCCGCCGCAGTGGTCCGCGTCACTGCGACTGCGTTGATCCCCTATCTCGTCGCATGCACCGTTGCCGCCAATGTCGCCGACCGGTGGTCGCGACGCCCCACGTTGCTCCGACTTGCTGCGATGCGCGCCTGTATCGCCGCTGCGGCGGTGCTCGTACCGCTCACCGCAAGCCGCCCGCTGGGCTACACCATCTGGGCTTTGGCGACGTTCAGTGCCGGGCTGGCCACGAACCTTCGCTCCGCCGCACTTGCTCATGTGGTGCCCGCTCAGGCCCTCACCGCGGCGAACTCGCTGTCGGCCATCTGCGGTCGACTCGCCGGGGTGCTCGGCTTCGTCACCAGCGTGGTCGTCGGTCTGTGGTCGCAGCTCGCCGCGGTGACCGTGGCGATGGTCATCCATCTCGGCGCAGCGCTCGGCTACGCAGCGACCCGGCTCGACCTGGGCGGAGGTGCAGCGTCGGCCCCATTGCTCCGCCGAGCCCCACGGGGCATCGGCCGACATGTCGGCACGCTGTTCAGTCAACCGGGCGCACGTCGCGCCGTGGCCACAGCGCTCGCCCACCGAGCCATCTCGGCTGCGGCGTTCGTGACCTTCATCCTCTTCATCGATTCCCGGTACCACCTCGAAGCCTCGGGGTTCGCTGTCGCAATCGGCCTCACCGCCACCGGCACCGTGATCGGAACGATCGTCGCTCCCTTCGTGACCCGACACCTCTCCGCACGCCGCGCCTGCTTCACGTCGTTCGTCGCGGGTGGCGTGCTGTGCACCGCCGCCGCTCTCCACACCGTGTCATGGCTGGTCACCGGAGCGATGATCGGCATTGCCTTCACCGTGCAGCTCATCCGCATCAACACCGAGACGACCGTGCAGCGCGATATGCCCAGCACGGGCGTCGGCGGCGCCCTCGCCTCGTACGACCGGATGTACAACATCGCCTACATCACCGGCGCAGCAGCTGCGATCGCCGTGGTCCCCCGCGGCACCGGCCACGCATTCACCTTCTCGGCTGCCGCATACGCGCTCGCCCTGGCGATCGCGATCACCGCCTCCGTCCTCTCTCGCATCCAACCACCACCCTGGAGGAACTGTTGATCCCCTTGCGGCGTCCCACCCAGCGCGCGTCCGGCGCACGCACCAGGCAACTGCGTGTTGCGATCGTCGCCGAGACGTTCCTCCCTGCGGTGAACGGGGTGACCAATTCGGTCCTTCGGCTGATCGAACACCTCCGGTCCGAAGGTCACCAAGCACTGGTGATCGCACCGGGCCCGGGGGATCGAGTGGTCCATGACGTACCCGTGGTGCGAGTGCGCGCGGTCGATCTGCCACGGTACGACTCGCTGCGGATCGGTCTTCCCATCGGACGGCTCACCTCGACGCTGCGCGACTTCCAGCCCGATGTCGTCCATCTGGCAGCACCCACCGTCCTCGGTGCCGGGGCCGCACGCGCCGCACGTTCGCTCGACCTTCCCACGGTGGCGATCTTTCAGACCGACATCGCCGGATTCGCAAAGCGGTACCACCTCGGCCTCGCCGCCTCGCCGATCTGGTCGTGGCTGCGATGGGTGCACTCGCATGCCGACATCACCTTGGCGCCCTCCACTGCGTCTGCGTGGATGCTTCGTTCGCACGGCATCGAGCGAGTGGATCGGTGGATGCGCGGGGTCGACACCACCCGCTTCAACCCGCAGCACCGCAGCGACTTGCTCCATCGACGCCTCGCACCGCGCGGCGAGATCGTGGTGGGCTACGTCGGGCGGCTGGCGAAGGAGAAGCAGATCCAACGCCTGAAGCCGGTCACCCGGCTTCCTGGCGTGAAGGTGGTGATCGTGGGCGATGGGCCCGAGCGTGCCTTCCTCGAGCGGGCCCTGCCCGCTGCCACCTTCGCCGGGTTCCGCTCAGGAGCGGAACTGAGCGAGTACCACGCGACGTTCGATCTGTTCGCCCATACCGGCCTCGACGAGACGTTCTGCCAGTCGGTTCAGGAGGCGCTGGCGTCGGGGGTGCCCGTGGTGGCGCCGGCGGCCGGCGGCCCGATCGACTTCGTACAGCACGGTGGCAACGGCTTTCTCTGGTCGCCCGAGCAACCCGAGATGCTTGCCGGCGCCGTGGCCGAACTGGCGGGCGACGCCGCGCTCCGTCGGCGTCTCGGCCACAACGGACGCGCGAGCGTGGAAGCACGCACATGGCCCGCGGTGATGTCGGAACTCGTCGAGCGGTATCGCATGGTGATCAACGGCGAGCAGGCCGGCAAACTCGCCGAGCCGACCTGGCGGCGACAGGTCGATGAGGTCGCCTGACATGTCGGTCGTCGTGATCTCGCTCCACGACGTCGCTCCGGCAACGCTCGAGCAGTCGCGTGCATGGCTCGACCATGTCGAGGCGCGCGGCCTGCGGGCCACCCTGTTGGTGGTGCCCGGGCCCTGGCGAGACGAGCGACTCGATGGCGACCCCGCGTTCGCCGAGTGGCTCCACGCAGCGCGCCGCGGCGGGCACGAGCTCTCGTTGCACGGGTGGGAGCACCGTGGTGTAGCGGTGCCGCGATCGGTGGCCCTGTCGCCGACGCTCACAGCGAGTCGACGGCTGTACGGGCGGATCGCAGCCCGCGGCTGTGGCGAGTTCCACGAACTCGGCCGAGTCGAAGCCAAACAACGGCTCAGGATGGGGCGCGCCGCCCTGGCCGGGATCGGGATCGAAACCGTGGGATTCACGCCGCCGGGCTGGCTGATCTCGCGCGATGCGATCACGGCGCTCCGCCAGCTCGGCTTCCGGTACACGACCACCCAGTGGTCGGTTCACGACCTCCAACGCGAGACGACCCTGCGCATCCCTGCTGTCTCGCACCGGCCGGGAAGCGCGATCGCGGCGCCGGCGGCCAAGGTGACGCAAGGCTTCGTCGCGCACCGTGTTCGCACCGGCCGACCCGTCAGGATCGCGCTCCATCCCGACGATTTGACGCACCCGGCTCTCGTCGCCGCCACCGAGCGGATGCTCGACACCGTCGCCGTTGCCGCACGGACCGGCGGCGTCCAGGTGGTCACCTATGCCGAACTCGTCGGGGATGCACCTGCCCCGGTCGACGACTTGGTCGCAGCGTGATGCACATCGTCCAGCTCGCCAACTTCTTCACCCCGACGTCGGGGGGACTGCGCACCGTGCTCGACGAGTTCGGCCGTCGCTATGTGGCGGCCGGGGCCCAGGTCTCACGAGTCGTGCCGGGTGAGCGCGACGAGATCGTGCCGGTGAACGGGGTTCGCGAGATCCGACTGCGATCGCCGTTCCTGCCCGGTGGGAGCGGTTACCGGATCATCGTCGACCGGGCCAGGCTGAGCGACCTGCTCAGGCGGCTCAGACCCGATGCCATCGAACTCTCCGACAAGATGACCCTTGTCGGTCCGGCGGCACAGCGACGGCGCCTCGGTGCACGCGTGGTGACCATCTCGCACGAGCGAATCGACAGCATCCTCGCGGGCCGGGTACCCGCTGCGGTTCCGCTCAACCGGCTTGCCGATCTCCGCAACCGACAGATCGCCGCTGCCAGCGATGCGGTCGTGTGCGCGTCCGACTTCGCCGCCGACGAGTTCCGACGACTGGGGGTGACCGAGGTGCAGCGCGTAGCGCTCGGTGTTGATCTCGATGTGTTCGCCCCATCGATCGAGCGACACCGACCGACTGGCGCACCGATCCGGCTGATCACCGTCGGACGGTTGTCGGACGAGAAGTGCCCCGAGCGTGCCGTCGAGGTGGCACGGCGACTGAGCAGCCAGGGCCTCGAGGTCGTCCTCACGGTGATCGGCGACGGACCGTTGCTCGACTCTCTGCGCCGGCAGGCTGACGGCGTACCTGTCGACTTCCGCGGGCACGTCAAGTCGCGACGCGAGGTCGCTCGACTGCTGGCCGATGCCGACGTGTGCCTCGCTCCCTGCCCGGTCGAGACGTTCGGCCTTGCCGCACTCGAGGCGCTCGCATGCGGTACCCCCATCGTGGTGCCGGGTGCAGGCGCGCTCCCGGAACTGCTCGGCGAGCACCCCGACGCAGGCAGGGTCGTACCCGTCTCGGGCTGGAGTGCCGCAGCGTCGCGTGCTGTGACCGACCTGGTCGACGCTGGCACGGCGGCACGCACCGCTGCCAGGCGGCAGGCCGAGCGGTTCACCTGGCAGTCGGCAGCCGACACGATGCTGTCGCTCTTCGAATCCCCCGCCGGTGCCGAACGTGCCATCCATCCGCCAACCC
>JBAXSU010000006.1:0-39570 GCA_037130535.1 Actinomycetota bacterium
CCCGCCGAACCGGCACCGAGCGGCAGCAGGCTTCCCTCGGGCACGATCCAGCGCAACCCGTGCGGCGACTGCAACGACGCCACGCAGCGACGCATGGCATCTTCCCGCACGAACAACTGCACACTCTCGCCGCAGTCGTCGCGAAGCCGCGCCAACGCCGGCCCAGCCACTTCGGCAAGGCCCAACTGCTCGTTCGCCGCCCGACCCAACGCCACCAGCTCCAGGCCGAGGCAGAAGCGCCCTTGCGCATCGCGCCGCACGAGATGGTGCGCCTCGAGCGCCGCGGCGAGTCGATGAGCGGTGGCCCGCGGTAGACCCGTAGCAGTCTGCAGGTCGGCAAGGTCGAGCGGGCGGTCGCGCAACGCCGCCAACAGCACGGCCACCTTGTCAATGACGCCGACTCCGCTTATACTTTCCATTGCTGAGAATCGTATCTCACAATATGAGACAGCGCCAGCGCACGATTGGAGATGTCATGTCGAATCCGATGACCCTGCCGCAGAAGGTGTGGGAGCGCCACCTGGTCCACAGCGCGCCCGGCGAACCCGATCTGCTCTACATCGACCTGCACCTCGTGCACGAGGTCACCAGCCCGCAGGCCTTCGACGGTCTGCGCCTCTCGGGCCGCAGCGTGCGCCGTCCCGACCTCACCGTCGCCACCGAAGACCACAACGTGCCCACGGCCGACATCGACCAGCCGATCGCCGACCCCGTCTCGGCCCGCCAGGTCGAGGTGCTGCGCGAGAACACCGCCGAGTTCGGCATCGTCAACTTCCCGATGGGCCACCCCGGCCAGGGCATCGTGCACGTCATCGCCCCCGAGCAGGGCCGCACCCTGCCGGGCATGACCGTGGTGTGCGGCGACAGCCACACGGCCACGCACGGCGCGTTCGGTGCACTGGCGTTCGGTATCGGCACCAGCGAGGTCGAGCACGTGCTCGCCACGCAGACCCTGCCGCAGAGCCGCCCGAAGTGGATGAGCGTCACCGTCGACGGCGACCTGCGGCCGGGCGTCACCGCCAAGGACGTCATCCTCCACATCATCGGCGTCATCGGCACCGGCGGTGGTATCGGCCACGTCATCGAGTACCGGGGTTCGGCCATCCGCGCCCTGTCGATGGAGGGCCGCATGACCGTATGCAACATGAGCATCGAGGCGGGCGCCAAGGCTGGCCTCATCGCCCCCGACGACACCACCTTCGCCTACCTGCAGGGCCGCACGCACGCGCCGCAGGACGACCTGTGGGACGCCGCTGTCGCCGACTGGCGCACGCTGGTCACCGACGAGGGCGCCGTGTGGGACAAGGCGGTCGTCATCGATGCCGCCGACATCACCCCGCAGGTCAGCTGGGGCACCAACCCCGGCCAGGTGGCGGGCATCGACGCGGTCATCCCGTCGCCCGACTCGTACGCCGACTCCACCACCCGCGAGACGGTGGCCCGGGCGCTCGAGTACATGGGCCTCGAGGCGGGCACCCGCATCCGCGACATCACCGTCGACACAGTGTTCATCGGTAGCTGTACCAACAGCCGCATCGAAGACCTCCGCGCTGCCGCCGCGGTGATGAAGGGCCGCACCGTCACGGTGCCACGCGTGATGGTGGTGCCGGGCAGCCATGTGGTGAAGGCCCAGGCCGAGGCCGAGGGCCTGCCCGAGATCTTCCGGGCCGCCGGCGCCGACTGGCGCGAGCCCGGTTGCAGCATGTGCCTGGCCATGAACCCCGACAAACTCGCCCCGGGCGAGCGCGCCGCCAGCACCAGCAACCGCAACTTCGAGGGCCGTCAGGGTCGCGGCGGTCGCACCCATCTCGTCAGTCCTGCCGTCGCCGCCGCCACCGCCGTGGCCGGCCACTTCGCCACCCCGTCGGATCTGGAGGTCCTGTCGTGAAAGCTGTCCGCATCGTCACCGGGCGCGGCGTGCCGCTGCGCCGCAGCGACGTCGACACCGACCAGATCATCCCTGCCGAATGGCTCAAGCGCGTCGAACGCACCGGGTTCGAGAAGGGGCTCTTCTCGACGTGGCGCGACGACCGCGACTTCGTCCTCAACGACGAGCGCTACAGCGGTGCATCCGTCCTCGTGGCCGGCCCGGCCTTCGGGGTGGGCTCGTCACGCGAGCACGCCGTGTGGGCCATCCAGCAAGGCGGGTTCGATGCGGTCATCGCGCCCAGCTTCAGCGACATTTTCCGTAACAACTGCACGAAGAACGGCCTCGTGCCGGTCGTGCTGCCCGAAGCCGTCGTGGTGAAGATCTGGGAGGCCATCGAGGCCGACCCCAGCACCGAGATCGTCGTCGACATGGAGCGCCTCACCGTCGAGGTGCCGTCGGTCGGCATCACCGAGTCGTTCCCGATGGAGCCGCAGAACCAGCACCGCTTCATCAACGGTCTCGACGACGTGGGCATCACCCTCACCCACGTCGGTGCCATCGACACCTTCGAGACGAAGCGCCCCGCCTGGCTGCGCTGATCAGGCCTCGGCGCGGAACTGCTGGAGGTCTTTCAGCTTCGGGTTGTTGCTGAACACCTCGATCGGCGGGGTGGGATCCAGCCGCAAGCCACGCTGGATGATGCGCACCTGGGTGTGTTGGTTGTACTCGGCCAGCGTGATGGCCCAGCCGTCGCGCCCCGCACGCGCCGTACGGCCGCTGCGGTGCAGATAGTCCTTCACGTCGCCAGCCGGCTCGTAGTGGATGACGGCGCCGATGTCGTCGATGTCGATACCTCGGGCCGCCACGTCGGTGGCCACCAGCACGTTCAACTCGCCGTCGGTAAAGCGTCGCAGAGCCTTCTCGCGCGCCACCTGGCTGAGGTCGCCGTGGATCGCGGCCGCTTTCACCCCGAGTTCCTGCAGGTTGTTCTCGACCCGGTCGCAGGTGCGTTTGGTCTGGCAGAACACGATCGTCTTCTGCTGGCCCGATGCGATGGAGGCCACCACCTTGTCCTTGTCCATGTGGTGGACGGCGAGGAACAGGTGGTACATCGTGCCCACGGTGTCGGTGGGGGCGTCGATCGCAACCTCGACCGGGCTCTTCATGTAGCGGGTGACGAGATGGCCCACATCGCCGTCGAGCGTGGCCGAGAACAGCATCGTCTGGCGCGGCGCGGTGCACTTGCGCAGGATCCACTCGACCTGGGGGGTGAAGCCGTCGTCGGCCATGCGGTCGGCTTCGTCGAGCACCACCACTTCCACCTGGTCGAGATCGAGCTCGTTCTCCTTCAACAGGTCGATCAATCGGAGCGGTGTGGCGATGACGATCTCGACGCCCGCCTGGAGTTCGGCGATCTGGTCGGCGCGTGAGGCGCCGCCGTACACGGGCAGCACCCGTGTGTCGCAGGCGGCCGCCACGGGGGCGAGCACCTCGGCCACCTGCAGGGCCAGTTCGCGGGTGGGCACCAGCACCAGGCCGAGCGGCCGACGGGGTGCGGCAGTGTCGGTGATGCGGGCGAGCATCGGCACACCGAACGCCAGGGTCTTGCCCGAGCCGGTGCGGGCCCGGCCGCACACGTCGAGGCCCTCCATCGCCACCGGGATCGCCTTGGTCTGGATGGCGAACGGGGCGACGAAACCGGCGGCCGCGAGGCCCCGGTCGACGTCTTCGGGCACGCCGAGTTCGACGAACCCGGTGGGGGTGTACGGCAGGGCCGCGATCTCGTCCGCGCTGCGCTGGGCGCTGGCGAGGCCACCGGCTTGTTCGCTCGGCGGCTTGTGGGGGCGGGGCCGACGGCCCCGCGGTGCGCCCTTCGGGCGTGATGCATCAGTCATGTCATCTGCCAGGGTACTGCTCGCCTCCCCCTCCTCCCCTGCATCCCACTCCCTCCCGCGATGAGCGAGTTGCGCTCCCGCTGCGCAGGTTGCTCATCGCGGCGTCAGACGGGTGACAGACCGAGTGCAGCGCAGCGGGTGAGGTACATGCGCCACAGCGCATCGATCGTGCCGCGCAAGTCGCGTTCGAGCGACCGGGTGGCCACCCGACTCATCTGCCATCCGATCGCTCCGCACGCCAGATCGCGGCCCGCGTCGCGGGCGCCACCCGCCTCGGTGAAGTGCTCCGGATGGCCGTCGATCTCGATGCCCCACCGCAACCGCTCGACGCACAGGTCGAGGCGCACCAGGCCCCAGTGCGGCACGTCGAGGCGGTACTGCGCCGACAGGCCCACCACTCCTCTGCGCAGGAGTTCGGTGTGCACCCGCGACTCCCAGTGCGACTCGGCCGCGGCGCCCTCGCTGCGACGGTCGAGCAAGGTGAGAATGCGGCGAACCCAGGGCCGACCGGGGGAGGCGATGTCGGCGGCCACCCGCCGGATCGACTCGACCGTGGTCTGGCGTTCGGCCAGCATCTGGTCGAGCACCGAGCGGAGGTCGTCGAGCGTGAGGTGACGGCTGAGGTCGACCAGCGTGCGCGCCGGTGAGGTGAGTCGGATGCCATCAGGACGTTCGACGATGTCGACCGGATCGAGTGCGGCGGTTCGATATGGACGGAGCCAGTCGCTGCGGCTCGGATTCGAGCCAGGTGGGGCGATGACGTGCACCAGGCCTGGCGGGCCCATCCGACGCAATCCGTATCGACGGCCGGCCGTGAGCGACGCGACCACCAGCCTGCCGGGACGGGCGCTCGCCGCCACACAGCGTGCGGTCTCGAGATCGTCGACCCCGGCCAGGACGTACGACCCCTTGACGAGACGTTCGAGCACACCGGCACCGACGAGCCGGCGGACCTGATGGGTCGAGACACCCAGGCGCCGCATGGCCTCGGGTGTGAGCACCCGATGATGGGCCGCCGCCCACAACAGCAGATCGCGATCGACGATCGCCATGGAACTTCCTCCTCGCATGCCGATGACGTGCGGGGAAGCGGATCGCAGGCTACCGACCCCAGCCCCTCATCGCCCCGCGATGAGCAAGTTGCGCACGTGCTGCGCAGAGTGCTCATCGCGCCGGGTCGAGCTACACCCGGGATGAGCAAGTTGCGCGCCTGCTGCGCAGAGTGCTCATCGCGGCGGGGTCGGGTGGGAGGTGGGGGTTGGGAGATGCGCGATGCTGCGGGCATGAAGGTTGCACTCACGGTGAACGATTTCCTGCAGCGGGCCGAGCTGGTCTACCCCGATCGGGTGGCGGTGGTCGACGAGCCGCACCAGCCGTCTGAGAGCTGGGGCGCGTTCAGCTACGGCGACATGGCGGCCAAGGCCAAGGCCCTCGCCGCCGGGCTCGACGCGCTGGGTATCGGCGTGGGCGAGCGGGTGGCGATGGTGAGCCAGAACTCGGCCCGCCTCCTCACCGCGCTGTTCGGGGTGAGCGGGTCGGGCCGCATCCTCGTTCCCGTCAACTTCCGCCTCGTCGCCGAGGAGGTGCGTTACATCGTCGAGCACAGCGGCGCCCGGGTACTGCTGGTCGATCCCGAGCTCGACGAGGCACTGGCCGACGTGGCGTGCGAGCACCGCATGGTGATCGGCGCCGAGAGCGACGCCATGCTGATGCACCACGCTGTGGAGCCCCGACCGTGGACGTACGACGAGGACGCCACCGCCACCATCAACTACACCAGCGGCACCACGGCCCGTCCCAAGGGCGTGCAGCTGACGCACCGCAACATCTGGCTGAACGCTGCCACCTTCGGCTGGCAGCTCGGTGTGAGCGACCGCGACGTATACCTGCACACGCTGCCGCAGTTCCACTGCAACGGCTGGGGCGTGCTGTACGCCGTCACCGGGATGGGCGGCCAGCACATCATCCTGCGCAAGGTCGACGGCGCCGAGATCCTGGGACGCATCGACGAGCACGGCGTGACGCTGCTGTGTGGCGCGCCCGCAGTGGCGAACATCATCCTCGACGCCGCAGCCACCTGGGACGGTCCGATCCCAGGCCGCGACCGGGTGCGCATGGTGTGCGCCGGCGCGCCCCCGCCCACCAAGACCATCGAGCGCATCGAGACCGAGCTCGGCTGGGAGTTCATCCAGATCTACGGCCTCACCGAGACCACGCCACTCGTCACGATGAACCGCGCCCGCTCCGAGACCGACGACCTGTCGCCCGCCGACCGCGCCGCCAAGCTGAGCCGGGCCGGTGTACCGGCGCTGGGCATCCAGGTACGCATCTCGCCGGACGGCGAGGTGTTGGCTCGCGGTAACCATGTGATGCAGGGCTACTGGGATCAGCCGCAGTCCACCGCCGACGCCATCCATCCGGCGAGCGACGACCCCACCGGCCCCGACTGGTTCCACACCGGCGACGGCGGCATCATCGACGACGAGTACTACGTGACGATCAGCGACCGCAAGAAGGACGTCATCATCAGCGGTGGCGAGAACGTCAGCTCGATCGAGGTGGAGGACGCGTTGTTCAGCCACCCCGAGGTGGCCGAGGTGTGCGTGATCGGTGTGCCCGACGACAAGTGGGGCGAGCTCGTGCTCGGCCTGGTGGTCACCACCCCCGGCTCCACACTCGACGAGGCCGCGCTCATCGCCTACGTGAAGACCAAGCTCGCCGGATACAAGTGCCCCAAGCGCATCGAGTTCCGCACCGAGCTGGCCCGCACCGCCACCGGCAAGCTGCAGAAGTTCAAGCTGCGTGAGCCGTACTGGGCGGGCCGCACTCGCGGCGTGAACTGACCCTCAGCGCGACGCCAGCGGAATAGACCGATGAGTCAGTCGAACTGACCGACTTCTCAGCCCGACTTGCTGATGAATCAGTGAGTAGCAATGCCGTCACGCGGAGTCGTATGGTGCCCTCGGTCGTGGCAGCAACCGCTGTCAGACCCCGGCTCAACGAGGAGGCGAAGCAGCATGAATCAGTTCGACGGCACCGAGAATTTCGGCCGTAAAGGCATCGCATACGACTGGCAGTCACTGCTCGCCAGTGCCGAAGCGGCCACGCTCGATTCCGAGCTCGCCGCCCTCACTCCCCTACCGGTCGAGTGAGTTCGCACCCGCAGCGGGTGCTCGTCCTCGGTTGCGGTTCGGTGGCCCAGTGCGTGGTGCCACTGCTGCTGCGCGACCTGCAGATCGACGCGTCGCGCATCACCATCGTCGACTTCACCGACAACCGAGCCCGTGTGGCCGACGCGATCGACCAGGGCGTCACCTACGAGATCGACCGGCTCACGCCCGAGAACCTCGACGAGTTCCTGTCGAGCCGAGTGAGCAGCGGCGACCTGCTGCTCGACCTGGCGTGGAACATCGACAACCCCACCGTGCTGGCATGGTGCCGCGACCGGAACGTGCGCTACCTGAACACCAGCGTCGAGGTGTGGGACCCGTACATCGACCTGGCCCGCACCCACCCGCTCGACCGCACGCTGTACGTGCGCCACATGGACCTGCGCCGCATGATGCGCGCGTGGCCCGACAACAACGGCGCCACCGCGGTGCTCGAGCACGGCGCCAACCCAGGCATGGTGAGCCACCTCGCCAAGCAAGCACTCGTCGAGATCGCCACCGCCATGTTGCAGCGCGGACTGGCCACCGATCCCGCGACGCTGGAAGCCGCACTCGCCACGGCCAGCAACGACGGCACCGGGTTCAACGTGCTGGCGATGCACACCGGCACAAAGGTGATCCACATCGCCGAGCGCGACACGCAGATCACCGATCGGCCGAAGGAGACCAACGAGTTCGTCAACACCTGGAGTGTCGACGGCTTCTACGAAGAGGGCATCGCCCCGGCCGAGATGGGCTGGGGCACGCACGAGATCAAACTCCCCCCGAACGCCTACGTGCACACCGGCGAGGGCCCCTGCCACCAGATCTGCCTGGCCCAGCCAGGCATGGAGACCTGGGTGCGCAGTTGGGTGCCCAGCGGCGAGACACGCGGCATGGTGGTACGCCACGGTGAAGCCCTCACGATGTGCGAACACCTCACCGTGTACGACGACGTCACCGGCAATGCCGTGTACCGCCCGACGGTGCACTACGCCTACCACCCGTCCGACGCTGCCATCAACAGCGTGCTCGAGCTGCGGATGCGGGCCTGGGAGATGCCACCCCGCCAGCGCATCTTGAACGACGAGATCATCAGCGGGCGCGACGAGTTGGGCGTGCTGCTGATGGGCCACCCGTTCAAGAGTTGGTGGACCGGCTCGCTGCTGTCGATCGACGAGGCCCGGGCCATCCTGCCCCACCAGAGCGCCACCACGGTGCAGGTGGCCGGCTCGATCACCGCCGCGGTGCGGTGGATGATCGAGAACCCCAATCGGGGTGTGTGCGTGCCCGACGACCTGCCGTGGGACCAGCTGCTCGAATGGACGCGCCCCTACCTGGGCACGATGTTCTCGGGCCCGGTCGACTGGGACCCGGTGAGCACCCGCAACGATCCGTTCGGTGCCTTCAGCAACGAACGCGACGGGTTGAACACCGACGACCCCTGGCAGTTCACCAACTTCCTCACCCGCTGAGGCTGCTCACCCGCCAAGCCCGATCACCCGCCAAGCAGGGCGGGCGCCAGGCGGCGCCACTGCTGCTCGGGCATGTCGCTGCCGTCCTGCAGCACCTGCACGCACACGTGGTCGGCGCCGGCCGCGTGGTGTTCGGCCACCCGTGCGGCGATCTGCTCCTCGGTGCCCCACGCCACGATGGCGTCGACCAGCCGATCGCTGCCACCGTCGGCGAAGTCGCTCTCGTCGAAGCCGATGCGCTTGAGGTTGTTGAAGTAGTTCGGCAGGCCGAGGTAGATCTTCATGCCCGCGCGGGCGATGCGACGGGCCTCGGTGGCGTCGGTCGACAGCACCACCATCTGCTCGGGGGCAAGCAACGCGTCGGCGCCCATCACCTCGCGGGCGATGCGAGTGTGATCCGGCGTGGTGAAGTAGGGGTGTGAGCCGTTGGCGCGGGTGGCCGACAGTTCGAGCATCTTCGGGCCGAGCGCGGCGAGGATGCGGCCGGGATCGGCCTCGGGCCCACGCGCCATGAACAGTGCCTTGTCCATCTTGGCCAGGTAGTCGACCATGTAGCTGTAGGGCTTGCTCCAGTCGTGCTTGCGCACCCCGGCGACGAGGTGGCCGTGGCTCACACCGATACCCAGCAGGAACCGGCCGGGGTACGCCTCGGCCAACGTCTTTTGTGCAGCGGCCATGGTCATCGGGTCGCGGGCGTAGATGTTGGCGATGCCGGTAGCGACGGCCAGGCGCTCGGTGGCACCTAGCAGCACGGCGGCCGCAACGAACGGCTCGCGCCCGACGGCCTCGGCGATCCACAGCGCGCCGAAGCCCAACCCCTCCACCACCTGCGCCGCGCGCTGGGCCTCGGGCGTGGGCAGGGCATCGATCATGCCGTACCAGATGCCGACGCGGCCGATGTCGACAGAGGGCTTGCTCATCAGTGACTCCTGAGTTGGGTTCGGGTGGGGACGGCGCCAGATGCACGCTCGCTGCCATCAGAGCACGAACACCGAGATGGTTGCCGAATCGATGGCACTCGGGTACGGTACGCAGCGTGATGCGTCCGACCGGCCTGCTCCTTCTGCTTATGTAGGGCAAGCGCCGCATAGACGCGCTTGCCCGCACCCCCCGCCTCCCGGCCGGGGGGTTCTTGCTTTTTCGCCCCCGTTTCCGCTCGTTACCCACCTCGCCAGAACACCGGAGAACCCGATGCCTCCCGCACCCGTCACCCCCAAGCAGATGCCCTTCCAGAAGTACCAGCGGTTCGTGCCCGTCGTGCTGCGCGACCGCACCTGGCCCGACCGGGTCATCGACCAGGCGCCGCTGTGGTGCAGCGTCGACCTGCGCGACGGCAACCAGGCGCTCATCGACCCGATGGACCCGCAGCGCAAGCGGCGCATGTTCGACGCGCTGGTGAAGATGGGTTTCAAGGAGATCGAGGTCGGCTTCCCGTCGGCCAGCCAGCCCGACTTCGACTTCGTTCGCCAGCTCATCGAAGACGACCTCATCCCCGACGATGTGACCATCCAGGTGCTGGTGCAGAGCCGCCAGGAACTGATCGAGCGCACCTACGAGTGCCTGCGCGGTGCGCCGCGGGCCATCGTGCACTTCTACAACTCCACCAACCCGCTGCAGCGCGAGGTGGTGTTCAACCTCGACAAGGCGGGCATCGTCGACATCGCCGTCAACGCAGCCCGGCTGTGCACGAAGCTCGAGCACACCCTGCCCGGCACCGATGTGCGCTACGAGTACTCGCCCGAGAGCTTCACGCTCACCGAGCCCGAGTTTGCGCTCGAGGTGTGCCATGCGGTGATGGACGTCATCGAACCCACCCCTGAGCGGCCGCTCATCCTCAACCTGCCAGCCACGGTCGAGTGCTACACGCCCAACGTGTACGCCGATGTGATCGAGTGGTTCGGCCGCAACGTTCGCAACCGCGACAGCGTGGTCATCAGCCTGCACCCCCACAACGACCGTGGCACCGCCACGGCCGCCGCCGAGTTGGGCGTGATGGCCGGCGCCGACCGAGTGGAGGGCACGCTGTTCGGCAACGGCGAGCGCACCGGCAACGTCGACGTGGTGAACCTGGCCATCAACCTGTTCGTGAACGGCGTCGACCCGCAACTCGACATCAGCGACATCGACGCATTGCGCCGCACGGCCGAGTACTGCAACCGTCTACCGGTGCACCCCCGCCACCCGTGGGTGGGCGACCTGGTGTACACCGCGTTCAGCGGCAGCCACCAAGACGCGATCAAGAAGGGCTTCGAGGCGCTGGCGAAGAAGGCCGACGCCAACGGCGGCGACTACCCCGAATGGGGTGTGCCGTACCTGCCGCTCGACCCCAAGCACCTCGGCCGCAGCTACGAAGCGGTCATCCGGGTGAACAGCCAGAGCGGCAAGGGTGGCGTGGCCTACGTGATGAAGACCGAGCACGGCTTCGACCTGCCCCGTCGCCTGCAGATCGAGTTCTCCAAGACCATCCAGCACCTCACCGAAGACCTCGGCACCGAGATCAGCCCGGTCGTGATGTGGGAGGCGTTCCAGAGCGAGTACCTCGACGCCGAGCCGCGCTTCCGCCTGCTGTCGCACGAGTCGCGCAGCGACAGCGCCACCGGACGCACCACGATGACGGCGCAACTCACCGTCGACGGAACGCCGCAGACCATCAGCGGCGAGGGCAACGGCCCGATCGACGCGTTCGTGCGTGCCCTGCGCGCCGGGGTGGGCGCCACGCTCGATGTGACCGACTACGCCGAGCACGCCATCGGCACCGGCTCGGAGGCCGCTGCCGTGGCCTACGTCGAGACCACCTCCCCTGGCCACGGCGTGCTGTGGGGTGTGGGCACCGACCCCAACACCAGCACGGCGTCGCTGCGAGCGGTACTGAACGCTCACGAGCGCTCGCTGCGCTGAACCCGGCGCAGCAGCTACAAGCTGTCGGGGTACACGACGTCGATCTCGGTGATCGTCGTGGCGAAGTCCTTGCGGTTGTTCGTGATGAATCGATCGGCACCGGCCACCACCGCGGTGGCCAGGTGCACCGAGTCGGCCGCCCGCAGCCGGTACTGCGCTGCCAGCACCACGGCCAGCCGCGCCACCGCTGCGTCGACGGGCAGCAGGTCGAGCCTGCCGAGCACGGCGGCGAGCGCCTCGACGGTAGGGCCGTCGCCGTCGCGCACCGGCTTCGACAGCATCTCGGGCAGCAGCATGACGGAGCCGACGCCTGCCGATGTGCCCGGCGGCGCCTCGTCGAGCAATGCCCGCACCACGAACCCGATCGGGTGCGTGGGTGCGGCCGCGTAGATGAGGACGTCGGCGTCGAAGGCGTCCACGGTGCGCGACCTAGCGTGCGCGGCGCGCCGCTCGAACTTCGCCGACGAGCTGCTCGGCGAGGTGCGCCGTGATGGTGGATTGACCCCGCTGCTGCTGCGCGGCGGCAGCAAGCAGGTCGGCGAGGTGGCCTGCCGCATCGAGACTGGTAGAGGCGTGACGGATACGCACACGCTCGGGAGCGACGAGCACGGCGATGGGTTTGCCGTGCCGGGTGATGACCACCTCGTCGCCTGCCTCGACCCGGTCGAGCAATTCGGGCAGGGTGGCACGCGCTTCGGTGACGGTTCGCGACGACATGGGCGAAGTGTACATCGATGTACAGAATGCGCCGCAGAGGCCGACGAGACTCGTAGCGGTACGCACACCCACCGGCGCGGCTACGGTTCCGAGAACGCCGTGTCAGGAAGGATCCAACCATGAAGGTGAGTGTCGATTTCGATGTGTGTGCCTCGACCGGGGCATGCATGCAGACCTGCCCCGAGGTGTTCGAGGTGCGCAGCGACGGGTACCTGTACATCCTCCAGGAGAATCCGCCCGAGGAGTTGCGCGACAAGGTGCAGTTGGCCGCCGACATGTGCCCGACGGCTGCCATCACCATCGAGGACTGACCCCGGGTGGGGTTCCACGACACGCTGCGCGCCGCCTGGCAGCGCTCGGGGTCGATGTTGTGCGTCGGCCTCGACCCCGACCCGGGCCGTATGCCGGCACCGCTCGGCCGCATGCACCCGGCGATGGCGACCGAACGGTTCTGCCGCGCCATCGTCGACGCCACGGCCGACGTGGTGTGCGCGTTCAAGCCGCAGATCGCCTACTTCGCGTCGCAGGGAGCCGAACGCGAACTCGAAGACCTGTGCCAGTACATCCGCGAGACCTATCCCGATGTGCTGTTGGTGCTCGACGCCAAGCGGGGCGACATCGGCCCCACGGCCGAGCACTATGCGCGTGAGGCGTTCGACCGCTACGGCGCTCACGTCGTGACGGTGAACCCGTACCTCGGCACCGATTCGGTGGCGCCGTTCCTCACCCACGAGGGGGGCGGCGTGTTCGTGCTGTGCCGCACCTCGAACCCCACCAGCGGCGATTTCCAGAACCTGTACACCGACGGTGAACCCCTCTACCTGCACGTCGCCCGGCGGGTGGCCGACGAATGGTCGCAACTCGGCGAGTGCGGCCTGGTGGTTGGCGCCACCTATCCCGACGAACTGCGCCAGATACGCGCCGTCGTGGGTGACTTGCCGTTGCTGGTGCCCGGCGTGGGCGCTCAGGGTGGCGATGTGGAGGCCACGGTGCGGGCCGGTGCCGACAGCACTGGCTACGGCATGGTGATCAACTCGTCGAGGACCATCCTGTACGCATCGCCCGGGTTCGACTTCGCCGATGCGGCACGCGCTGCGGCCATCGCCACGCGCGACCAGATCGCAGCCGTCAGCGCCGGTTGAGTTCGGCCACCAACTCGTCGAGCTGGTCGATCAGCACGTCGACACGCTCGGCGAGTCGATCCGGCACCGCCTGACTCAGTGCAGCCAGCGACATGGATGTGGCGAACACAGCCTGGATGGCCCGGTCGTGCAGTTCGTGCTCGGACCGCTCGCGTTCGATCCGTTCGGCGTCGTCGACGGACGGGGTCGTCGACACTGCGGCGACCCTGTCGGTGATGTCGGCGGCGACGAGGGCACGCTGACGTACCGCATTGGCGGCGCTGATGGTCACCTCGTACCGGCGCGTCACACCGTCGAAGGTGGCGATCGCGGCTTCGTAGACGCGCTCACCGGGAAGCCATCTCTCCGTTCTACGGATCTCGGCAGGTGTGCCGACGAGACGGCCGAGGAGGTCGGCCCCGCTGGCCCGCAGCAGCCAGTCGTTGCCGCGACCGAACACCCGCTCGGTGCCGGCGTTGGCGTACACCAGACGATCGGTGCTCTCGTCGTACACCATCACGGCGTCGCTGAGGGTGTCGAACAGGGCCGACCCGGGATAGTGGACGACCGTGGCGGGTGCCATGAAGTCGGACGACCGCAGGATCGCTGCAGTCACGATGCGCGCCACCGTCAGCAGGAAGGCCCGTTCGGTGTCGGAGAACGAACGCGGTTCGGCAAAGGTGACGCCCAGGCCGCCGATCACCACATCGTCGCCGAGCAGCAGCGGCATCGACGCGAGCGCCTGACCACGCATGACGTTGGTGGCGAAGTCGGGGAATCGGGTCTGGAGCGCTGCCCGTGAAGGCACCCACTGCGGCTCGCCGGTGCGGACAGCCACCAGGATGGGCACCTGCTCGCTGACAGCGAGTGGGCCGAGTGCCGACACCATGTCGGTGCTGGCGCCCACCGTGTTCACCGACTCCACCACACCACCGGGGCCGAGCCGCACCAGGATGGCGCCGACCGCTCCGAGGCCGGTCATCGCCTCCATCGCCACACCCACCAACACATCGAAGGGCACCGGCTCCACCAGCGCATCGACCAGGCGATCGATACGGCTGACGAACGAGCCGACGGTGGCGATGGACGACACCTTTGTCTCGTGATCGAATTGCATCACCGACATACCAAAGAACTCCCGAGTGCGCTCAGATCCTGACAAGGGTCGATTGTGCACCCCGACCGGCACGAACGGCTACGGGCCAAATGGCCCTACGTCGGCAAACAAATGTCCCGACACCACCCGCCGAACGGCTGGTCAGCCGCGCAGCACGTCGACGCGGGCGATGCCCGGCGCCGTGCGTAGGGCCTCGACCACGACGTCGGGCACCTGGGCGCTGGGGGCGATGAGCATGACTGCGGTGCCCGGCTCGGCGGCCCGGCCCACATCCATGTCGTCGATGTTCACCCCGGCGTCGCCGAGCAGGGTGCCCACCGTGCCGATGACGCCCGGCCGGTCGTCGTTGGTGACCATCAGCATGTAGGCAGCGGGCGGCACATCGAAGGTGTGCTCGTCGATCTCGACGATGCGTTGTTCGCCGCGTCGACCCACCATGGCCCCCGACACCGACCGGCCACCGCCACGCACCCGCACCAGGTTGACGAAATCGGTGGACAACGACGACTTGATCTCGCGCACCTCGAGCCCGCCAGCCTGGGCCAACTGGGGCGCGTTCACGAACGTGACCGGTTCGTCGCTGATGAGCCCGTAGAAACCCTTCAGTGCGGCGAGGGTGACGATGCGCGTGTCGTAGCCGGCGATGTCGCCCTCGCAACACACCTCGATCGCCGCTGGGGCGCCGCCCGACAGCGAAGCGAACAACCGGCCGAGGCGCTCGGCCAGCGGAAGGAAGGGCCGCAGTGTCTCGTTGGCCTCGGCCGCATCGACGTTGACCGCGAACGGCACGAAGTCGCCCGCCAGGGCCAGCAGCACCATGTCGGCGATGGTGTCGCCCGCTTTGTCCTGTGCCTCGCGGGTGGAGGCGCCGAGGTGCGGGGTGACCACCACGCTGTCGAGGCCGAACAGCGGCGACTCGGTGGTGGGCTCGGTGGCGAACACGTCGAGGGCCGCGCCGGCAATGACCCCGCCGCGGATGGCGTCGGCCAGGGCCTCTTCGTCGACGATGCCGCCACGGGCGACGTTGATGACGCGCAGCGACGGCTTGGCCTTCAGCAACAGGTCGCGCCCGATGAGACCGGTGGTCTCCTTCGTCTTCGGCAGGTGCACGGTGAGGAAGTCGGACTCGGCGACGAGTTGGTCGAGGCCCATCAGTTCGACACCCATCTGCTTGGCACGCTCAGCCGAGACGAAGGGGTCGTAGGCCACGAGCCGCATTCCGAACGCTCGTGCGCGGTCGGCCACCAACTTGCCGATGCGGCCGAGGCCCACCACGCCGAGGGTCTTGTCGGCCAGCTCGACGCCCTCCCAGCGAGTGCGCTCCCAGCGGCCGGCGGTGAGGGCGGCGTGCGCCTGCGGCACGTTGCGGGCCTGGGCCAGCAGCAGCGCCATCGTGTGCTCGGCGGCCGAGATGATGTTGCTCTGCGGGGCGTTCACCACCATCACACCGCGTCGGGTGGCCGCGGCCACGTCGACGTTGTCGAGACCGATCCCGGCCCGGCCGACGACGACGAGATCGGTGGCGACCTCGAGCACCTCGGCGGTGACCTGGGTGGCCGATCGGATGATGAGCGCATGGGCACCGACGATGTGCTGCAGCAGTTGGGACAGATCGAGTTGGACATCGACCTCGTGGCCTGCCGCGCGCAGACGGTCGAGGCCTCCCTCGGCGATCTCTTCGGTGACCAGGATGCGTGCCATAGGACGATCATCGTTACCGGCCTCGAGCCGCGATCGAAAGCGCATTGAACATTTCGTCCAGTGCTGTTCACCTGCCGTCATGGTCCGACCGGCACCGGGCACCCCTCTAGGCTCGCCCCCGTGGGGGCGCGGATCGACGAGATCGAGCGGTGGTTCGTGCGGCGCGGTGTGCCGCACTTCATCGGTGACTACGCCGCCACCACCGACATCTGGACCCGCAGCATCCCCACGTTGGGCATCGCCTACCTGGCCGGCGGCCTGCACGCACTCGACCTGCGCACCTGGACCTGGCAGCGCAACCTCGTGGGCGGGCTGGTCATCGTAGCCGCGCTGGCCATCGGCTGGTCGGTCACCAACATCATCCGTCGGCGCCGGTGGCTGGCGATGCCCACGGTGGTGGGCTGGCCCGAGTTGGCGGTCTTCGTGATCGGCCCGGTCATCCCGTCGGCGGTGCTCGGCCAGTGGGCCGACGCGGCACAGACGGCCGTCGAGGGCCTGGTCGTGCTCGCTGCCATCTACCTGCTCACCAGTTACGCCGTGCCGTCGCTGCTGGTGTGGGCCGCGCGGCGCAGCTCTGCCCAGGTCCGCAGCCTTGCCGGCCTGGTGGTGCGTGCTCTGCCGCTGCTGCTGTTGTTCACCACCTTCTTGTTCATCAACACCGAGGTGTGGCAGGTCGCGGGCACGCTCAGCGGGGTGGCCTATGTCGCCACGCTCTCGATCTTCTTCCTGCTCGGTGCCGTGTTCGTGCTGTCGCGGGTGCCCGCACTGCTCCACGGTCTGAACTCGTTCGCCTCGTGGGACGACGTCCGCCCACTGGTGGCCGCCACGCCTGCGGCCACCCTGATGCCCGACCTACGCGGCCCGCTACCCGAAGCACGCCTCAGCCGCCGCCAGCAGGCCAACCTCGCGCTCGTCGCCGTCTTCAGCCAGGCGTTGCAGATCACCGTTGTGGCGCTGCTGCTCACCTCGTTCTTCACCCTGTTCGGCTTCCTTGCCATGTCGCAGCAGACCACCGATCTGTGGATCGCCCCGAACACCACCGATGTGCTGCTGAGCCTGCAACTCGACGGCCGCACGCTGGTGATCACCGAGCCGCTGCTGCGGGTGGCCGGGTTCCTGGGAACCTTCAGCGGGATGTACTTCACCGTGCTGCTGTCGACCGACGCCACCTACCGCGACGAGTTCGCCGACGACGTCACCCCCCAGTTGCGTGAGGCCCTCGCCGTGCGGCTGGCGTACCTCGCCCACCGACAACGCATCGACACGGCCTGACGACTAGCGTCGCGGCAGCGATTGTCACAGCACCCGGAGGTCATCATGTCGCACCCGTTCCTGTCCTCAGCCTGGATGGACGAGGCTCGCGCCATTCGCGAGAAGTACGCCGCCGAGGCGGCCAAGGTGACGGCGAGCATCCGCATGAACCAGGTCATCACCGACGTGCCCGAGTCGGTGGGTAGCGGCGACACCATCCGCGCCTTCATGGACACCTCGTCGGGCGATGTGGTGATGGAACTCGGCGAACTCGAAGCACCCGACCTCACGTTGACGATCGACTACGACACAGCTCGCAAGATCTTCGTCGAGCAGGACCAGGCGGCCGGGATGCAGGCCTTCATGTCGGGCAAGATCAAGGTGCAGGGCGACATGATGAAGATGATGGCGATGCAGACCTCGATGCCGCAGGACGACATCGCGAAGCAGATCGCCAACGAGATCAAGTCGATCACCGCCTGATCGAGGCGACCCTCACGCGCTGATCAGGTAGCAACGCGCGGCACTGACCGCACGAACCAGGCTGCTACGACTCCCAACGTCGCCACGCACGCCGCCACCACGAACGCGTGCTGGAACGGCGCCAGATCGTCGGGGCCGGCCGAGGCACTGATGGTGCTCAGCACCACCGAGCCCACCACTGCGCCCAGTTGGGTCATCAGTTGCTGCATTGCGCCGGCCACCCCCAAGTCGGTCTCGTCGACCGCGCCAGCGGTGAGGGCGGTCATGGCGGGTGATGCCACGCCGAGGCCGAGGCCCGATAATCCGAGCGCGACGGCAACGAACCACAGCGCCGTCCCTCGGTCGACGAACGCGAAGCACACCATCGAGGCCACCACCCCGCATGCGCCGGCCACGCCGGCCACTCGCTCGCCCACGCGCATGGTCACGAAGCCCGCCGTGGGCGCGGCCAACGAGAAGGTGAGTGGGCGGGCGATGACCAGCAGACCAACCGTCGAGGTGGCCACCCCCAGGCCATCCTGCAACAACCGCGGCGCCAGGATGAAGCCGCCCATGTAGGCGAAGTTGCACAACGTCTGGCTGAGCACTGGCCAGGCCACGTTGCGCGTGCGGAACCAGGCGAGCACCACGAGTGGATCCGGCGTGCGGCGCTCGATCCGCACGAACAGCACGAGGCTCAGCACACCGAGCGACCAGGCGGCGATGGTGACCGGGCTGTCCCATCCCCACCGCGGGCCCTGACTGGTGCCGACGAGCACCAGGGTGGCTCCCAGGCCCAGCGTCACCGACCCGCCCACATCGAAGCGCACGCCGCTCTGGCGTTCAGTCGTGGGCAGCAACCACAGCGCCACGACGACACCCACCAGGCACAGCGGCGCCTGGACGAGGAAGATCACCCGCCACCCAACAGCCTCCACCAGCGGACCGCCCGCCACCACGCCCAGCACCGGTGCCCCGGCGGTGACGAAGCTCCAGTAGCCCAACGGGCGCACCCGCTCGTCGGGCGCGAACAGTCGGGTGATGTAGGCCAGCGCTGCCGGGCCACACGCCGAACCCGCCGACGCCGACAGGGTGCGGAACACCACGAGCGAGATCCCGTCCCAGGCGAACGCCGTGGCGAGCGCAAAGACCCCGGCGCCGAACAGACCGCCGACGAACACCCGCTTGTGCCCCCACAGGTCGCCCGCCTTGCCGAACGCCGGACCCACCACCCCGAACGCCAGCATCGGCCCGGTGATGGCCCACGTGAGCAGACTGGTCGACGAGCCGAGGTCGTCGGCGATGCGCGGCAGCGACACGACGAGAATCGTGACCGTGAGGCTGACGGTGAACAGCCCGCCGAGCACCACCCAGAGCACACCCCAGCGGTAGTCGATGCCCACCCGCCGAGCGATTCGTCGGCGCAGCACCACCGGCCACGGCACCACGCCGATCTCATCCACCGCGCCCGAGTCGAACGAGGTGGTCGGTTCGCGGCGCGCAAGCACGCGCTGACGCAACGGCCGGTGCTCGGGCTCGGTCATCGAGGGGTGTGGGGCTGGCTCAGGTGGGCCGGGCGAGTGGAGCGAGCGCGTCGGCGAGTTCGCCGACCGACCACTTCGCCCCACGGTCGACACCCTGCCCGCGCGCCCAGCTCTCGAGCATCGTGACCATGCCGCCCTGCACCAGGAAGGTCTCGCCGTTGAACACACAGGCCTCGCTGGCCAGATAGGCGACGAGGGGCGAGATGTTGGCCGGGTCCCACGGGTCGAAACCGCCCTCGACCGGCTTCATGATGCCTTCCAGGCCGGGTGTGGCGAGCGTGAGCCGGGTGCGGGCACCCGGGGCGATGGTGTTGCTCTTCACGTGATAGCGGGCGAGCTCTTTGCCGATGATCTGGCCGAACGTGGCGATACCGCTCTTCGCAGCGCCGTAGTTGCTCTGGCCCGGGTTCGAGAACAGCCCCGACGTCGACGAGGTGTGCACGATGTTGCGCGGCTTGGCGATACCCGCCTTGGCCTGTTCGCGCCAGTATGCGGCGGCCCAACGCGAAGGCGCGAAGTGACCCTTCAGGTGCACGGCGATGACCGCGTCCCACTCCTCCTCGGTCATGTTCACCAGCACACGGTCGCGCAGGATGCCGGCGTTGTTGACGAGGATGTCGAGATCGCCGAACGCCTCGATGGCTGCGTTCACCATGCGCTGGGCACCCTCCCAGTCGGCCACGTTGTCGCCATTCACGACGGCCTCGCCGCCCATCGCGCGGATCTCGTCGACCACCTGCTGCGCCGGGGTGATGTCGGTGCCGGTGCCGTCGTTGGTACCGCCGAGGTCGTTCACCACCACCTTGGCACCCTCGGCGGCGAACAGCAGCGCATGCTCGCGGCCGATGCCGCGCCCTGCGCCGGTGATGATGGCAACGCGTCCTTCGAGTGCACCCATGGCCGCAACTCCTTTGTCGGTGGTCGGCTCGTGGCGCCGACGCTAGCGAGGAGCGGGGGTGGAGGGCCGAGTCAGGGGGTGGCGGTAGCGGGAGGGGCCGGCACCGCGAAGGTGACGTCGACGGCGGTGCCACGTGGCAGCAGCACCCCGGCGGCCAGCGCTTGACCGTCGACCTCAGCCAACACGGTGACACCCGCCGGGTCGCCCTTCACCTGACCGAGAGCGAGCCCAGCACCATTCAGCACGGCGGTGACCTGCTGCAGGTTGAGGTCGGCGAGAGCGGGGATAGCGACGAGGTCGGGCCCCTTCGACACGATGATGGTGACGGTGGCGCCACGGGCCACCTCGGTGCCGGGTGCCGGGTCTTGACGCATGACCTCCCCGACGGCGACTTCGCTGCTGAACTCGTCGGCACCCTGCACTGCGACCAGACCCAGCTCGGTGATGGCCGCGGAGGCGCTGGCGAGCGGCACACCGATGAGGTCGGGGACGAAACGAGGGGATGGGCCGGCCGAGACGGTGACGAGCACGGTGGTGCCGGGCAACACCGTGGCGCCGGCGACGAGACCGGGCTGGTCGGCGATGGTCCACGAGATGACGGTGCCGATGGGGAAGAGGTCGTCGTAGGGCTGATCGCCGAGTTGCAGCACCAGGCCACGTTCGCTCAGCAGGGCTGAGGCCGCCTCGATGGTGATGCCTGTCAGCTCGGGAAGTTCGACCAGGGCTGGGCCGGTGCTGACCACGAGGGTGAGTGTGCCGCCCTCGTCGAGATCGGCTCCCTCAGCGGGATCGGAGCGCACCACCACGCCCACCGGCACGTCGTCGCTGGCTTCTTCGACGGGGGTGATCGTCCAGCCGAATTCGCTGACCAGATTGCGGGCCTCACCGAGTTCGAGCCCGGCAAGGCGCGGCACCTCGTGCGATGCGGTTTGGCCGAACACCAGCCAGGCAGCCAAGCCGAGCGCGGCGACCACGACGACCGCCGCCATCCCCAGAATCACACCGCGACGCAAGGCTGCAGGTGTCCCAACCGATGCCGACAATGGAGTGGGTTCGACAACCGGTGAGGGCTCGGCGATGGGTTCGGGGGCGACAACGTCGAGCGTGGGAATCGGGGAGTCGTCGCCGCGTATCGTCTCGGAGGAAGGCGTATCGGCCACGTCGCCTGCCAGGGCATCACCTTCGGGGGCGTCGGACTCGCCACCCGAAGGCAGTTCGATCGGCACGACGACCTCTGCCACGACAGGCTCTGCCTCGACAGCCTCACCCTCAACAGGCTCGTCGGCAGGCGCAGCGGGCATCGGCGCGGGCGCGGCTTCAGCGAACAGGCCTGCGCTCAGCAGCGGTAAGGGCGCCGGACGAGGCAGCTTCTCGGCAGCCTGCACCATGGCCCGCCCGAACTCGGCCACCGACGAGCGGTCGGCCGGGTCGGGCCTACCCGCCCGCTCGAACACGGCCGCCAGCGGCCCCAGGTCGGCCGATACCGGCATCAGCTTGTCGACTCGGTTGGCGAGGGTGGCCACCGCCGACTCACCCACGAACGGCACCTGGCCGGTGACCACCTCGAGCAGGCAGAGGCACAGCGAGTACACGTCGCTCTTCGTGCCGGCCGGCTGCCCGACCGCTTCCTCTGGCGACACGTAGCGCGTTCGCTCGGCGCTGATGCCCTCGGGCCGGGCGGCCAGTTCGGCGGCTATCAACGAGGCCACACCGAGGTCGGTGACGCGGAGTCGGCCTTCGTCGCCGAACACCAGGTTCGACGGCCGGATGTTGCCGTGCACCTGTGCGGCGCGATGCGCGATGTCGAGACCGCGGCACACGTCGAGACCCACCATCACCGCCTGCGACAAGCTGAGCTCGCGGCCCCGGTCGCGCAGGTCGCGCAGGCTGCCGCCGGTGAGGCTCTCGCCCACCACAAAGCACACGGTGCGCCCGTTCCACTCGGCGACCCCGAAGTCGTACACCTCCGACAGATTTGGGTGACGTACGGCCGCGACCGCCCCCATCGTGGTGGTGAACCGGTCGACAAAGCCCTCGCCGGCCACGATGTCGGGATGGACGATCTTCACCACTACCGCGCGCTGGTCGGTGGTGTCGACCGCATCGAACATGGCCAGATCGACACTCGAACCTCGGCGAGGACCGAGGCTGTAGCGGTCGGCGAACAACTGCGGCGCCGAACTCGTTGCGTCGGCGGCACCGGCGGATTCGGTCTCGGCTGGATCGCCAGTTGCGGAGGGGTCGTCCAGACTCATCGGAACCCTGACGCTAGCGGCTGACCACCCGGATGTCCGGGCACCGCGCGACGCGTGGCACAGCACCGCAAGGGTGGAATCTCCGTGTCGAGCGGGAAGAATGGCACCGTGGCCCGCAAGCGCATCGACCCGAAACTGATGCTCGCCAGCCTCGGTATCGCCGTCGGTCTGATGTTCGTCATCCTCGGCATTCGGACGTCGATCACCGGCGACGAACTGCAGGGCCTGCCCGACCAGATCGAGAGCGTCAACCCGGTGCGCGGCGCCACCCAGGTACTGCAGCAGACCGCCGTTTTCGTCGACCTCGCCGAGGGCTACACCGGTGTGCTCGTCATCGACGGGGTCGAACTCGAAACCGTGTCGCTCGACTCGATCGGCATCCAGCCCATCGGCGGCACCTCGAGCGACCCGGGCGGTCAGGTCAGCCTGCCTGCCACCACCATCTACGAACCGGGCAATGCCACCCTCACGTTCGAACCGAGCGACGATGCACTCATCACCGGTTTCGGTACCGGCCGCCACGAAGCAACGGTGGTGTTCTGGAAGATCGACGAGAGCCGCGCCCAGTCGTCGTCGTTCCGCTGGGACTTCTACGTCGTCTAGCCGTCCCGTTCAGGCCGACCGATCTGGGCCGACCGATCTGGCCCCGTCTCGGCCGGTAGCTCGCCGGTGTCGAGCAGGTGCTCGAAGCCGGCCTCGTCGAGCACCGGCACCCCGAGTTCCTCGGCCTTGCTGAGCTTCGAGGCACCCGGTTCGGCGCCTACCACCACGGCGAAGGTCTTCTTGCTGACGCTGCCCGGACTCTTGCCGCCACGCCCCTTGATGGCCGCCTCGGCCTCGTCGCGCGAGAACCCGGCCAGCGCGCCGGTGACCACCACGGCTTGACCAGCCAACACCTGCGGGAGGCGGCTCACCTCCACGTTGCCGAACTCGACCCCGGCGGTGCGCATCTTTTCGATCATCGCCCGATTGGCCGGATTGGCGAACCAACGCACGATGGAGGCGGCGATGATCGGCCCCACCCCGTCGGTGGTGGCGAGGTCGGCCTCGGAGGCATCGGCCACGGCGTCGAGCGTGCCGAAGGCCGCACTGATCGACTCCGACGCCGATGGCCCCAACCCCTTGGCCCCGAGCGCAGTGAGCAGCCGCGGCAACGGTCGGTGCTTCGACTCGTCGATCGCGGCCACCAGCTTCTCGGCGCTGATGCGGGCGAAACCCTCGAGTTGCATCAGCTGATCGACGGTGAGTGCGTAGATGTCGCCGGGGTCGGCCACCAGGCCAGCATCGCTGAGCTGGAACACGGTGCGTTCGCCGAGGCCCTCGATGTCCATCGCGCCTCGGCCGGCGAAGTAGATGATGCGCTGGTCGCGCTGGAACGGGCAGCTCGGCTCGACGCAGCGGGTGTCGGCCTCGCCCTCAGCACGAACCAGGTCGGTGTGCAGGTCGCACGGGCAGACGGCGGGGAACTCCCACGGCGCGCTGGCGGGGTCGCGTAGCGACAACACCGGCCCGACCACCTCGGGGATGACGTCGCCTGCTTTGCGCACCACCACGGTGTCGCCGGGCCGCACATCTTTGAATCGCACCTGATCCTGGTTGTGGAGCGTGGCCATGCCCACCGTCGACCCGCCCACGAACACCGGCTCGAGCACGGCGAACGGGGTGGCCCGACCGGTGCGGCCGATCGACACCTGGATGTCGCGCAGCAGTGTGGTGCGCTCTTCGGGTGGGAACTTGTAGGCGATGGCCCACCGTGGTGCCCGCGAGGTGAAGCCCAACACCTCGCGTTGGGCGAGGTCGTCGACCTTCACCACCGCGCCGTCGATCTCGTAGCCGAGCGTATGGCGCTGCTGCTGCCAGTGATCGCAGAAGGCGTACACGTCGTCGAGGTGTTCGAACCGGCGGATCTCGGGATTCACCGGGAAGCCGAGGCCGGCAAGGAACTCGAGGGTCTGGTGATGCGTGGTGAACCCGGGCCCACCCACCACCTCGCCCACCTGGTAGCTCCAGAACGCCAGCACCCGCGATGCGGTGATGCGTGGATCTTTCTGACGCAGGCTGCCGGCAGCCGCGTTGCGCGGGTTGGCGAACAGCGGCTGGCCCGCTTCGGCGGCACGGACGTTCAGCGCCTCGAAACTGCTGATGGGCATGTACACCTCACCGCGCACCTCGACCACATCGGGGGCGCCGGCAGGCAGCCGCTTGGGCACTGCCTCGATGGTGGCAACGTTGGCGGTGACGTCTTCACCCTCCCGACCGTCGCCCCGGGTGGCGGCCTGCACGAACACACCCTGCTCGTAACGCAGGCTCATGGCAAGGCCGTCGATCTTCAGTTCGCACACGTAGGCAGCCGCCGCACCCGCCAGACCCTTCGCCACGCGCTCACCCCAGGCCGTGAGTTCGTTCACGTCCATGGCGTTGTCGAGGCTGGTCATCGGCACACGGTGCTCGACCGGGGCGAACGACGACGACAGGCGACCCGCACCCACCTCTCGTGTGGGCGAGTCGTCGGCTGCCAGTTCGGGATGCGCCTGTTCGATGTCGACGAGGTCGCGCACCAACGCGTCGTAGTCGGCATCGCTGATCTCGGGCGCGTCGAGCGCGTAGTAGCGCTCGTTGTGGTGGCGGATGAGGCGAGTGAGTTCAGCCACCCGCTGCGCGAGGTCGGCGCCGTCGGTCACAGCGGCGAGTGTACGGCGGGGGTCAGGCGCCCAGGACGAACCGGGTGGCGGTGGCCTGGTCGTGCACCCGCTTGCCGAGTTCGGCGACGATGGAGGTGACCCGCTCGGCGACCGCCGGGGTGTGGGTGCCGAGGCCGCACTCGGGGGTGACCATCGACTGCTTGCGCAGTTGCACCTGATCGCACCCGTGCCGCACGAGGTCGCACCACAGGTCGCTGAGTCGGCGCCACGGGCGCTCGGCCGTAGTGGGGATGGGGCCGTCGATGGGCACCGCACCCCAGGCGACGACGCCGCCGCGATCGAGGAACTGCTGCAGATAGCCGGCGCTGCCGACGACCGTCGGGCGGGCGGGCAGCGACAGCACGTTCGGCCCGGCGGCGATGAGTGCCGACCAGTCGGCTTCGCCGCAGCAGTGCAACCCCGACACGGCCCGGCCCTCGATGGCTGCGAGCGCACCCGACACCAGGTCGATGGCAGTGTCGGGGGCGATGGGGAACGCCGGGTCGGTGAGATGCACGAGATCGGGTTCGTCGATGAACACCATCTGCTGGGCCACGGGCAGTGACTCGGCGACGAGGTCGAGCAGGTGGTGCAGGTGCGACCGGACAGCCCGCACGCCGGTGTCGAACGCGAGGTGCTCGGGCACACCGGCCCGGATGAGTGCCATGCCCAGGGTGACCGGACCGACCAGTTGCCACTTCACGGCGGGCAGGTCGCGCGGCGCGCCGGCGAGGAACGTACGCATGCCTGCGAACGCATCGTGCTGCACATCGGTGAGCACCGGCTCGACCGGGTCGACACTGGCGACGTCGACGGAGATGGCGCCGTACTGGCCGACGGTGACTCCTTCGATGCCGAGCAGGGCCTGAGCGATCTGACCCTCGGCGGGCGAACGCCGCGGCAGCGTGGGGATGGCCGGCACGGTCGATGCCCGCAGGGCGAACGCCGCGGCGGCGTCGAGATCGCGGTGAGGCAGCGCGCCCATCGCCGTCGTGGCCCCGTTGGTGAACATCGGATCGAGCACGTCACCCCCCTGTCGTCGGTAGACCTCGGTCGTCAGCGGGCGAACCCTCCGGCGAATCGTCACGGTGACGGGCCCATCGTTACATGAGGCACCCTGTGAACAACAAACCCTGCCAGCAATCCGGCAGGCCAGCTCGCAAGGCCGAACAGGCGTGTCGCCAGGTACACCTGGCTACCCTGTCGGCCGTGTCAGCCACCCCGGTCGCACCCCGCGCCACCCAGGCCATCGTCTGGCTCGCCCGCCTGGCCTGGCTGCTGCTGGCGGTGGTGGGCGGTGCAGGGTTCGGGCAGGCTCTCACCACTCACAGCCGAGCCGTTCAACTGGTGGGCACCACCGTGCTCTGGATCGGCTGGGCCATCGTTGCGCTCGCGCTCGCCGTTCCGTCGACGATGGGCCTCACCGCGGCGCGGACCCTCACGCCCACGGCACTGGTCGCCTCGATCGTGGCCGCGATCGCTGCCGACTCAGCGGGCACCGCAGCCGTGGTGGCCGTCGCAACATCGGCTGTCGCCACGGCCTGCGTCCTCACCGGCGAGTTCGGACAGTCGTTCGTGCAGGCTTCTGCCTACGGCGACGAGCAACGCTTCCTGCTGCGCCCGCCCGTGGCCCCCGGGGCCGCGGTCGCGGTGGCGTGGGTGCCGCTGTGCGCCGGGCTGCTGACCGCCCCGCTGCTGCTGGCCGCTCGTGACTGGGTGTGGGGCGTGCTCGTGGCCGTGCCCACCGTGGTGCTGGCCTGGTTGGGTGCACGCAGCTTCCACCGATTGTCGCGCCGCTGGGTGGTCATCGTGCCCGCCGGGCTGGTGGTGCACGACCAGGTGGTGCTGGCCGACACCGTCATGTTCCGCCACGCCGAAATCGCCCGCATCGGTCTGGCCCTCGCCGATACCGGTGCCGCCGACTGCACCGGGCCGGCGTCGGGCCACGCGGTGGAGGTGCAGCTGCACGACTCGGCCACGCTGGTGTACGCACCCACGCGCTCCACCCCGAACGGCCGTGCCATCCACGCCACTGCGTTGCTGGTGGCACCCACCCGCCCGGGCCGCCTGCTGCAGGCGGCCGGTGCCCGGGGCCTACCGGTGGGCTGACGGCCGCGCCGGCCGGGTTGCCACGGCACCGCCCAGCACACGGGTGTCGGTGAGGTCGTACAGCACGACGCTCTGCCCGGGAGCGACGCGTCGCTGCGGTTCGTCCCACACCACACGGTCGCCGATCAGCTTGCCCGACCGGGTGGCGCCGTGGGCGCTGCACTGCACGAGTACCGGGCGCTCCACCGGATGGGCCACCGGATGGGCCACCGGATCGGACGCCCAGGTGATCGCGCCCAACTCCACCTCAGTGTCGAACTGATCGGCATCGTCGCCCACCACCACGGTGCCGCGGTCGACATCGACGTCGACGACGTACCGCTTCGGTCCGCCGCCCGGCAGGCCGAGCCCGCGCCGCTGCCCCACGGTGACCAGTTCGACCGCCTCGACGCGACCGACCGTCGCCCCTGCGGTGTCGACCACCGTGGCAGGGCGGAACGCGATGCGGTCGCCGAGAAACGCCTCGCGGCCGCCGGTGTGGGTGATGAAGCACACGTCTTGGCTGTCGGGCTTGGCGGCAGTGCGCAGGCCTGCGGCGGCCGCCCGCTCGCGCACCTCGGCCTTGGTGAGGTGCCCCACCGGGAACAGCGTGCGGGCAAGATCGGCCTGCGACAGCATGTGCACCACGTAGCTCTGGTCCTTCGCTGCGTCGGCGCCGCGGGCCACGAACCGCAGCCCGTCGTGCAGCACGATGCGGGCATGGTGCCCGGTGGCCACGGCGTCGAAACCCAGCACGTCGGCACGTTCGAACAACCGACTGAACTTGAGGTGGCGGTTGCACTCGATGCAGGGGTTCGGCGTATCGCCGCGAGTGTGCGCCTGCACGTACGGGTTCACGACGTGGGTGTCGAACTCGTCGGTGAAGTTGAACACCACATGGTCGATGCCCAGCTGCTGGGCGACGCGGCGAGCATCGTCGACATCGGCGATAGAACAGCACCCGGTGTCGCTGGCCCCACCCCACAACCGCATGGTGACGCCCACCACCTCGTGGCCGGCGTGCAGCAGTTCCAGCGCGGCAGCCGACGAGTCGACACCACCGCTCATTGCACACAGCACCTTCATCGGGCGAAACTCCGCACCCGCTGCACCGCGGGAACGACCACCTCGACCGCACGCTCGACGTCGTCGAGAGTGGTGGAGTGCCCGAGCGTGAGGCGCAGGGCACCGGCCGACCACTCGCGCTCGACGCCCATCGCGGCCAGCACGTGCGACGGCTCCATCGCCCCGGCCGCACAGGCCGATGCCGCGCTGGCGCACACCCCGCCCTCGTCGAGCAGGAACAGCAACGCCTCGTTCTCGACACCGCGGATGCACACGTGGGCCGACCCCGCCACCTTGTGGGCCCGGTCGACGGTTTCGCGCACGTCGGGCAGCGCCTCGACCAGCCGGTCGACCAACGTGTCGCGCAGCGCTGCGAGGCGCGGCACCTCGTCGGCGCGCTCGATGTCGGTGAGCCGCAGCGCCTCGGCCAGCGCCACCGCGCCGGCCACGTTCTGGGTGCCGCTGCGCTGCTCGCGCTCTTGCCCACCGCCCACTAGCAGCGGTGCGACTGCGCCGGGGCGGCGCACCACCATCACCCCAACGCCTTTCGGGCCACCGAACTTGTGGCCCGACAGCGACAGCAGGTCGACGTGCGGAGTGAGGGTGCGCAGGTCGATCCACGAGGCTGCCTGCACCGCGTCGGTGTGCACCAGTGCAGCGGGGGCGAGCCGACGTACCAGCGCCGACACGGCGGCGATGTCGGTGACCGACCCCACCTCGTTGTTCACGGCCATCACCGACACGAGGGTCACAGCCGGCGCTTCTCCGTCGGCAGCGCGCCGCAACACCTGCTCGAGTTCGACAAGGTCGATGCGGCCTGCTGCGTCGACACCCACCACGGTGCCGCCCACCTGCTCGACCGCGTGCAACACGGCGTGGTGCTCGGCCGCCGAGCAGGTGGCCTGCCCACCGTGGCGCGTCACTGCACCGAACACGGCCGTGTTGTCGGCCTCGGTGCCGCCGCCGGTGAACACGACCTCGCCGGGCAGGCAGCCCACTGCGGCCGCCACCGTCTCGCGCGCCTCGTCGAGTGCGGCGCGAGCCTGGCGGGCGAACCGGTGCGAGCCCGACGGGTTGGCGAACTGCTGGTCGAGGAACGGCAGCATGGCCTCGATGGCTTCGCGCCGCATCGGTGTGGATGCAGCGTGATCCAGGTAGGTGAGGCGGCCGATCACGGTTCCACGCTACCGGTGGTCGAAGATGGGGGCATGCAGGGCTACGACTCGTCCACCTACGGTGATGCGTTCGCCGACGTGTACGACGACTGGTACCGCGACATCAGCGACGTCGATGCCACGGTCGACTGCGTCGACTCGCTCGCCCGTGGTGGTCGTGTGCTGGAACTCGGTGTGGGCACGGGCCGACTGGCCCTGCCGTTGGCCGCCCGCGGGTGCACCGTCACCGGCATCGATTCGAGCGCGCGCATGCTCGAACACCTGGCCCTCAACGACCCGGACCGGACGATCACCTGCGTGCACGGCGACATGGTCGATGACGTGCCCGCGGGGCCGTTCGACGTCGCGCTGGTGGCGTACAACACGCTGTTCAACCTGCTCGACCCGGCGCGACAGGCCCACTGCTTCGCCCGAGTAGCCGACGTGCTCGACACCGACGGCGTGATGGTGGTGGAGGCATTTGTGCCCCAACCCCACTCCGGGTCGCAGGTGTCGGTGCGCACGCTCGCTGCCGACCGGGTGGTGCTGAGTGCCAGTCTGCACGACGCAACCACCCAGCGCGCCGAGGGCCAGTTCATCGAGTTCACCGAGGCCGGCGGGGTGCGATTGCGGCCGTGGGCCATCCGCTACAGCACCCCTGGCGAACTCGATGCCATGGCAGCCGGGGCTGGCCTGACGCTGCGCGACCGCTGGGCGGGCTTCGACCGTGGTGTGTTCACCGACGACAGCCCAGCCCACGTCAGCGTGTATGCGCAGGGGGTGGCGAGATGAATTCCCGGGTGCCTTCCGCACTTCGGGCGCCGCGCGGGCGTAAGGTACAGGCGCTGTGAGTCAATTGCGTCTGAACCCACTCACCGGCCGCTGGGTCACCATCGTCGCCGAGCGCGCCGATCGGCCTACCGACTTCGCCCCTCGTGCAGCCGACATCGAGGCCGACCCCTCGCGCCCGTGCCCGTTCTGCCCCGGTAACGAAGAGTCCACCCCGCCGGCACTCGAACGGCTCGACGAGGGTGGTCAGTGGCGCATGCGGGTGATGCCCAACCTGTACCCCGCCTTCTACGGCGACGAACCATTCGCGGTGCACCACCACGGCCCGGTGCATGTCGAGGCCGAGGCCAGCGGTATCCACGAGGTCTTCGTCTTCACCCCCGATCACACCGGCGGTCTGCATTCGCTCGACGACCACGACGCGGCCGACCTGATGCGCGTGCTGCAGCGCCGCTTCCGCGAGCACGCCCAGTCGCCGAACCTGCGCTTCACCCAGGCCATCATCAACCACGGCCGCGAGGCCGGCGCGTCGCTGGCCCACCCACACGGGCAGTTGCTCGGTCTGCCGTTCGTGCCGGGCGAGGTGCTCGAAGAGCAGCGCGGCTTCAACCGTTTCGAGGGTGGCTGCATCCTGTGCACCACCATCGAGGCCGAACTGGTCGATTCCAAGCGCATCGTGTTCGCCAACGACGATGTGGTGTGCCTGTGCCCCTTCTGGAGCGGCTCGCCGTTCGAGTTGATGATCATCCCGCGCAGTCACGACCTGCACCTCACCGACAGCAACGACCAGACGTTGGCTGCGGTGGGCATCGCCATCCGCGACGCCATCCGTCATCTGCGCCAAGCCGTCGGCGACGTGTCGTACAACCTCGTGTTCCGCACCGCCCCGTACAACTACAGCGGCGCCTTCCACTGGCACGTCAACATCTGGCCGAAACTGGTCACCACCGCCGGCTTCGAGCGTGGTACCGGCGTGCTCATCAACATCGTGCCGCCCGAAACCGCCGCACAGCGCCTGCGCGACGTCGCAGTGCACGCCTGATCGCGCGGTAGTCCGTGGCTCGCATCACCGTCGCCGTCGACATCGACGCCACCACCGAACGCGTGTGGGAGGTGCTCGAACCCGTCGAGCGCCATGTCGACTGGATGCACGACGCCGTGGCCATCCGCTTCCAGACCGACCAGCACCGCGGTGTGGGCACCAAGTTCCTGTGCGACACCAAGGTGGGTCCCATCTCGCTCGTCGACCAGATGGAGATCACCGAGTGGGTGCCGGGCAAGGCGATGGGGGTGCGCCACGAGGGCGTGGTCACCGGCACCGGCCAGTTCACGCTCGAGCCGATCGACCTCGACCGGCGCACCCGGTTCACCTGGAGCGAGGAACTGTTCTTCCCGTGGTGGCTCGGTGGCCCGATCGGTGCGTTCGTCGGCGGCAAGCTGGTGATGAAGGCCATCTGGCGGCGCAACCTGCGCGACCTGCAGCGCCTCGTCGAACAGCACTGACCGGGGCCGAGCGTGCGCAGGGTCGACGTCGTCGTCATCGGCACGGGGGCGATGGGCGCATCAACTGCCTGGCACCTGGCCCGCCGGGGTTGCTCGGTGCTGGCTGCCGAACAGTTCGAACAGGGTCACACCCGCGGCAGTAGCCACGGCGGTGTACGCATCTTCCGGTACACCTACCCGGCGCCGTACTACACAGCACTCACGCAGCAGGCGCTGCTGTGGTGGCATGTGCTGGAGGACGAGGCCGCTGAGACGCTGCTCGACCTGAACGGCGTGTACGACCACGGGCGGCCCGACCTGCTGGCCCCACTCGCCGATTCCCTACAGGTGTGCGGGGTGCCGCACGAGTGGCTCACACCCGGCGAGGCCCAGGCCCGGGTACCCGGCCTGCGGTTCGACACGGCTGTGCTGCACCACGCCTCTGGCGGTCGCACGTTCGCGCACGCCACCGTGCAGGCGCTGGTGCGTCTGGCCCGGCACCACGGCGCCGAGGTGCGCTTCGAGTGCCCTGCCACGCTGCGGGTGGTGGGCGACCATGTGGAGGTCGACCTCGGCGACGAGGTGGTGTGGGCCCGCCGGGCGGTGGTCACCGCCGGCGCCTGGGTGGGCAGCGTGCTGGCCCAGGGCGTGCTGCCCGCCGATGTGACGCTGCCGCAGTTCGTCGTCACCGAGGAGCAGCTCGCCCACTATGCGCCGCACGACCCCCAGGCAGTGTGGCCGTCGTTCATGCACCACACCGACCGCTTCCGCTACGGCCTGTTCACACCTGGCGAGGGGTTGAAGGTGGGTGGCCATCACGAGGGCCTCGTCACCTCGATCGACGAACGGCGCCACGAGGTCGACCACGCCAGCATCGACGAGATCCGTCGCTATGTCGCCGAGTGGGTGCCGGGGGCGGTGCCCGAGCCGCGCTTCGGCGCCACCTGCCTGTACACCACCACGGCGAACGAGGACTTCGTCATCGACCGGGTGGGCCCCGTGGTCATCGGTTCGCCCTGCAGCGGGCACGGGTTCAAGTTCGTGCCGCTGGTGGGGCAGATGCTCGCCCGACTGGCGGCCGACGACGACGGTGAGGTGCCGGTGCACGAGGTCGTCGACCCCCGGCATCGCCTGGCCGCATTCACCTGAGACGACGCGCCAGACGGAGAACCAGACCGCGTCAGGCCAGGGCGCGGATGAGGGCGGTCACACCGGCACCCACGACAATCACCACGATCAGCGGGGCACGTCGCCACGCCGCCAGCACCGCGCACCCCACGCCCGCGGCGCGGGCGTCGATCTGCAGGTGCTGGCCCACGCTGAACGTGTCCTTCACCACGAGCGCGGCGATGAGCGCGGCCGGAATGAGGGCCAGGCAACGCTCGAGCACCGGCGGCAGCGTGCGGCCACCGAACACGATGAACCCGAGCAGCTTGAACGCATAGGCGCCCGCCGCCAGCGACAGCACGAACCACCAACTCACGGGCGATCCTCGTCGACTGCTTCCGGGGCGATGCCCACCAGCACGGCGAGCGCCGAGCACAAGATGGGCACACCCACCGGGGTGATCGGGATGAGGACCAGGCAGATGGCAGCACCCAGCGCCGCGGCAAGGCGGCCGCGCCGGGTGCGCAGCAACGGCCACAGCATGGCGACGAACCCGGCGGGGAAGGCGGCGTCGAGCCCGAACCGGAGTGGGTCGATGGCCGTGCCCGCCAGCGCTCCCAGCAGCGTGCCGATGTTCCAGAACACGTACACGCTGCCGCCGGTGATCCAGAATGCAGCGCGTTGGGCGGCCGGGTCGTCCTGCGCCACCGCCATCGCCGTCGACTCGTCGATGGTCAACTGTGCCGCCACCAGCCGGGTGCCCAGGCGGCCGGGGATGCGCCGCCCCAGGGTGAGGCCGTACACGCCATTGCGCGCCGCCAGCACCAGCGCCCCGCCCACGGCCGACAGTGCCGACCCGCCCGCGCCGATGACGCTGACGGCCGAGAACTGCGACGCGCCGGTGAACACCAGCAGCGACAGCGCGCACGTCTGTGCCACCGAGGCGCCGGCGCTGACCGCACCCACCCCGAACGACACCGCGAACACACCCACCGCAGCGCCCAGCGTGACGCTGGCCAGCACGACCGGGCGCAGCACCGGGTCGCGCCAGAGCGCGAGGGCCTTGCGCATCGACTACGCGCCTGACGGCCGCTCGGCCGCCAGCCACAACACCCCGAGCGGGGGCACGTCCACCTGCACCGATGCGGGGCGCCCCTGCCACGGCATGGCGGAGTCGGCGCCCACCGACGACCCTGTTCCGCGGTAGCCGCTGCCGCCGCACCACGCTGCATCGGTGTCGACCACCACCTGCCAGTCGCCGGCCCACGGCACGCCGATGCGGTGCCCGGGCCTGGGCACGGGGGTGAAGTTGGCGACGCACACCACGGCGTGCAGGCCGTGGTTCGCCCAGCGGAGGAACGAGTACACCGAGTGCTCAGCATCGTCGGCGTCGAGCCACTCGAAGCTGCTCGCGTCGTGGTCGCGCTCCCACACGGCAGGCCACTGGTCGGCCGCGGTGTTGAGCACACCGATCAGGTCGTTCACCCCGCGGTGAGGGGCGTGGTCGAGCAGGTGCCACGGCAGCGAGGCCGCGTCGTTCCACTCGCTCCACGGCGCCAGTTCCGAGCCCATGAACAGCAGCGGCGCGCCTGGCAGCGCCCACATCCAGGCGTACAGCGCACGCAGGCCGGCGAAGCGTTGCCAGTCGTCGCCGCTCATCTTGCCGAGCAGGCTGCCCTTGCCGTGCACCACCTCGTCGTGGCTCAGCGGCAGCACGAACCGCTCGCTGAAGGCGTACAGCAGACCGAAGGTGAGGTCGTGGTGATGCCACCGACGATGCACCGCGTCCTTGGCGAAGTAGTGCAGCGAGTCGTGCATCCACCCCATGTTCCATTTGTGCGTGAAGCCCAGGCCGCCCTCGGCCACCGGGTGCGACACCTGTGGCCACGAGGTGCTCTCCTCGGCGATCATCAACGCGCCCGGCACCTCGTCGGCCACCAGTTCGTTCACGTACCGCACGAACGACACGGCCGCCAGGTTCTCGCGGCCGCCCTGTTCGTTGGGTACCCATTCGCCGGCATCGCGCGAATAGTCGAGGTACAGCATGCTGGCCACGGCGTCGACGCGCAGGCCGTCGACGTGGAACTCGTGCAGCCAGTAGAGGGCGTTGGCGGCCAGGAAGTTGCGTACCTCGTGCCGCTCGTAGTTGAAGACGTAGGTGCCCCAGTCGGGGTGCTCGCCCTGGCGCGGATCGGCGTGTTCGTACAGTGCGGTGCCGTCGAAGCGAGCGAGTGCCCACTCGTCTTTCGGAAAGTGCGCCGGCACCCAGTCGAGGATGACGCCGATGCCGTGCTGGTGCATCGTGTCGACGAAGGCGCGGAAGTCGTCGGGCGAGCCGTACCGGGCGGTGGGCGCGTAGTACCCGGTGACCTGGTAGCCCCACGAGCCACCGAAGGGGTGCTCGGCGATGGGCAGCAGTTCCACGTGGGTGAACCCCAGCGCCTGCACGTGCTGGGCGAGCGCATGGCCCAGCTCGGCGTATCCCCCAACACCCTGGCGCCACGATCCGAGGTGCACCTCGTACACCCGCAGCGGGCCGGCCGCCCGTTCGGCCGCGGCCGCCCGCCACGCCTCGTCGCTCCAGCGGTAGGTGCTCGCGCCGACAACGACGCTGGCGTCGGCGGGCGGGCACTCTGCGGCACGCGCCATCGGGTCGGCCTTCATCATCTCGCCACCGTCGGCGCCCACCACCCGGTACTTGTAACGCTGGCCGGGGGCCGCGCTGTCGCTGATCATGGCCCACACGCCCGACACACCCTGCGGTTCCAGCGCCTGGCCCGACCAGCCGTTCCAGTCGCCGCACACCTGCACGGCGCGCGCATTGGGCGCCCACACCGCGAAACGGGTACGGCCATCGCCCAGCGGCACTGCGCCGAGCACCTCCCACAGTCGGCGGTGCGTGCCCTCGCCGAACAAGTGGAGGTCTATGTCGCCGAGCAGCACGGATGCCGATCGTATGCCACTGCGCCGTCGTGCCGACTACCGTCTGGCCGATGCGCGTGGTCATGTTGTCGTGGGAGTACCCGCCGTTCGTGGTCGGCGGTATCGCCGCCCACGCCGACGGCCTTGCCCGAGCGATGGCCCGAGCCGGGCACGACGTGGTGGTGTTCACGCTCCAGCGTCACGACCACGGCACGTCGGCGGCACCCGACGACGAGGTGCTCGAGGGTGTGCGCGTGCTGCGCGCCACCGCCGATCTGCCGTGGCTGCCCGATCACGACCTGGTGGCGCGGATGGCCTCGGCCAACCATCAGCTCGTCGCACTCGCAGCGCGCCTCGGCGACTGGAAGCCCGATGTGGTGCACGCGCACGACTGGCTGGTGGCGTGGGCGGGCGACACGTTGAAGTCGCTGTGGGGTGTGCCGCTGGTGGCAACCATCCATGCCACCGAGCGCGGCCGTCACGGCGGCCACGTGCCGCCCGGGATGCCCGCCGCCATCAATGCCGTCGAGTGGTGGCTCACGTATCAGGCCCGCGAAGTGATCGCCTGTTCGAAGTTCATGGTGCGCGAGGTGGTGAGCGGGTTCGAGCTGCCCATCGAGAAGGTGCACCTGGTGCCCAACGGGGTCGACCCGGCCGGGTGGCGCTCGGACACCACCACTGCGGCTGCCCGCGAGCCGCTGGTGGTGGCGTGGGGTCGGGTGCAGTACGAGAAGGGCTTCCAGGTGCTGGTGCGCGCCATCGCCGAACTGCGCCACAGCATCCCCGGGTTGCGGTGCGTCATCGCCGGGCGCGGCAGTTACCTGCCCGAACTGCAGACCCAGGTCGACATGGAGGGCGTGGGCGACATCGTCGACCTCGCCGGGTTCGTGGCCGACGACGAGTTGCGCCGCATCCTCGCCCGCGCCGGTTGCGTCATCATCCCGTCGCTGTACGAGCCGTTCGGCATCGTGGCGCTCGAGGGCATGGCGGCCGGAGCGCCCACCATCGTCGCCCGCACGGGTGGCCTGGCCGAGATCGTCGACGGCACCGGCGGCGGCCTGCTGTTCGAGCCCGGCAACCACCACGACCTGGCGGCGCGCATCAGCGAGGTGCTCGGCGACCCGGTGCTGGCCGAATCGATGCGCACCACGGCAGCCCGACTGATCGCCGATCACTACAGCTGGGACGCCATCGCGGCGTCCACCCTGGTCGTCTACACCACCGCCTGCCGCTGAGGGCCCCGGGGCACTCGGCCGCTCGGCCAACTAGCCTCGACCCGATGCGAGCCGTTCGCCATTTCACCGTCATCCCTGCCATCCCGCCCGCCCTGGCGGCGCTGCGGTCGTTGGCCACCAACCTGCACTGGACCTGGGATCGCGACACCCGGCAGTTGTTCGAACAGCTCGACCCCGCGGGCTGGCAGGCCAGCGGCCACGACCCGCTGCGCCACATCGCCGACATCAGCCCCGAGCGTTGGGCCGAACTCGCCGCCGACCCCGACATCGTCGCCGCCACCGCAGCCGCCAGCATGCGGCTCGACGCGGCGGTGAACGAGCCGCGCTGGTTCCAGGGTCGGCACGATTCGCCGCTGCACCTGGTGGCCTACTTCTCGCCCGAGTTCGGCATCAGCGAGACCCTCCCCCAGTACAGCGGTGGGCTCGGGGTGCTGGCCGGCGATCACCTCAAGGCCACCAGCGATCTGGGTGTGCCCCTGGTGGCGGTGGGCCTGCTGTACGCCGAGGGCTACTTCCGCCAGCGGCTGAACGCCGACGGCTACCAGGAGGAGCGGTTCCCGCGCCTCGACCCGAGCGGTCTCGCCATCACCGACACCGGTGTGCGGGTCATCGTCGACCTGGCCGGCGACCCGGTCACCGTGGCGGCCTGGGCGGTGCAGGTGGGCCGGGTGCGGCTGTACCTGCTCGACACCGCGGTCGAGGGCAACAGCCCCGAGGGCGCCGCCGTCACCAACCGGCTGTACGGCGGCGACGCCGAGCACCGGCTACGCCAGGAGATCATCCTCGGTATCGGCGGCGTGCGCGTGCTGCGCGCGCTGGGCCTGCATCCCGAGGTGTTCCACACCAACGAAGGCCACGCCGGGTTCTTGTCGCTCGAGCGCATCCGCGAACTGGTCACGTCGCACGCGATGTCGTTCGCCGAGGCGGTCGAGGCGGTGCGCGCCGGTGGCGTGTTCACCACCCACACCCCAGTTCCTGCGGGCATCGACCGCTTCGAGGCGGGCCTGATCGAGAAGTACTTCGGCACCTTCGCAACGTCGTGCGGGATCGATCTCGACCGCTTGATGCAACTGGGCCGCCGCGCCGATGAAGACGATTCGCGTTTCAACATGGCGGTGATGGGCCTGCGGCTCGGCGGCCGTTCGAACGGCGTAGCCCAACTGCACGGTGCTGTGAGCCGCGAGATGTTCGGCGGCCTGTGGCCCGATGTGGCGGTCGACGAGGTGCCCATCGGCGCCATCACCAACGGTGTGCACGCCCACACCTGGGTGGGCGACGGCATCGATCATCTGTTGCGCCGATCGGTGGGCGGCATGTGGGACGGCGCCGACGCCGCGGCGTGGCAGCGGGTGCACGACCTCGACCCCGCCGATGTGTGGTCGACCCGACGGGTGGGTCGCAGCGCGCTGGTGCAGTTCGTGCGCTCGCGCCTCGGCGAGAACCTGCTCGACCCCGATGCGCTCACCATCGGGTTCGCCCGTCGCTTCGCCACCTACAAGCGGGCCACGCTGTTGCTCAGCCAGCCCGACCGACTGCGCGAGATGCTGCTGTCGGCCGATCGGCCGGTGCAGTTCGTGTTCGCCGGCAAGGCGCACCCGGCCGACCAGCCGGGCAAGGACATGATCCGCGACATCGAGTTGTTCGCCCGCCACCTCGACGTGGGCCACCGGTTCGTGTTCGTGCCCGACTACGACATGGCCGTCGCCCGCCTGATGTACCAGGGCTGCGATGTGTGGCTGAACAACCCGCGCCGCCCGCTCGAGGCGTGCGGCACCAGCGGCATGAAGGCAGCGCTGAACGGGTGCCTGAACTGCAGCATCCTCGACGGCTGGTGGGACGAGTGCTTCGACGGCCACAACGGCTGGGCCATCAACTCGGCCGACGACGACCCCGACCTGGCCCGCCGCGACCAGCGCGAGGCCACCAGCCTGTTCGGCTTGCTCGAGCGCGACATCGTGCCGCTGTTCCACCAGCGCGACGCAGCCGGTGTACCGCACGGCTGGATCGACGTGATGAAGCAAAACTGGGCATCGCTCGGCCCGTTCGTCACGGCGGCCCGCATGGTGCGCGACTACACCACCGACATGTACGAGCCCGCCGCGGCCAGCGCCCATGCGGTTGCTGCCGACGACTGGGCGCTCGCCCGTTCGCTGGCCGCCTGGAAGGCGGGCGTCGCCGAACGCTGGGGTTCGGTGCGGGTGGCAGGCGTCGATGCCGACACCAGCCCGGCGCACGAGGGCGATGTGCGCACCGCCCGCGCCCGTATCGACCTCGGCGGCGACGGCGGCCTGAGCACCGACGAGGTGGCGGTGCAACTGCTGCACGGGGCGATCGATTCGACCGGTGCGTTCGTCGGCCATCCCGAACATCTCGCGATGCACCACATCGGCGATGGCACGTTCGAGGTCGACTACCGCATCGACGCCGCCGGCGCCTACGGCCTCACCGTACGCGTCCTCCCCCGCCACGACGGCCTGCTCACCCCGGTCGAACTCGGCCGCGCCACCTGGGCCACCTGATCGCCGCCCTGGCCTCCTTCATCAGGGGTCACCCCCCCAACATCAGGGTGTCCAGGCAATCGGGTCAAGCCCTGCTTACGTACGTGTGGCGACGATACGTACGTACGTATAGGCTGGCAACGTGATCTTGACCGCTTCCAAGCTCCGCGACGACATCTACCGCGTGCTCGACCAT
>JBAXSU010000060.1:0-16868 GCA_037130535.1 Actinomycetota bacterium
CATTGATCGGCGTTCTGCTTGCTCTGTTCGGTGCGTGGCACACCCCAGCGCAGCAGACGGCCCAGGAAATAGTCGGGGCCGCTCTCTTCGCGGCGCCACCAACGGCGCTGGCCGCCGTGCACCCGCTTGCGGAACGTCGAGAACCCGACGGCCACGATGAGGGCGATACCGAAGAACAGGCTCTCGATCCAGGTGGTGCCCACGCCCGCCAACTGCAGACCCTTCACACCCGACTGCAGCACGAACACGGCCAGCAGCGCACCCCACACGTTGAAGCGCCGCTTGAACTGGGTGGCGCCCAGGAATGCGGCGGCGAAGGCCGGCAGCAGATAGGGCGCTCCCGACTGGGCCTGGGCCGAACCGAATTGGGCGGCCAGCAGCACACCGCCGAGCGCAGAGAACACCGCCGAGGCGACGAGCGAACCCCACACGTAGCGGTCGGTCTGCACACCGGCCAGGCGGGCCGCTTCGCGTGCGCCACCGGTGGCGAACAGGTATCGACCCGCCGCCGTGTGCTCGAGCACGAACCACAGTGCGAAGGCGACGATGAGCGCGAAGAGCACGGTCTTGTTCAGCCCGAAGGCGAACTCGGTGGCCAGGTTCTTGAAGCTGTCGGGGAAGCCGAGGATGGAGCGGTTGTTCGAACGCCACACCGAATAGGCGGTGAGGATGGAACTCACGCCGAGCGTGGCGATGAACGAGTCGATCTTGATCTTCACCACCAGGAAGCCGTTGAGGTTGCCCACGACCAAGCCCACCAGCAGCGCGAGGGCGATCGCGGCGGGAACCGACCACTTGGCCTCGACCATGGCCCAGCCGGCGGTGACCGACGCCGCCGAGATGGTGGCGCCGATCGACAGGTCGAACACACCAGCCGACAGCGGGACGAGCAGGCCGAGCGCGATGACCATCAAGATGGCGTTCGAGTTCAGCACCGAACGGTGGGTGAGCCACATCGTCCAGGTGTCGGGGATCCACAGGGTGAACACCACCCAGATGAGGGCGTAGAGGTACACCACGCCGATGTTGCGCGGGTGCAGCTTCTTCCACTTGAAGGGCGAACGGCGGGTGTCGAAGCGGCTGTCGATCGTCTTGCTGCGCTCGATGCGTTCGTTCACCACCCGGTGGCGCCGGGTGATCTTGTTCTTCTTCAGCGTCGGCCGCCGGACCACGTCGCCGGTGCGTTCGTCGATCTGCATGACGGTTCAGCTCTTCTTTCGCAGTCGGTCGAGCGTACGCCTGACCCATGCGCTCAGGCGGCCGCCCACGACGGGGGCCGGCGGTTCGTCCACCACCGGCGGCAGTGGCGGTGCAACGACCTCGGCCTCGATGTCGGCATCGTCGCGGATCACTTTCATCAGTACCGGTTCGCGCGACACCTTGAGGTGCTTGCGGTCGGAGGTGGCGCCGAGGGTCTCGGCGACGAGTCGTTCCTCTGTGAGGTTGGGGCCCGACAGCTCGGCGCTCAGCATGCCGGCGCGCAGCACGAGCACCCGGTCGCAGAGGTGCACGAGTTCCTCGGCGTCGGACGACGCGATGAGTACGGCCATCCCGTCGGCCGCGGCATCGACGATGTGCCGGTAGATCGATGCCTTCGCACCCACATCGACGCCCTGGGTGGGCTCGTCGAGCAACAGCACCTTCGGTTCGGTGCGCAGCCAGCGGGCGAGCACGGCCTTTTGCTGGTTACCGCCCGAGAACTTGCCCATCCGTCGGCCCAGCAGCGGCGGTTGCACGTCGAGTCGTTCCACCCACTCGGCCACGTCGGCGCGCACGGCCTGATGCTGCAGGCGGAACCGGCCCTGGAAGGGGCCGAGACGCGGAAGCGGCACATGCTCGACGAGACGGTCCTCGGCGTCGAGCGCCAAACCCTTGCGGTCGGCCGGGACCAACGCCACACCAGCACGGAGCGCATCGCGCGGCGTGGCGAACACCTTGGTCTTGTCGACCAGCACCTTGCCTGCGAAGCGCGGCGTCACACCGGCGAGCGCGCCCGCGATCTCGTCGCGACCCGAGCCCACCAGGCCCGCCACGCCCACCACTTCGCCGGCGTGCACCTTCAGGTTCACCCCGCGCAGCGTGATGCCGAACACCATCTCGGCCTCGAGCACCGGGCGTCCGGTGGGCGGGGTGACGACGCTCGGGTACAGGTCGCTCATCGATCGCCCGACGATGAGGTCGACGAGCGTCCGCTCGTTCAGGTCGCGAGTAGGAATTCCTTCGGCGACGACCTTGCCGTCGCGCAGCACCGTCACGCGGTCAGCCAGGTCGAGCACCTCGTCGAGCATGTGGCTGACGAACAGCACGCCGGCACCGAGACCGGCGACGCGACGCACCTCGCGGAACAGGGCGTCGACTTCGCGGCGGTTCAGCGAGGCGGTGGGCTCGTCGAGTACCAGCAGACCGGCTTGCTCGGAGTTCCAGTCCTGCAGGGCGCGCACGATGGCGATGGCCGCCCGCTCGGCGGCGGTGAGCCCACCCACCGGTTGGCGCACGTCGGGGGCGAGCCCGAAACGGAGCAGCAGCTCTTGGGCGCGGGCTGCCTCGGAGCGCCACTTGATGCGCCCGCCCGCGCCGGTGATGTAGCCGCGACCGAGGCCGAGGTTCTCGATGGCCGACAGGGTGGGCACCAGGCCGAGGTCTTGGTGCACGATGCGGATGCGTTGGCGGTCGTCGTGGCCGAGGTGCCACAGGTCGACGGGGCGGCCGTCGAACTGGACCGCAGCGCCGTGGTCGGCCTGGACGTAACCGCCGAGCAACTTGATGAGCGTCGACTTCCCCGAGCCGTTCTGGCCCACGAGGGCGTGCACCTCGCCGGGGCGCACCTCGAGGCGGGCCGCGTCGAGCGCGACCTGCCCCGGATATGTCTTCGACAATGAGTCGATGCGAAGAACAGCGGTGGGGTCGGTGCGTGCACCGACCCCACCTACCTGTTCATCGGTCAGCGCCGACACGGGCCCGACGAGGTAGCCGTGTGTCGGCCGATCGAGATCAGACGCCCCACAGTGCCTTGAACTGGTCCTGGAAGCCCTCGACGCCGATCCAGAGCGCCGACGGATCGGCGATCGAGCCCTTCTCGAGGATCTGCAGCGGCAGACCGCCCGACAAGATGTCGGGGTGGCCATCGACCACGGCGTTGGCCGGGGTGTCGGCGCGGCCGGGGCCTTCACCGGCGAGCACGCGGGCAGCGGCGTCGATGGCCCGCCAGCCGAGCAGCTCGGAGGCGAGGGCCACTTCGGCCACCTGGTGCTTGTCGCCGGCGATGAAGCCGAAGTTCAGCGGGCCACCGGCCTGCGACACGGCCTTGGCCTGGTTCACCAGACCGGCAGCGTCGAGGGCGTCGGGCACGCCGTACAGCATGCCGCCGAAGGCGTAGACGATCGTGTCGAGATCGGGGTTGGCCTGCAGGGCCGAGGTGATCTGGCCGGGCAGGTTGGTGCCGATGTCGGTGACCGCGACTTCGCTGACTTCCACCGTGCAGGTGGGGCAGGCCGTGGCGATCTCGTCGGTGAAGCCCTGCTGCACGATCGACAGCACCGGGAAGGTGGGCAGGCCGACGAAGTGGACGTTGCCGGTGACGGTGGTGGCGGCCGCGTAGTCGGCCATCAGCACGCCGTAGAAGTAGTAGTCGTCCTGGGTGAGCAGGTTGGCAGCGATGCCGTCGCCCGGCTCGTAGCCCTCGGGCAGCGACCAGGCGATGACCGGGATGCCGCTGTCTTTCAGCGTGGCCAACTGCGAGGCGAACCACTCACGCGGGTTGCCGCTGGTGAGGATGACGTCGGCACCGGCGGCGATGGCGGCATCGAAGGCCGACGCGACGGTGTCGGGCGTGTCCTGGTGCGACGCGGTCTCGTAGGTCCACCCTGCGGCTGCAGCGGCAGCTTCGATACCGACAGCGATCTCGGCGCAGACGGCGACGCCGCACTGCACGTAGAACACCTTCTTGCCGGCCTCGACGGCCACCGGGGTGCTGAACGGCAACTCGGTGACGGGCTGGCGGAAGGCATCGACGCGAGCGAGCGCGTCGGCGCTGGCGAGGCCCTCGGCCGGTGCGGCCGTGGTCTCGGCGGCGGCAGTGGTCTCGACTGCGGCGGCGGTGGTCTCCGCTGCGGCAGTGGTTTCCGCTGCGGCGGTGGTCTCCGCTGCGGCGGTGGTGTCGGTGCTGGCGTCGTCGTCGCCGCACGCAGCGACGAGCAACCCGGCAGCAACCAGGCCGGCTGCGAACAGTCGAGCCGGTGCACGGTGGCGTTGAGTCATGAATCCCCCTCTGGATCAGCAGGATGTGCCCTGCGGACGGCGATGGTAGCCGACCCGCCGATGCGTCGCTAGCCGACTGACGACGCATGTTCATCGGCTACGGTCGTCGGCTATGCACCGTGAGCAGGCCCTCGAACTGCTGCAGTCGGCCGGGATGTCGGGCTACGAGGCGAAGGCCTACCTCGCCCTGCTCGCCGCGGGCGCCGAAGTGAACGGCTACGAGGTGGCCAAGGCCAGTGGCGTGCCGCGCAGCACCGTGTACGAGACCCTGTCGAAGCTGGTCGCCCGGGGTGCCGCGTTCGAGGTGAAGGGCGAGGGCGGAGCCGTCGGCTACGTGGCCCTGCCGGCCGAAGCGCTCATCGGCCGCCTCCGCCGCGAGATGTCGGGCACGATCGACGGCCTCGCCACGCTCCTCCCCGAATTGGGCACCCCACCGGAGACCCGCGTCGTCAGCAATGTGCGCGGCATCCAGGGCGTGCTCGAACGTGCCATCGATGTCATCGAAGGTGCACGCTCGTCGCTGTTCGTGTCGGTGTGGCCCGACGAGGCGGCAGCCCTCCGGCCGGCACTCGAACGTGCCGCCGAGCGCGGCGTCGATGTGTCGATCATCGTGTTCGGCGGTTTCGACCCCCCGGTGGGTCGGGTGTACCACCACCGCTATTCGTCGCCCGATGTGGTGTTGGCCCGACTGGGGCGCAAGATCTTCACCGTGGTGGCAGATCACGCTGCTGTGGTCATCGCGGGCATCGACGGGGGCGACGTGTGGGGCGTGTGGAGCGACGACTCGGCTGTTGCGCTGGTAGCTGCCGAGTACGTGCGCCACGACATCGCCCTGCAGCTCATCGCCGAGCGCATCCACGACCACGGGATGGACGACTTCTGGCAGACCGACCCCGAGCTCGAGCGACTGCGCACCGCCTCGGGCCTCGGGCCCACACTGCACTTTTGACCGCGAGCGGTCGGCGCCACCGGCAATGATGCTGTGCGACGAACGACTCGGGAGGTCGACATGCAGGTGACAGCAGCGGTGTTGCGGACGGGGAACGGCCCGTTCACGGTGGGTGCCGACGTCACCAGCGTCGTGCCGGGCGACCACGTGGTGCTGTCGTTCAACTCGTGCGGCGCCTGCCCGGCCTGCGCGAAGGGTCGCCTGCCCTACTGCTTCAACTTCAGCCTGCACAACATGTCGGGCGGCCGCCCCGACGGCACCTCGATGATCAGCGGCCGCACCATCACCGGTGTGATGGAGGGCGACTCTACGCCCAGCGAGTTCATCCCCCTGCTGGCCCGGTTGAACGCCGACGGGAAGTTCCCGTTCCACGAGCTGATCACCCGCTTCCCCATCGACCAGATCAACGAGGCCGAGGCCGCCAGCGCCAGCGGTGCCGTCATCAAGCCCGTGCTCACGTTCGACTGAGGCCCAGCTCCATGCTCGCCACCCTCCCCTTCGGCCGGACCGGCCACCACTCGAGTCGGGTCGTCTTCGGTGCTGCAGCGCTCGGCGCGATGAGCCAGGAACGGGCCGATGCCACGCTCGACCTTGCGTTCGGTCGCGGCATCAACCACATCGACACCGCCGCGTCGTACGGCGAGTCGGAACTGCGGCTGCGGCCATTCCTCGCCGGGCGCCGAGCCGACGTGTTCCTGGCCACCAAGACCGGCGAGCGCACGGGTGGCGCGGCGCGGCGCGAACTGGAACGGTCACTCGAGCGGATGGGGGTCGACCACGTCGATCTCATCCAACTGCACAACCTGGTCGAGCCCGACGAATGGGAGATTGCCCACGGCCCCGGCGGCGCGGTGGAGGCGATGGTGCGAGCACGCGACGAGGGCCTCGTGCGGTTCATCGGGGTGACCGGCCACGGCACCCGCATCGCCGGCATGCACCTGCGCAGCCTGGAACGGTTCGCCTTCGATTCGGTGCTGTGCCCCTGCAACCCGCTCATGCTCGCCCACCCGGTGTACGGGCCGGCGTTCGACGATCTCGTGGCTCTGTGCGCCGAGCGCGGCGCAGCGGTGCAGACCATCAAGTCGGTGGCGCGTCGCCGCTGGCCGACCGACAGCACCGAACCGCACTACGCCTGGTACCAGCCGCTGCCGGCGGGCGATGCACTGCGCCGGGCCGTTGCCTTCGTGCTCAGCAGGCCCACGCTGTTCCTGAACTCGTCGAGCGACGCGCGACTGCTCGGCCCCATCCTCGATGCCGCCGAGACGGCCAACGGCGCTCCGTCGACCGACGAGTTGCAGGCCGACATCGCCGAGTTCGGCATGGAGCCACTGTTCGACGGCGGCGCGCTGGAACGAATCTGACGCAGCGGGCCGATTCGCTCAGGTGCCCTGCGGCGACGGGCCCAGCACACCGTCGACACCGAGCGCTGCAACGGCCTGCTCGTCGAGGCCCACCTCGCGGAGCACCTCCACACTGTGTTGGCCCAACCGCGGCGCTGGCCGCCGCACCGATGCCGGCGTGGCCGAGAACCGCACCGGCGGCGGGATGACGTGGTACGTACCACCGAACGGGTGCTCGGCTACGGGTAGATCGGCCACCAGTTCGTCGACTGTGCGCACCGCCGAGGCAGGAATGTCGTGCTGCTTGCAGAACGCCACCCAGAACGCTGTGGTGCGGGACGCGACGATCTCTTCGACGACTGCGTAGAGCGCACCCGCGTTGGCCATGCGCGATGCAGCGGTGGCAGCACGCGGATCGCCCACCATGTCGACGCGCCCACCCTCACGGAAGATGGCGTCGTAGTCCTTGGTCGAGTACGGCAGCACGGCCATCCAGCCGTCGCTGGTGGCGAACGGGCGACGCTCGGGCACCGTGATGCGGGGGTAGCCGGCGGGGCCGAGGGCGGGTACTGGAATCGCCGCGCAGCCGTGCTCGACGAGGTTGAACGACGAGATGGCGTCGATCATCGGCACCTCGACGAACTGACCCTCACCAGTGCGCTCGCGGTGGAAGAGCGCGGCGAGGATGGCGTAGACGAGCGTGAGGCCCGACACCTTGTCGGCCACCAGCGTCGGCGCCAGCGCCGGTGTGCCGCTCTGCAGTTGGAACGTGTGGGCGATACCGGCGCCGGCCTGGATGACGTCGTCGTACGCGGGCTTGTTGGCATCGGGTCCGTCGGACGGCCAACCGTGGGCCTGCACCATCACGATGTCGGGCCGCACCGCGCTGATGGCCGCGAAGTCGAGGCCGAGGCGGCCCAGCGGAGCCGGCCGCAAGTTGGTGACGAACACGTCGCAGGTGGCCGCGATACGCAGGAAGGCGTCGCGTCCGCCGGGGTGCTTCAGGTCGAGGCAGACGTTGCGCTTGTTGCGCAGCAGGTTCATGGCCACACCGGTGAGACCCGGCTCGGGACCCGGCCCCATGATGCGGTTCGTGTCGCCGCCCGCCTCCTCCACGCTGATCACCTCGGCGCCGAGGTCGCCGAGGATCTGGGTGGCGTACGGCCCCATCACCACCGAGGTGAGATCGAGGATGCGGACGCCGGCCAGTGCGCCAGGAGTCGCGGGAGCGGTCATGCCGCGAGTCTGCCCGACCGGCCCCGAGGTCACTGCTTCGCGGTGGGCGGTTGCTCGAGGTAGGCGTCGACCAGGTCGATGAGGCGGTCGCGTCCGAAGCTCTCGTCGTGACCACAGTGGAACGTGTCGGCCGGTAGTTCGCGCACGCGGGCGAGCGTCTCGCGGTACTGCTCGCGATCGGAGTGGTAGAGCCAGTCGTACAACTCGCCGTCGTAGATCACGTCACCGGTGAACAGCGTGCGGGTGGCCGCCTCGTACAGGCCGATCGAGCCGGGTGAGTGGCCGGGCAGGTGCAGCACCCGCAGCACGCGGTCGCCCAGGTCGATCACGTCGCCCTCGTCGACCAGCCGCGTGGCAGGCGCCGCGGGCACGTGCCACTGCAGTTGGTCGAAGCCCGGTTCCGGTTCGGCCAGCACGACCGAGCGCGTCTCCCAGCCACGCCAGACGGTGTTGTCGTCGGTGGGCGCGGCGAGGATGTGAGCCTCGGCCGGGTGCACCAGTCGCTCGTCGAACTGGTGGTGGCCACCCACGTGGTCGAAGTGGCTGTGCGAAGCCACCGCCAGCACGGGCCGCTCGCGAAGCACGGCGATCTCGTCGCGCAGGGGGCGCAAGCCGAACCCGGTGTCGACCAGCACGTCGCGGTCGCGTCCACGGATGTGCCACATGTTGCAGCGCACCTCACCGTCGATGAACCGCTCGCGCACACGGGTGATGCCGTCGGCGTAGGTGCGGGTCTCGTACCACGGAGTCGTCATGGGGCCGATGTTGCCAGACGCGTGACCTGGCTACGGCCCGGCCGGGACACGAGTTTGCTGGCCTACGAACGACTAGCGCTGCGAGGCGCCGGAAAAGGGCATCTCGACCACGGTGGCCGACTGCTCGCCCTCGGGTCCGGCCACGATGACCGCGGTACCGGGCTCGGTCGATGCAGATGGCAGCATGCCGATGGCAACGCTGTAACCGAGACGTGGCGACCAGGCAGCCGACGTGATCGCTCCGACGACGACACCGTCGACCACGACGTCCCAGCGATCGCGCGGATTCGGCAACGGCGCACCCTGCACGGCGATGCCCACGACGCGCCGAGACACGCCCTCGGCGGCCTGACGGCGCAGCGCTTCGAGACCGATCGCATCGATGGGAGCATCGAGCCCGCAGTACTTGCCGAGACCGGCCTCCAGAGCCGTGTGTTCGCGGGTGATGTCGGTGCCGTAGGTGGTGAAGCCACCCTCGATGCGCTCGATCAGGTTGGGGCACCCGGGGCGGATACCCAACGGTTCACCGGCGGCCATCAGTTCGTCGTACAGCCGCTGGCCCACCTCGGCATCGTCGACGTACACCTCGAATCCGCCCTGTGCGCTCCACCCGCTGCGCGCCACGCGCAACGGGTGCCCGTGGAAATCGAGCGTCTCGAAGCGGAAGAAGCGGATGGTGCGCACCACCTCGCCGAACACCGCGGCCATCGCATCATCGGCGTGAGGGCCCTGCACGGCCAGCGGCCACACCTCGGGCTCGCGCACCTCCACGTCCAGACCCATGCCCAGAGCCAGACCACCCGCCCACAGCACCACGTCGGAGTCGGACACCGAGAACCAGTACCGGTCGTCGGCGATGCGCAACGCCACCGGGTCGTTGATCAGCCTGCCGTCGCGGTCGCACACCGGGGCGAACACGCAGCGCCCCACGTCGAGCGAGCGGAGGTCGCGCACGGTGAGCAGTTGCGCCAGACGTGCAGCGTCAGGGCCGACCAGTTCCACCTGGCGCTCGCAACCCACGTCCCACACCTGCACCGCCGAGCGGAGGTGCCAGTAGTCGTCCTCCACGCCCCGAAAGCGGGTGGGCAGCAGCATGTGGTTGTACACCGTGTAGGCCTGCAGACCGAAGGCCTCGATGCGGCTCGACCAGGGCGTGCTGCGCAGTCGCTTGGTGAGCGCGATCTCGGGCGCGCTCACGGCCCCTCCCACCGGATCGAACAGATCTCGGCGCTGCGTCCCTCGAAGTTCCACACCCTGCCGAACGCGCGCACCCGGCCGACGGTGGCCTCAGCCACGGTGACCTCGGGGCCCATCCAGTACTGGGTGTTGACGATGCTCACGTCTTCGCCGCTGCGCGCACCGGAGATGGGCGTGACCGAACCCTGGATGTACTTCCCCACCGACAGCGAACGGGTGTCGCCTTCGGTGGTGAACGCAACCGGCGCGCGTTCGGCGCCGAGGTACTGCCCGACGAGCAACTTGAACAACCCGGTGGTGCCGCGGCCGCGGCCACTCATAATGGTCTCGATGCGCTCGAACTGGGCGTCGGTGGCCCGCTCGTCGATCCACAGCGCGAGCGTCCAGTTGCCGCGCTCCATCTTGCCGGGAATGTCGAGCAGCATGGCGATGTTCAGCCCGCCGAGGTCGACGTCGCCCGATCGGCCGCGGTCGATGCGGATACCGGCCCAGGCTTGGCAGTAACCCTCGGTGGGCGGATGCTTGCCGAGCGACACCACGCACGGGCAGAACACCGTGCAGTTGCAGTTGAGGATGAGCTCACCCTCGATCGACCAGGGTTCCATGGATGTCCTCTCCGTCGTGGGCCGCGTGCGGTCCGGTGTGGGGCAGATGGGTTGGGTGTGTGTGCTGGTGGGCAGGCGCTTCGGCAGGCGTGGCCACGGCGGCGACGGCGGTGAGGGCGCCAGCAACCAGCAGCGCGGCACCAAGGGGCACGGTGACCCGACGGCCGATGGCGGGCACCTTCTCCACACCCATCACCACGGCGCACAGCAGCATGAACCACACGTTGGCCGCGCCGGCCACGAACGCGAGCAGCATCAGCAGCCAGCAGCAGCCGACGCAGACAGCACCGTGGCGCAACCCCATGCGCACCGCACCGCCGGTACCGCTGCGCCAGTGACGCCAGAAGAACGTCATGGGTCGCTCGCACTCGGTCTGGCAGCGGTGCTTCAGCGTCGAGAACTGGTACCCACCGGCGGCGACGAGCAATGCGGCCGTGAGCCAGTACGAGGTGCTGGCACCTGTCGGGTCGAGCAGCCCCACGCCCGACAGCCACCACTGTGCAGCGGCCATCACGACTGCGACGGTCGACCACACGACGAGGTAGCCGCCGAGGAACGACCACCACGTCGTCATCGAGTCGTTGCGCACGATGTCGCGCAGCGATGCAAGCACCGGCACCGCGGTGGGCGCCATCATCGCCAGCACCATCACCAGCCACATGGCCACCACGGTGCCGAGCGACGCGTGCGAAGCATGGTCGCCCGATCGGAGGTGGAGCACCATCAGCAGCACCCAGGCGAGAGCGACGAACGTTCCGAACCAGAGCCACGGCGAACGCAGGAACTGCACCCCGGTCGGTCGATCGACGATGGGGTTCGAGCCCATGGTGTCGACGCGTTCGGTGGTGCTCACAAGCGATCACTATAGTGATCGCATCGTTGCGTCACGAACCCCCCGCTCCCCCGACGGTCCGGTCGAGTTCGACCCGGTGGCCTTCGCGCGAGCGCTGCTGAGTGGCCGCCGCCTCCTTGGCTGGTCGACCCGCGACCTGGCTGCGCAGGCCGGCATCTCGCAGGCCTACGTCGTCGACCTCGAGCGGGCCGCTGCACACCCGGCCCGACCCGGTCGCACCCCCACGGTCGACGTCGTCGCTCGTCTGGCCCATGCGCTCGGACTCGACGCTGAGGAGCTGTTCGCCCAGAGCATGCGCGGCGTGGGCCGACATACGCTGCTCGTCACCGACGGCGGTCAGGCTTCGGCGGTGCAGATGGCCCGCCGCAGGGTGGGCCGGGGTCTCGATACCTGGGTGGTGGCCCGCACCGGCGGCGCCGACGACGACACCCTGTCGATCGACCTGAGGCGCGGCGCCGGCCACTACCGCCCTGCTGCCATCACTGCGGCACTCGGCACCGAACTGCGCCGCCTCGCTCCCGCAGTGGAGGGGCGGCACATCGGCCTGGTGTTCGCCGAGACCTCGGCAGTCATGTCGGGCCTCGACGACCCGGGCACGATCTTCGCCTTCGAGCACCGCTGGGGCGAGGTGGTCGGCGCCGCTGCAACCACCGTGGGGGCACACGCCGCCTACAACGTGTGCGTCTACGAGTTCGATGCCCTCGCCGCGCTCGCCCACCCGGTCGACGCCGTCACCGACCTGCTGCACAGCCACGACGAGGTGTGGTCGGCGAGGCACGGTCGCCTCGTCGCCGGGGCGACCGCAGCTCGACAGGTGCTCGGCCGACTTCGGCCCACCGGGCACGGTGCGTCAGCATGGCAGCGCATCGTCGACGACATCATCCACGACCTCGGCCTCGCGGCCTGACCCCTGAAGGGACCCTCACCATGGACATCGTGCGCGCCTACACCGTCGGCAAGAACGACGAAGGCACCTGGACCCGCTCGATCACCACCATCGCCGCCGACGCGCTCGGCGACGGCGATGTGCTCATCGAAGTCGAGTTCTCGGGCATCAACTACAAAGACGGCCTCGCCAGCACCGAGTCGGGAAAGATCGCCCGCATCAATCCGCTCGTGCCGGGTGTCGACCTCGCCGGGCGAGTGGTCGAGTCGGCCGACCCGTCTGTCGCGGTGGGTTCGTCGGTCATCGCCCATGGCTACGACATCGGCGTCGCCCATCATGGCGGCTACGCCACACACGCCCGCGTACCGGCGGGTTGGGTGGTGCCCATGCCAGCCGGCCTCGACGCCCGCACCGCGATGCTGGTGGGCACCGCTGGCTTCACCGCAGCGCTGTCGGTCGACGCACTCGAACGGGCCGGGTTGCAGCCCGGCACCGGCCCGGTGCTGGTCACCGGCGCCACCGGCGGCGTGGGTTCGATGGCGGTGGGCATGCTCGCCGCGCGTGGCTACGAGGTGGTGGCCAGCAGCGGCAAGGCCTCGGCGGCCGACTGGTTGCGCTCGATCGGCGCCACCGACGTGATCGACCGCAGCGAGACGTCGGCCGACTCGGGCCGCCCGCTCGAGCGCGAGCGCTGGGCCGGTGCCGTCGACTGCGTGGGTGGCGCCACGCTCGCCTACGTCATCCGCACACTGCGCTATGGCGCCTCCGTGGCGGCCAGCGGCCTCACGGGCGGCACCGACCTGCCCACCACGGTGTTCCCGTTCATCCTGCGCGGCGTGAACCTGCTGGGCATCGACAGCGTGCAGACCCCCATCGGGCCGCGCCGGGCGATGTGGCAGCGCATCGCCACCGACCTGCGCCCCGCGTGGCTCGACACCGAGCACGCCGACGTGGTGGGCCTCGAGGCCCTCGGCGCTCAACTCGATCGCATCCTGGCCGGCGAGATGCGCGGTCGGGTGCTGGTCGATCCGCACGCCTGACGCGACACACCGCCCGGGGTCACCGGGCGGTGTGCACATCACGTCGTGATGGGGTCGGGCGGATCAGGCCAGGTCTGGGTCGATCCAGAGCGTGGCCACGCCGAAGAAGCCGCCCGAATCCTCGAGCATCTTGCCATCGGGCAGCATGCCCACACCCACGTCTTGCACCTTCGGCGCGTGCGGGATGCCCCAGATCGTCCACGAGCCCGGGAGGTTCAGGCACTCCTCGGCCATGCGACGGTTGATGTTCTGGGCGTACTCGTTGCGCTTGGCCGGGTCGGCCTCACCGCGGGCAGCGTCGAGGTTCTCGTCGACCACCGGGTCGCGCAGACGGGCGAAGTTCAGCGACAGTTCGCCGTCGGGCTTGGCCGTCGACGAGTGCCACCACAGATACTGACCATCCACCGAGGTGCCGCCGTGCTGACGCCAGCCGAACATCACGAAATCGGGGTCACCGAACAGCGCCTTGGTGATGAACTGGTCTTGCGGGATCTGGACGATTTCGGTCTCGACACCGATCTCGGCCCAGTAGCCCTGCAGCAGTTCGGCGATCTGGGCGTTGATGTTGCTCACCGTGGTGCCGTACTTGACCTGGATCGGGCCCGGGTTCTCGGCGAGGTACTCGTCGATGAGCGCCTGGGCACCTTCGATGTCTTGCTCGGTCGACACGCCGTTGTCCTCGAGGTAGCCCTCCTGGCCGGGCGAGAACGGGCCGTTGGCCACCTGCAGGATGCCGCCGCCGGTGAGGTCGATCAGTTCCTGCGCGTTCCCTGCTTTGCGGAGCGCGCAGCGCACCCGCTTGTCCTGCAGCGGACCGGGCTTGTCGAGGTCGATCATCGTGTAGCCCGTCTCGCCGTACTTCTGCTGCTCGGGCATCGGGAACTCGTCGGGTGTCTCGCGGAAGTCGGCGATCACCGCCGACGACGACGTGGCGAAGATGTCGATGTCGCCGGTGCGCAGCGCTTCACCAGCGGTCTCGCTGTCTTGGATGACACGGAACTCGATGCTGTCGAGGTACGGCAACTGGTTGCCGTTGGCATCCTTGCGCCAGTAGTTCGGGTTCTTCTTCACGATGAGCTTGTCCTGCGGGGCGTAGCTCTCGACGATGAACGGGCCGGTGCCGATGGCCAGCACCGGGTCGGCCGTGCCTGCCTTCACGGCTTCCAACCAGGTGGGCGATGCCATGAAGCCCAACTGACCGGCGAGGTACGACGGCAACGTCGCCCACGGACGGGGCTGCGACAGGTCGCCACCCTTGCCCGTCTTGATGGTGAAGGTCATGTCGTCGACCTTGTCGATCGCGAACGAGCTATCGGGGTTGCGCCCGAAGTCGGCGATCGCCGCAGCGGTGAGCAGGCTCGAGGCATGCTGCTGGATGTTGTAGATCGCCGCGTCGGCGTCGAACGGCGTGCCGTCCTGGAACGTGATGCCCGACCGGAGCGTGAACGTCCACTCGGTGAAGTCGGCGTTCGGCTCGAAACTCTCGGCCAGCACGCCCGAGTAGGTGCCATCGGCGTTGCGCGACGTGAGCGTCTCGTAGAAGCTGCCGGCGCGCACGTAGCAGTACTGGTCGCACTGGATGGCGGCCGGGGTCCATGCATTCGACACCTCGGCCTCGCCGCTCACGACCAGGTCGCCTCCGTACACCGGCTCTTTGACCACGACGGTGGACTCCACCGGCGCCGTCGTCTCGACGGCCGGAGCAGTGGTCTCCGCAGGCGCGCCCGAATCGACCGGTGCGGCGGTCTCGGCCGGCTTGGTGTCGCCTGTCGAGCCCCCATCGTCTTTCTTGCTGCAGGCGCCGACGACGAGGCCGAGTGCTGCGACGGTTGCCAGCAGCACATGACCCGAGCGTCGGGCACCGGAACGGTGCGAATTCATGTGATCCTCTTCTGCCGAGGCGTCCCCGGGGCTGCGTGTATCGCAACCCGTCGCATCGACGTCCGGATTGTTGCACGCTGCACCTGTCGTCACAAGCACACCCAGCCGCTGGGAGGCAGTCCGCCCCCGACCAGTACCATCGCCGTTGCCGGGGCCAACCAAGGCGCGGCCCGATTGGGGAGGTCACCTGGTGAAGACTGCGATCACCGAGATGTTCGGCATCGATGTGCCGATCGTGGCGTTCACACACTGCCGCGACGTGGTGGCAGCGGTGTGCAAGGCCGGCGGAATGGGCGTGCTCGGCGCGGTGGCCCACACCGACGAGCAACTCGAGATCGATCTGGCCTGGATCGAGGCCGAGGTGGGCGACCGCCCCTACGGCGTCGACATGATCGTGCCCGCCAAGTACGCCGGCTCCGACCAGGGCGGGGTGAGCATGGGCGACATCCGGGCGCTCATCCCTGCCGAGCACATCGCCTTCGTCGACGAGTTGCTGCGCCGCTACGACGTACCGACCCTGCCCGACGATTCGCGCCGCCGCGACAGCAGCCTGTCGGGCAACGGCGCCGACGCGGCACCGGTGCCGTTCTCGGCCAACCAAGCCGATTCGCAGCTCGAGATCGCCCTCGCCCACCGCACGGCCATCGTCGTGAACGCCCTCGGCCCGCCGCCCGCGCACATGATCGATCGGGCCAAGCAGGAGGGCCGTCGGGTGGGCGCACTCGCGGGCAAGGCCCAGCACGCCGAGCGGCACGTGAACGCCGGGGTCGACGTGATCATCGCCCAGGGCGCCGAGGCAGGGGGCCACACCGGCGAGGTGGGCACGATGGTGCTCATCCCCGAAATCGTCGACGCCGTCGGCTCGGTGCCCGTGCTGGGCGCAGGCGGTATCGGCCGGGGTCGACAGATGGCCGCGGCGATGGCGCTGGGCGCGCAGGGCGTGTGGTGCGGCTCGGTGTGGCTCACCACCGAGGAGGCCGAGACGCATCCGGTGGTGAAGCAGAAGTTCCTCGCCGCCACCTCGTCCGACACGCTGCGCTCGCGTTCACGCACCGGCAAGCCGGCCCGGCAACTGCGCACCGCATGGACCGACGAGTGGGACAACCCTGCCAACCCCGCCCCGCTCGGTATGCCGATGCAGCCCATCCTGGTGGGTGAGGCGCTCGCTCGGATCGACCGCGCCGCGCACCGCCCCGGCTCGGGCGCCGAGCAGCTGACCAACTACTTCGTCGGCCAGATCGTCGGCACGATGAACACGGTGAAGCCCGCGGCCCAGGTGGTGTTCGACATGATCGACGAGTTCATCGAGGCCGTCCAGGGCCTCACCGCACAGCTCGAGGGCTGACGCGACCCGGTCGCCTCGTCGGCCGTCAGGCGGGGCCCGTGAACAACGACCCGCTGGTCTGGTGCTGCGTCACGTCGCCAGAGGCACGACTCTCCTGTCGGCTCTTGGCCTCGGCGCGGCCCACCACCTGGTGGTGCACCTCGTCGGGACCGTCGGCCAGCCGCAGGGTGCGCTGGCTGTGGTACATGTCGGCCAGCGGGAACCACTGCGAGATACCGGCGGCGCCGTGCATCTGGATGGCCTCGTCGATGATCTGGCAGCACTTCTCGGGCACCATCGCCTTCACGGCACTCACCCACACCCGCGCCTCGGCGTTACCGAGCACGTCCATGGCCTTCGCTGCACGCAGCACCATCAGGCGCATCGCCTCCACCTCGATACGGCAGCGGCTGATGACTTCCATGTTCTTGCCGAGGTTGATCAGCTTCTTGCCGAAGCCCTCGCGGCTGAGGCCGCGGTCGACCATCATCTCGATCGCCTTTTCGGCAACGCCCACCGAGCGCATGCAGTGGTGGATGCGGCCG
>JBAXSU010000061.1:0-16816 GCA_037130535.1 Actinomycetota bacterium
CCGCGGTGCGCCACCGCCTGCAGCGACAGGCCGTCGAGCAGCGAGAGCAGCCGCCATGCCGTCGCATCCGGGTCGGCACAGTGGAAGGCGCCCGCCACCACGCCGTCGCGGATGATGCGAACGACCAGTTGCTGCCACGCCGTGTTCAGCCGCCGCGACGTGTCGCCCAACGCTGGGCGCCGCACTGCGTCGGCCCATGCGTCGAGCCACAGCTGGTACGACCAGTCCTGATCGGCGCGGGCATAGCTGCCGAAGAAGGCGCTGAGGCGCGCCTGCGGTGTGGTGGCTTCTGCGACCGCCGCCTCGGTGTCGGCCAGGTCGCGTCCGGCGGCTCGTTCGAACGCGGCGGCGAGCACCTCGTCCATCGACGCGAAGTAGTGGTGGATGAGGCCGCTCGAGCAGTGCAGTTCGGCAGCCACATCGCGCACGGTGGTGGAGGCGAACCCCTTGCGCAACGCCACGGCGAGCGCTGCCTCGACGATGGCGTCGCGCCGTGCTGCGGGAGCCATTCGGGCCATGCCTGCAGCCTACGCCTGTTGCGCGAGTGTCCAACAAGCAGTAGGGTGCGGCGACGAGGGGGAGACGATGGTCGCGACGACGCCGTTCCACGAGCGATTGGCACCGCTGAACGAGACCGGGCTGTGGAGCCACTGGTCGGGTCGCCTGGCGGCCGTGAAGTATCAGATGGCCGAGAAGTTCGAGTACTTCGCCATCCGCAACGCGGCGGCCCTCATCGACACCTCGCCGCTCTACAAGTACCGCATCACCGGGCCCGATGCCGAGACGTTCCTGGCCGGCATGCTGGCGCGCGACATCCGCGCCTGCCGCGACGGGCAGGCCCAGTACACGCTGTGGTGCGACGACCGTGGGTTCGTCATCGAAGACGGTGTGGTGCTGCGCTACAGCAGCGATCACTTCCTCCTCACCGCCGCCGAACCGAACCTCGCCTACTTCGCCGACCGCATCGGCTCGATGCGTGTGTCGATGAGCGATGTGTCCGACGAGGTGGCGTCGCTCGCTGTGCAGGGGCCGCGTTCGCGGGCGGTACTCGAAGCAGCAGGCGCCGATCTCGAGGGTCTGCGGTTCTTCCATCACCGCCCGGCCAAGGTGGGCACCGTCGATGCGCAGGTGTCGCGCACCGGCTACACCGGCGACCTCGGCTACGAGGTGTGGGTCGATGCCGCCGACGCCTCGGCCCTGTTCGACGTGGTGGCCGAGGCCGGTCGTGGCCACGGGTGCATCCCCGCCGGAATGCAGGCGCTGCTGATGAGCCGCATCGAGGCCGGTCTCGTGCTCATCGACATCGACTTCCACTCCAGCCGCTACGCCTACACCGACGAGCAGCGGTCGACGCCGCTGGAACTTGGCTTCGGGTGGATGTTCCGCGACATCGCCACCAGCGATCGTGCGTTCATCGGCCGCGACGCCATCCGTCGAGCGATCGCCGAGGGCACCTCGCGGTGGTCGATGGTGGGGCTGCACGTCGACTGGGCCGACTGGAACCGCCTGTACCGCGAGGCGGGTCTCATCCCGCCCAAGGACGAGACCCCCATCGTGTACGAGATGATGCTGTACGACGACGCTGGCGAGCGGGTGGGTTACACCACCAGCTTCATGTACTCGCCGGTGCTCCAGTCGCACATTGCCATGGCGCGGGTGCGGCCGCACCTCGGCACCCCGGGTTCGCGGGTGCACCTCGAGATCACCATCGACCACCGCTATCACAACGTGGCCTGCACCGTGGCCCGCCCGCCGCTGTTCAACCCGCCCAGAAAGACGGCCTGAGATGCCCACCACCTCGTCGAACACGTACGACGCCATCGTCATCGGTGGCGGCCACAACGGTCTGGTGAACGGTGCCTACCTCGCCAAGGCAGGCCTGCGCACCCTCATCGTCGAACGGCGCCCCATCGTGGGCGGCGCGGCCATCACCGAAGAGCTGCGGCCCGGCTTCCACTTCACCACGTTCTCGTACGCGCTCAGCCTGCTGCGCCCCGACATCATCCAAGAGCTCGACCTGGTGCGCCACGGCTTCTTGCCGCTGATGATGCCGCACTCGTTCGCCCCGATGGAGAACGGCGACTACCTGCTGCTGGGCGCCGACCGCAACGAGAACCTGCGCCAGATCGCCCGCCACTCGCGCCACGATGCCGACGCCTACGACCAGTACGGCCACGACATCGAGCAGGTGTGCCAAGCGCTGAAGCCGTTGTTCGACAACGCGCCGCCCAACCTGTTCGGCACCGAGCCCGACGACCTCGCCCAGATGGCCGACCTCGCCCGCCATCTGCGTGGTCTGCCGAAGCGGGTGATGCACAACGCTGTGCGACTGCTCACCGGCAGCGCCGCCGACTTCCTCGACGACTACTTTGAGGGCGAACTGCTGAAGGGGTTGCTCGCCTCGTCGGGCACCATCGGCTCGAAGGTGGGGCCGCGGTCGCAGGGCTCGGGCCTGGTGCTGCTGTTCCACGGCATCGGCGAGCAGGACGGCCACTTCGGCTCGTGGGGGTTCCACAAGGGCGGCAACGGTGGCTTCACCCAGGTGCTGGCCCGCGCGGCCCAGTCGTTCGGTGCCGAGATCATCATCGATTCGGCCGTCAGCCATGTGGTCACCGCGAACGGGCGCGCCACGGGCATCGTGCTGGCCGACGGCACCGAGTTGCACGCCGACACGGTGGTCAGCGCGCTCGACCCGCGCCGCACCTTCACCGAGCTGGTCGACCCGCGCGAGTTGCCCGACGACCTGGTCGAGAACATCAGCCGCTTCCGGTTCCAAGGTGTGTCGTCGAAGGTGAACTTCGCACTCGACGCGCTGCCGTCGTTCCCCGGCCTTCCCGGGCGCGGCGACCAGTTCCGCGGGTTCACCAACATCGCCCCCAGCATGGACTACCTCGAACGGGCCTACGACGAGGCGAAGTACGGCTGGTACAGCAGCAGGCCGTACCTCGACTGCTGCATCCAGTCGACCATCGACCCCGACATGGCGCCCCCGGGCAAGCACGTGATGTCGTGCTTCGTGCAGTACACGCCGTACCAACTGAAGGGCAGCGACTGGGACGCCGAGCGCACCAACCTCGGCGACACCGTGCAGCGCACGCTCGAGTCGTTCTTCCCCGGGTTCGGTTCGCTGGTGCTGCAGCGCGAGGTGGTCACCCCCGCCGACATCGAGCGGGTGGTGGGTTTGTCGGAGGGCAACATCTTCGCCGGAGAGTTCCTCGCCCCGCAGATGTACTTCTTCCGCCCCGCCCCGGGCTGGAACCAGTACCGCACGCCCATCGCCGGCTACTACCAGTGCGGCTCGGGCACTCATCCCGGCGGCTGCGTCAGCGGCGGCCCCGGCAAGCTCGCCGCCCAACGCATCCTCGCCGACCGCCCCCGCTGACCCCCGCCCCGCCCCGCTGCGCCCGCTGCTGCTGCCGCCGCCGAACCCTGCGTTTGTGAGCAGAGCCGGGTTGCAGCGGGCCTGCGCTCACAAACGCGGGTGGGCCGGAGCGGCGTTTGTGAGTGGGGCCGGGTTCTAGTGGGGCTGCGGTCACAAACGCTGGGTGGGGCCGGGTGCGGCCTCGGCGTTTGTGAGCGGAGCCGGGTTCTAGTGGGGCTGCGGTCACAAATGCTGGGTGGGGGCCGGGGGACGGTGCAGCGATTGTGAGTGGGGCCGGGTTGTGGTGGGGCTGCGGTCACAAACGGGGGTGGGGGTGGGTAGGGTGGTGGGGTGAATGTTGCGAGCGCAAGTACTGCAGGGTCGGGAGACATGAGCCCGGTGGTGGAACGTTTCCAGATCGGGTTCCAGTGGCCCACGGTCGATCCGTTCCTGTTCTGTGTGCACCACCTCGACCACTACCCGGCCGGCAACGGTGCCTTCGGGCCCGCCGCCAGCCTGGCGGGCCGCGACATCGGGCAGGACTTCGCCGGTATCGACGGGTGGCGGATGTACCACGGCGACACCGTGCCCGGCTTCCCGGCGCACCCGCACCGCGGGTTCGAGACCGTCACCTTCGTGCGGCGTGGCCTGATCGACCACGCCGACTCGTTGGGTGCGGCTGCCCGCTACGGCAACGGCGACGTGCAGTGGCTCACTGCCGGCGCCGGCATCGTGCACGCCGAGATGTTCCCGCTGCTCGACAACACGGCCCCGAACACTGTTGAGTTGTTCCAGATCTGGATGAACCTGCCCCGCGACGACAAGTTCGCCGAGCCGCACTTCAGCATGCTGTGGGCCGATGATGTGCCTCGCACCGAGTACGTCGACACCTCCGGCAACGGCGTCGAGCTCACCGTGGTGGCCGGATCGGTCGATTCGCTGGTGCCCCCGTCGGCACCGCCGCGGTCGTGGGCGTCGCGCCCCGACAGCGACGTGGCCATCTGGAACGTGCGGCTCGACGCTGGCACGTCGTGGACGATGCCTGCCGCCCACCACCCCGACACCATCCGTGTCGTCTACGTGTACGACGGCGACGGCGTGGCGTTCGACGGCGATGCGGTGGCCAGTGGCCACGGTGCCGTGCTGGCGTGCCAGGACGCGGTCACCGTGACGAGCGAGCGCGGTGGCGAGTACCTGGTGCTGCAGGGTCGCCCCATCGGCGAACCGGTGGCCCAGTACGGACCGTTCGTGATGAACGACCGCGCCGGGGTCGAGCAGGCCTTCCGCGACTACCAGGCCACCCGCTTCGGCGGCTGGCCCTGGCCGGCCGACGGCCCGGTGCACGGGCCCGAACCGCTCCGCTTCGCCCGTCGCCCCGACGGCACGGTCGAGCGGCCGGCCGCCGCCGCTGTGTGACGCTCGAACATTTCTCGGAACAGTTCACCCTGCTCGTGCGTGGTAGGAGGTGTGAACGCTTCGATGGCTGGCGCGTTCCCTTCGCCGGCGAACGTGAATTGGTCGGGTGCCGAGGCCGTGTACGCCTCGGCCTACCGCGAGTTGCTGCGCGTCGCCTATGTGCTCACCGGCTCGGGAGCCGCTGCTGAAGACGTGGTCCACGACGTCTTCTGTCGAGTCGGTCCGCGGATTGCCGAGCTCGACAATCCGGTTCCCTACCTGCGTGTGGCTGTGGTGAACCAGTGCAGGTCGATCCATCGGCGCCTGGTGCGGTCACCCAGGCTCGATACCCCCGACCCGGTCCTCGACGGTCGACTCATCGAACTGCAAGACGCCCTCCGGGCGCTCAACGAGCGGCAGCGCACCGCCGTCGTGCTGCGGTACCTGTGCGATCTTCCCGATGCGGAGATCGCCGATCTCATCGGGTGTCGTGTCGGCACCGTGCGCACGTTGATCCATCGTGGCCTGGCCGAGCTTCGTGCCGTGATCAAGTGAGGTACCGGCGATGAACCCGCGCAAGCCCATCGATCTGACCGGACCCGATAACGAGTTCGAGGCACTGCTGCGGCGTCGCCTCCACGAACTCGCCGACCATGCCCCGACGGCTGTGAGGGTGGTCGACGAGGTGGCCGTTCGGCGTGCCGCCACGGCGAAACGGGGCCGCTCGCTGCTGACCGTTGCCGCGACCGTGGCGGTGATGGCGGGTGCCGGAGCCTTGGCCGTCTTCGTGGCGAACGATGGCGACCCGGCCGGTGCAATATCACCTGCCGCCGCGGTGAGCGAGCTGGTGGCAGCGCTTCAGAGTGAAGACCTCCTCGAGGTGATCGCCGTGATCGACCCCGCCGAGGTGCCGGCGATCCAGGCAGGTATCGACGAGGGGCGCAGCGGTGCCGAGCAGGAGGGTGCCATCAGTGACGAGCTGTTGCTGGAGCGCCTGCAGGGCATCAACAATGCATTCAGCGATCAGGCATCTGACACCGAGGAACTCGCCCCCGATCTGGCGGTGGTGACGCCCGTGGCCGGCTCGGTGGCGACCACGTCCGACCCTGCTGACGTGCACATTGCGACGGTGAAGCGCGACGGTCGTTGGTTCGTGAGTCTGCAGTACTCGATCGCCGAGTCGATTCGTCGACGCTCTGGCAGTCCGTTCCCAACCGACCCGCCCGTCGTGCCGGTGGGGGCGGCCGGCCCCGAGGCTGCTGCCGAGGCGTTCTATCGACATCTGCTCGATGGTGATGCGGCCGGCCTCGCAACCACCTTCGCGCCGGGCGAGGGCGATGCCCTTCTGCGCTACGCGTCGCTGTGGGTGCCGGCACTGCAGGATCGGTTCGATGAGGCCCGTCTGCCGGGCGATGAGCAGACATTGTCGGGTGTCGAGCTACAGGTCGACCGCTCCGGCGACCGGGCGACGGTGCGGGTGACCGCTTTCGTGCTCGAGGGCACCATCGACCGCGGTCATCACTCGACAGATGTCGGCGCCGAGCATGCACCAAGCGGCGCCGCCCCGGTACCCGTGCGGTTGGAATGGCGCAATGGGTGCCTGACGGTGACGGGCGCAGACGCGGCCGATGTGTTGAGCATCGCTTCAGATGCCGACACGGAGCAGGTGGCGACCGACGTATGGCGCCGGTGTCGGTCGAACCGGCCTGTAAGCCTTCTCGGTATTGCAGCTGGGACGCTGCGTCCGTCGGCCTTCATGGCGCTGCCCTCGCTCGCCGTCGCTGAGATCGACGGTTCGTGGTATGTGTCGCCCCTGGGCACCGTCGCAGACGAGATCATCGACGCCGTCGGTCCGGCGACCGACGGCGGAACGCTGTTCGACACGCCGCTGGGTTCGATCCTCTACGGAGTCGATCGTTCGACGCTGGAGGACGGGGCCATCGGCCTGCCGCTCGACGAGACGGTGCCAGCGTGTCGCGACCTGTTCGCCGCCGACACCGCCGGCGTCGTCGTCGGAGTGCTCGAACGCCCCGACCCGGGCGCGCTGAGGGCCTGTGCCGAGGCCCTCACCGGTGACGGTCGCCCACCGTCCCCACCCGACGGGGGCAACCCCACCGTGACGACGCCGACGACGGTGACCTCGACCACTGAGGCCACGGTCGATCCCGTGGTGTCGGCTCCGGTCACGTCGGCGCCGGTTACGTCGCTGTCCGTTGTGACGGTTCCGCCGCCAGTCACGTCGGTGCCAGTGACGTCGGCGCCGCCGCCGGTGACGTCGCTGCCCAGTACGTCGGTTCCGGTGACGTCGGTTCCGGTGACGTCGGTGCCGAGGACGTCGGTTCCGGTGACGTCGGTGCCCGTGACGTCGGTGCCGAGGACGTCGGTTCCGCCGCCGGTGACGTCGGCTCCGGTGACGTCGGCTCCGGTCACCTCAACGCCTGTCACGTCTCCGCCGATCACGCCAGCACCAGTGACCACCCCGGCGCCTTTTGTCACGGCACCCCCGGTGCAGCCGTGATCGGCGCCCGCGCCGTCAGCCCAGTTCGTTGAGCGGGGTGAGGGTGAGTTCGGGTTCGTCGGCCAGCAAGCGCTGCAGGCGGTAGCGGTTCTCGAACAGCGCCACCGTGGCGCCATCGCTGCCGCGGCGCAGGATGCGGATACCGCCGATCTCGCGCAGCCGATCGGCGCTGGCCGCATCGGTGGCGCGGATGGCCTGGTAGGGCGAACCGGTGAGTTCGATCGGTGCGTTGAACTCGCTGCCCAAGCGGTGGGCGAACACCTCGAACTGCAGTTGGCCGACGGCGGCCAGCACGAGCGACGCATCGCCCATGTCGGGGTCGCGCAGCACCTGCACGACGCCCTCCTCCTCGAGCACCTCGAGGCCCCGCCGGAACTGCTTCGACTTGCTGGTGTCGAGCGGGCGGGCGCCCGTGAACAACTCGGGGGCGAACGACGGCAGACCGGGGAACGTGACGGGGGAGTGCTCGTACAGCGTGTCGCCGATACGCAGGTCGGTGGCGTTCACCAAGCCGACCACATCGCCGGGGAAGGCCTCTTCCACCGTCGAACGCTCGGCCCCGAACACCGTGGAGGCGTACTTCGTGGCGAATGGTCGGCCCGTGCGGGCGATGGTGAGGGTCATGCCGCGCTCGAAGCGGCCGCTGCAGATGCGGGCGAACGCGAGGCGGTCGCGGTGCGCCTTGTCCATGTTGGCCTGCACCTTGAACACGAAGGCGCTGCAGTCGGCGTCGACCGGGCGCTCTTCGCCGGAGGCGTCGGGGCGCGGCGACGGCGGCGGCACCAGTTCGACGACCGCGTCGAGCAGATGACGGACACCGAAGTCGGTGAGCGCCGACCCGGCGAACACCGGGGTGGAGGAACCGGCGAGGAACGACGGCATGTCGAGTTCGGCACCCACGGCCTCGAGCAGCTCGCAGCCGTCGAGCGCCTTGCGCCACACCGACCCCAACGTTGCCCCGGCCTGGTCGAACGACAACAACTCCTCTGGTGCCATCGTGGCGCCGCGAGCGGTGCGGGTGAACTTGCTGAACACCTGGCGTCGCCGGTCGATGACACCGACGAAGTCGTCGCCGTCGCCCACCGGCCAGGTGATGGGCGTGGGCCGTAGATCGATCTGGGTCTCGATCTCATCGAGCAGTTCCAGCGGATCGCGGCTGGGTCGGTCGAACTTGTTGAGGAACGTCAGCACCGGCAGATGGCGCGAGCGGCACACCTCGAACAGCTTCAGGGTCTGCGGTTCGATGCCCTTGGCAGCGTCGAGCACCATCACCACCGCATCGACCGCAGCCAACACCCGGTACGTGTCTTCGCTGAAGTCGCGGTGACCCGGGGTGTCGAGCAGGTTCAGCACATGGTCGCGGTAGGTGAACTGCATCGCGGCCGACGTGATGGAGATGCCACGGGTCTGCTCGAGCTCCATCCAGTCGCTGGTGGCGCTGCGGCCACCCGACTTCGCCTTCACCGACCCGGCGGTGACCACGGCCCCGGCGTTGAGGAGGAACTTCTCGGTGAGGGTGGTCTTGCCCGCGTCGGGGTGGCTGATGATGGCGAAGGTGCGTCGGCGCGCGGCTTCGAAGGGGACGTCGGGGATCTTCACCACCGGTCGAGCCTACCGACGCGGTGTCACCAGCCCCCGGTGCGCCACCCGGCGTACCGGTTGTCGGGCGACATCGACCCATCTGCGGCCCTATCGGCTTGTGGGTCGGCCTCAGGGTCGGTCAGGTTGATCGAGCCCACGGCCGTGTCGCGCGTGGTCGACTCGAGCAGATGTCGACGCCCGGCGACCTCCACTGAGGCACTGTCGAGAGCGGCGCGGAGTTCGCCGACTGACGCACCAGGCCGGTCGTGGAGCGCCACAGCGAGCAGGCCGCTGACGGCAGGGGCGGCGTACGACGTACCTGTGCGCAGCACCACCTCGCCGCTGCCGGCCACGGTGGCCACACTCACCCCCGGTGCGTAGTACGACACCACCTCGCCGTCGCTCGAGAACGGTGCTGCATCGTTGCCGCCGAGGCCTGCGCCGACGGTGACCACGTTGTCGTACGCCTTGGCGAACGAGGCGGGCCAGGCCGGTGTGAGCGTGAGGTTGCGACTGTCGTTCCCGGCGCCGGTCACGATCATCACCCCGGCACGCTCGGCACGCGCCACGGCCGCTTCGAGTATGAGGACGCTGCTGCGTGGCACACCCGGCTGGGTGATGAGCGAGATGTTCACGATGTCGGCGTCGTTGTCGACCGCGTAGTCGATGGCCGCTGCGACGGCCGACATGGCGACCGTGCCGTTCGAGCGGCTCACCTTGAGAGGCATGACCGTGGCACCTGGGGCGACGCCGGCGATGCCGTATCCGTCGCGTGCCGCCGCGACGATAGAGGCCACCTCGTTGCCGTGGTTGCGGCCCGGGTCGCGTCGCTCGGGCGAGATGCCTGAATCGTGACGGCCGAAATCCCAGCCACGACAGTCGTCGACGAATCCGTTCCCGTCGTCGTCGTTGCCGTTGAAGCAATCCTCGTCGATGTTGCTCCACCACTGCTGGCTGAGTTCTGGGTTGTCGAGATCGAAGCCCGAGTCGATCACGGCCACGACGACAGGAGAAGAGCCGGGCGAGCGGGCCGGAGTGGGTGCAGCGTGTTGCTGCGGTGCGATCGACCCAACGCCCGACGTCGGCAGCGCTCGAGCGATGCCGGCATAACCGAGCAACAGGTCGGCATCGACTCGGTCGACCCCGGGCAGCCCGTCGAGGCCGGTGGCGTCGCTGTCGGAGATCACCTCGAGCAGTCCCGGGCCGACGCGCACGACCCTGCGAACGCCGGGCATCTGCTCGAGCTGTGCGATCAGCGATGCTTCCGATGCTGCGTCGTCGACGGTGACGGCGGCGACGGAGGGGGGTGAAGCCACACCAGGCTGCACCGTGCCATCGTCGAGCACACCGCTGTCGACAAGTCGCTGCGGGGTGTTGACGTAGCGGCGGTTCGGTTCGCCGATCACACCCGTGCGGTCGATGACGATGAACGGGCTGACTGCTGGGTCGGCGAGCGAGTCGATGAGCGACTGCTCGGCAGGCGTCGGAATGCCAAGCGCAAGCGCCTGCCTCGGAATGTCGACGAGATCGATCGCGCCGTCGCGTCGCTGCACCTCGCGGCTGCCTGCAGGGCCGACCTGCTCAGTGGGTGCGGTGGGCAGGGGTTCGGGCTGGGTGGACGGCACGGTCGGCGTGACCGCAGCGGCCGAAGCGACGAGCGAGTCGACGCTGACGACGGAGTGGTCGAGGTCGTCACCCCAGTCGATACGGCTCGGGCCCGGTCTGGGAACGCCGGGGCCACCCTCTGTGTCGGGGTCGCCGAGAAGACCCTGGTTCGACCACACCCGCTCGGTGCCGGTGCGATCGACAGGACCCGAGGCGGCGCCATCGCCGTCGTCGTCGCCGCGTCGCCCGGTACCGGCGGTGAGCGAATCGTCGTAGAGGCTTACCAGGTCGCCTTCACCAGCGACGCCGGCCTGCTGCGTCGGCGCCGCCACCTGGTCGGGCATGGTGAACCGGAGGAGTAGCGACTCGAGGCCGCCGCGCATGCTCCAGCCCAGGGTGCCCACCAGCATGGTGGACAACACCCCGATGGCCACGTGGAGGAATCGGTCGTTGTCGATGCGCAGCGCAGCGGGGAGGCGCATGGTCGGAAGGGCGATCACGAGGCGGCGCGTCGGTGCCTCCTGGTCCTGGGGTGTCGCAGTCTGGGCTGTCGCAGCCTGGTGCGCCGGCTTCGGGGCCGGGGTGGCCGAGTTCGTGGCCGCTGCTTGACGGGTCTGCTTGACGACGTCGCGGAACAAGAGGGGGTCGAACCCCTCGTCATTTCGAATGATCACCACCTCGTCGAGTGACGCCACCTGGTCTGCTCCCCGTTGTCTCACCACGATGCGTGGCGACATGTCGTCGTGGATACCGTCCGGTAGATCTGTCCTTGACGCCACCAAGACGAGGAGTGGACAGTCGGTCAGTCGGGGGATCGGCCCGTCACCCGTCGGGGGATGGACGCAACCTTGCTACGGTCGCGGCATGGACATCGGCCTCGTCATCTTCCCCACCGACAAGGGCATCCAGCCCGTCGAGCTCGCCCGCGAAGCCGAGGCCAGGGGCTTCCGGTCGCTGTGGTTCCCAGAGCACTCGCACATCCCGGTGTCGCGGCGGACACCCTGGGGCGGCCGCGAGGGCGCACCGCCTCTGCCCGAGGAGTACTGGCGCACGCATGACCAGTTCCTCGCTCTTGCCGCAGCTGCGGCTGTCACCACGTCGATCAAGTTGGCCACGGGCATCACCCTGGTGGCCCAGCGCGATCCGCTGTGGTTGGCGAAGGAGGTGGCCACGCTCGACCAGCTGTCGAACGGTCGATTCGTGTTCGGCGTGGGGTACGGGTGGAACCACGAGGAGATGGAGAGCCACGGCGTCGACATCGGCCGTCGCCGCAAGGTGGTGCGCGAGAAGATCCTGGCCTGCAAGGAACTGTGGACCCGCGACGAGGCCAGCTTCGCCGGTGAGTACGTGAACTTCGAGGCGTCGTGGTCGTGGCCCAAGCCGGTGCAGCAGCCCCACCCGCCGATCGTCGTGGGTGCGTCGCCCACCGACCTGCACTTCCGCCACATCGTCGAGTACGGCGACGCCTGGATGCCCATCGAGGGTCGCTACGCGATCGTCGATCAGTGGCAGCGCCTGCAGGCGTTCGCGGCCGACCACGACCGCGACCCGGCGACGCTGCAGCTGGGTGTGTTCGGCCCGAAGCCCACGAGCGAGCACCTCGCCGAACTGCGCGATGCAGGTACCTCGTTCGTGGCGCTCGGTCTGCCGGCACTCGACCGCGACGGTGCCCTGGCGGCGATGGACCGCTACGCCCCGCTGGTGGCCGAGTTCAACACCTGACCGGAGGCAGGCCGAGAGGCATCAGCCCTCGGCGACGAGGAACGGCTCGGCCTCCGAGCGCGGGCGGCCATCGGCAGCGAGACCCTCGAGGATGTACCGGTCGATGAGGCGGTGGAACAGGCGCAGGCGCGCCTCCTGGTAGTTGCCGAAACTGACGGTGCGCTTGCCGCTGCTCTTCAGCCCGGCCTGCACCCTGGGCAGGTTGGCCATGTCTTGCTCGAACACGGCGGCGAGGCCGCCCATGCCCGGTGCCTCGCTCCACGACTGCTCGAGCGTGAGCACCGTGGGAGCAGCGGGTGCGGGGCGAACCCCGTCGGCAGGCACCGGGGCCATGCGGATGACATCCATGAAGCAGGTGTCGGGCGTGCGCCCCGGCCGCCAGCGGTACACGAGCGGCTGGCCCACGCCCGCCCACGGCGCGAACGCCGGGAACATGTTGTAGAGAATGGCGTCGAGCATCTCGGTGTCGGACACCTGCGACAGGTCGGCGCCGTACACGGCCGACAGGCGATCGCGGAAGATGCCCGCCACCACACTGCGAGCCGATTCGCCCTCGCCGATCTCCGGCGCGGTGGCACCCTTCGAACGGGCCGAGAACGCCAGGTAGGCGGCGGCCACCTGCTGCTCGCTGAGGGGATCGGACAGGTGCGGGCTCTGCTCGGCGAAGGCGTTGACGAACCGGGTGACATGCGGGTCGTCGGGCCAGATGGAGTACTCGCTGTTCGCATCGGCCGAGAACTCGACGATCTGCGGATGGGTGGCGATGACGTGGTACGCCTCGGCGAAGGCCTCCATCACCACCTTCCAGTTGGCCGGCACCTCCTTCACGGCGTGGAACGCCACGTAGCGCTGCTCGAGATCGAACTGCGGGAAGTGCTCGACGAGCACTCGGGCGTAGCGCTCGAACGGTTCGGCGGCCGGGTCGAGGTTCACCATCACGAAGCCCTGCCACACGGCCACCTGGGCCTCGGGCAGGTTGCGCCGAGCCGGGTCGCCGGCCACGTGAGGGAAGTCCCATTCGCACGGCAGATCGGCCAGGTTGCCGTCGATGTCCCACGTCCAGGCGTGGAACGGGCAGCGGAACGAGGCCACCCGGCCGTCGTCGGTGCGCAGCTTGGTGCCGCGGTGCAGGCAGGCGTTGTGGAACGCGCGGATCTGCCCGTCGGAGCCGCGGGTGACCAGCAGCGACTCGTCGCCCACGTCGTACACCACGTGACTGCCGGGCTTGGGCAGTTCGTCGACGTGGCAGGCCATCTGCCAGGTATGCCGCCACACGTAGTCGTGCTCGAGGGCGGCGAAGGCCGGTGAGGTGTAGCGACTCTTCGCCACATCGGCCGAGCCCTGGTACTGGTACGACGTGCTGCGCAGTGCAACGGGCACGTCGCCGGTGTCGCGGGCGACGAGTTCTTGATAGCTGGGGCCGGCGCTGCGGGTTTCGCCCGGATTGGTCGCGGTCATGGGGCCGACGGTACCGCGCCCTTGCGCAGCACCGGGAACTGGCGGGTGGGGTCGTCCTGGCGGATGCGCGTGCCCGTTGCGGTGTCGACGGCCTCGGCGCCGTCGGGCGCGTACTGCAGGATGTAGCTCTTGCGTACGGCGTCGGTGCGGTTGGGGCCGGTGCGGTGCGGAGTGAGCGACGAGAACACCACCACGCTGCCCGCCGGTGCTTCCACCGGCACAGCGCCCGTGCCGTCGCTGAGGCATTGGAAACCCACCGGGGTCGCCTCGTGCACGAGTGTGCCGCCGCGGTGCAGGCCCGGCAGGATCCAGGGGCAGCCGTTGTCGAGCGTGGCGTCGACCAGCGGCACCCAACAGGTGAGGTACTGCTGCGGCTCGACGAACGTGTAGCCGTTGTCCTGATGCCAGGGGAACTCGCGGTTCGGCTCGGGCTTCTTGTACACGGCCTGGTCCCAATAGAGGCGCACGTCGGGCCCGACGAGGTCGTGGCAGATGCCCACCAGTGCAGGGTGGTGGGCGAAGCGCCGTGCCGGCTCGCAGCGCGCCACGAGGAAGATGGTGAACGTGATCTCGTCGCGGTTGGCCACCTCCATGTGGGTGCCGTCGATGTCGCGTCCGTACGTGGGCGAGAACACCTCCAAACGGTCGATCGCGTCGCGTACCTCAGCGATTGTGTCGGCCTCGATGACATCGGGCACGAGCACGTAGCCCTGTTCGTTGAACTGGCGCACCTGTTCGGCGGTGAGCAGCCGGGGTTCCCGGGTGATGGGTTCCCAGACGAAGTCGATGTTCGCCGGATGAGGCCGGGGCTCGATGACGGTCATGGCTGCTCCGGTGTGGGTTCGGTGGTGGTGTGGCGGGGGGCGGCCTGTTTGCGGGCTCGGCTCGGTGCCACCCGGGTGGCCTCGCCCGGCATCTTCGGGTACTCGGGCGGCCAGGGCGCATCGGGTAGGCCCGCGTCGCGGTCGCGGCGGGCCAGGGCCAGCAGCGGTTCCAGCGACTGCGGGTGCTGGTCGATGTCGTGCCACGGGTCGCCGTCGGCGGCCAGGCGGGCGGGCACGGTGTGCACGGTGAGTTCGTCGGGCACGATGCGGTCGAGTTCGGGCCAGGCGAACCCGCACGACACCGGTGCCATCTCGCGGGCACGCACCGACCACGGCGCGAACACCGTCTTGTGCGGAGCGTTCTGGTTGAAGTCGACGAAGATGCGCGCGCCGCGTTCCTCTTTCCACCAGGCCGCAGTGATGAGGTCGGGCCGTCGGCGTTCGAGTTCGCGGGCCACCGCTACCGCAGCAGCACGCACGGCGAGGCTGTTCCACTGCGGAGCGAGGCGCACGTACACGTGCAGGCCGCGGCTGCCGGTGGTCTTGACGTACGAGCGCAACTGGTGCTCGTCGAGCAACCGTTTCGTCTCGGCGGCAGCCTCGCGGGCCATGTCGAACGTGGTGCCGGGCCCGGGATCGAGGTCGATGCGCAACTCGTCGGTGTGCGTCGGGTCGGTGGCCCGCACCGGCCACGAATGGAACCCGATGCAGCCGAGGTTCACGGCCCACACGAGATGCGCGATGTCGGCGATGACGAGGGCATTCGACGGCGTGCCGTACGGCGTGCGCATGACGGTGGTGGTGAGCCACTCGGGCGCGCCGGCGGGGATGCGCTTCTGGAAGAACGACTTGCCACCGGCGCCGTCGGGGAAGCGCTGCAGCATCACCGGCCGGTCGCGCATGGCGCGCATCACGGTGGACTCGACTGCGAGGTAATACTCGACCAGGCCCAGCTTGGTCACCCCCACCGCCGGGAAGAACGGTTTGTCGGGGTTGCTGATGGTGACCGGTCGACCGGCCAACTCCAGCACCACTGGCTCGCTCATGGCGCCTCGACCATGGGCGCACGCTACCGTCGCGACGCATGGGGACAGTGCAGTTGCGGGCGCCGATGCAGGGGACGATCGTGTCGGTCGACGTCGTGGTGGGCCAACAGGTTCGCGCCGGTCAGCAGGTGATGCTGATCGAGTCGATGAAGATGCACCACGCCATCGAGGCCGATGCCAGCGGTGCCATCGACGCCTTGCTCGTCGAGGTCGGCCAGACCGTGGGGGAGGGCGAGCCGGTGGCGCTGCTGGCGCCCGGCGAGGTGTCCGTGGTGGAGGTGGTCGAGGCGGTCGACGACGACCCCGACCGCATCAGGCCCGACTTGGCCGAGACGCTTGCCCGCCACGGTTTCGGCCACGACGAGGCCCGTCCCGACGCTGTGGCTCGTCGCCGCGCAGTCGGTCGCCGCACGGCCCGCGAGAACGTCGCCGACCTCGTCGACCCCGGCAGTTTCGTCGAGTACGGCCCGGTGGTCATCGCCGCCCAACGCCGCCGCCGGCCCGTACAGGAACTGGTCGAGCGCACACCGGCCGACGGCATGATCGGTGGCGTGGGCACCGTGAACGGGCACGTGTTCGACGGCCACGCCGCCCGGGTGGTGGCCATGTCGTACGACTACACGGTGTTGGCCGGTACGCAGGGCACGCAGAACCACCGCAAGAAGGACCGCCTGTTCGAGGTGGCCGAACAGTTGCGCCTTCCGGTGGTGTTCTTCACCGAGGGTGGGGGAGGCCGGCCCGGCGACACCGACCAGACGGGCGTGAGCGGCCTCGACTGCCTCGCCTTCCTGTACTTCGCCGAACTGAGCGGACTGGTGCCTCTGGTGGGCGTGAACGCCGGCTACTGCTTCGCCGGTAACGCCGCCATCCTCGGGTGCTGCGACGTGGTGATCGCCACCGTCGACTCGAACATCGGCATGGGCGGCCCGGCCATGATCGAAGGTGGCGGCCTGGGCGTGTTCGCCCCCACTGAGATCGGCCCCATCGACGTGCAGCGTGCCAACGGTGTGGTCGACATCGTGGTGGCCGATGAAGTCGAAGCCGTGCAGGTGGCCAAGCAGTACCTCGGCTACTTCCAGGGCCCGGTGCCGCAGTGGGAGGTGCCCGACCAACGCCTGCTGCGCCATGTCATCCCCGAGGACCGCAAGCGCAGCTACGACGTGCGCGCCGTCATCGAGGGCATGTTCGACTCTGGGTCGGTGCTCGAACTGCGCCGCGACTTCGGCCTGGGCATGGTCACTGCGCTGGCGCGGGTGGAGGGCCGCCCGGTCGGCGTCATCGCCAACAACCCCAACCACCTCGCCGG
>JBAXSU010000062.1:0-16754 GCA_037130535.1 Actinomycetota bacterium
CGCCGCCGACGACGAATGCGACGACGTTGGGCACCGCGCTGAGCTTGACGTTCAGATCGTGCCCGGGCGACGGCATTGCCGGCTTCAAGTGGAACACCTTCATGGTTCCCGCTTCGGTCGACGCGGCCACCCTCACCTACAACTCGACCGGGCCGATCGCTCCTTCCGGGGTGACCTTCACCCAGCCGCTGTTCGCGTCGAACGGTTCACCGCAGGTAGCGAAGACGCCGTCGTTGAATGATGCTCTCCTCACGCCGATCCCGGCCAACTTCAGCTTCGGTGCGTTGGTCGGTTTCGTGACGGTGCCGAACGGTCAGTACAAGATCGGCTATTCCTGCACCAAGGACGGCAACACCGAGCGCTACTGGCAGACCGGCATCACGGTGAGCGACTCCACGGCGACTGGCTTCAATTTCGTGGCGTCGGCCCTGCCGACAACTACCACTACGACGGTGGCCGGCTCGACCACGACGACAGTTGCCGGCTCGACCACGACCACGGTTGCCGGGTCCACGACGACGACGGTGGCAGGGGCGACCACGACGACGGTGAGGCCGACGACCACCACGACGGCGCTGAGCAGCACCACCACGATCGTCGGGGCCGCTGGCCCCACGACCACGATCGGCTTTGTCACGCTGCCCAGCTATTTCCCGACGACAGGTTCGTCGTCGTCGGGCCTGATCGCCTTCTGGGCCGTGCTGCTGCTGGCGTTCGGCCGCATCTCCATTCTGCTCGCCCGCCCTGTGCGGGTGGTGACCGACAAGCGACGATGACGGCAACCACCACCAGCCTCGGCGCTCGGTTCAACGCTCTCCGGCGGGGTGCGCAGCGCGACGGCGACCGCGCGCCGCGCACGCGTACACCTCGGCCCGAGCGCGAGAAGCCCACCGAGATCCCTCCGCTCAGCCCGGGCCTGAACACTGCGCGCACCGTGCTGGTGGTGTTGTTCGTGCTGTCGCTCTCGCTGCTGCTGCAGTTCAGCGTGGTCAGCGGACTGCAACACTCGGCCGCCCAGGGTCGAGTGTTCGATCTGTTCCGTGAGCAACTCGCTGCTGGCACAGCGCCGATCGGGCCCACCGACATCGATGGTGTCGATCTGGAGATCGGTGCCCCGGTGGCCTTTCTCGAGATCCCCTCGATCGATCTTCGTGAAGTAGTGGTGGAGGGCACCACCTCGCGTGCGCTGCTCGACGGTCCCGGGCACCGGCGCGACACACCACTGCCGGGGCAGATCGGCACCAGCATCGTTTTCGGCCGCCGTGCTGCATACGGGGGGCCGTTTTCTCGCATCAACGAACTGACTCCCGGCACCCTCGTGCGAGTAACCACTGCCCAAGGCACGTTCGACTACTCGGTGATCGGTGTGCGCGCCGACGGCGACCCACTTCCTGCAGCGCCGGCAGCGAATGTGGGTCGGCTGATGCTGGTGACGGCCGCCGGACGTGCCTACCTTCCCGACGGTGTGATCAGAGTGGATGCCGAACTGCTGCAGGGCGCCGTCGGTGGACCGCCGCGGTTCGCTACGGCGGCCACACTCCCTGACGACGAGCAAGCGCTGCGCGGCGACCCGAGCACGCTGTGGGCGCTGGTGCTCTGGCTCCAACTGCTCATTCTGCTGGCGTTGGCCGCCGTCTGGAGTTGGCACCGCTGGGGGCGCGCCCAGGCGTGGTTGGTGTTTCTGCCTCCGCTGCTGCTGGTGGGCCTCGCCGTGGCAGGCGAGATCGCTCGGCTGCTACCCAATCTGCTGTGACCTGACCGTGTCTGTTTCGAGGAGCGACCTGCTGTGACCACCGATCCCTTCGACATCTCCCAGAGCGCCGAACCCTGGCGCTCGCCTGGGCGCGACCGCGAGATCGCGACCTTCCAGCGCGGTGCTGTCGTGCAGTTGCTCAATGGCGATGCCCGCCACAACGATGCCCTGGTGGTCGACCTGCACCCGGCACTGGTGACCGTGAGTGCATCGCGGATTGCGGCCACCGACGGAGATGTGGCCTGGTCGTGGTCGATCGACGACATCGTGCGCGTCGTCCACGGCACCACCGGCCCGTGGACCGTGATCGAGGTGCCCGACCTCACCGATTTCGGCGTGTCGGTGCCGCCTGACTGTGTGCACGAGTTCCGCCAAGCCTTGGCGTCGTTCCCGGCGATCGAGGTGGTCTACCAGCGCGCTCCGAGCATCGAAGTCCCACCGCCGCCGCCGCCAGTGGCGATCGTCGAGGCCGAGCCGATCGTGACGGCCTACCCCATCACGCAGCCGGTTCCCGTGATCACGACGGCAACACCCGACCCCTCTCGTGCAGCGACGTTGCCGCCGCCCATGGCCCCGGTGGGTCTGGCCGGCCCGGTGAGCCTGGCCGGCCCGGTGGGTCTGGCCGCGTTGGCCGGCATCGATGCCCGCGAGATCTCGGCGTGGTTCGGTGCGCGCCAGGTGCTCGACAGGGTGTCGCTCGAGATGGTGGCCGGAGAGGTGACGGCGCTGATCGGCCCATCGGGCTGTGGCAAGTCGACGTTCCTGCGCATCTTGAACCGGATGCACGAGATGATCCCGTCGGCGTCGATGGCGGGCGAGGTGCTCCTCGACGGTCACGACGTCTACGACCGGGAACGGAAACTGACCGACGCGCGACGCGAGATCGGGATGGTGTTCCAGAAGCCCAACCCGTTCCCCGCGATGTCGATCTACGACAACGTCATTGCCAGCCTGCGCCTCACGGGCACCAAGGCGAGCGTGGCCGCCAAGGACGAGATCGTCGAGTCGTGCCTCACCAAGGCCGGTCTCTGGAAAGAGGTCCGCGACCGCCTTCGCCAGCCCGGTGGCGGCCTGTCGGGTGGGCAGCAGCAGCGCCTGTGCATCGCCCGAGCGCTGGCTATCAAGCCACGGGTGCTGTTGATGGACGAACCGTGCTCGGCGCTCGACCCCACGTCGACGCGACGCATCGAAGAGACGATCATGCAGCTCGTGTCGGAGGTGACGATCGTGATCGTCACCCACAACATGCAGCAGGCCGCACGCGTGTCGAACCGGTGCGCGTTCTTCCTGGCAGAACATGGCACGCCGGGTGTGATCGTCGAGCACGGCCAGACCGCGGCGATGTTCGGTTCGCCCCAGGATCCGCGCACGTTTGATTACGTGAACGGTCGCTTTGGCTGAGCGTTCGGCAACGGCCGGGTGAACACTCGGAGATCACGCTCTGTGTTCATCTTGGCTCAATCTTGACGACTGATTGACATGTCATGGTGGGTTGCGACGGAGCGCTGAGCTCCGCACAACCCGAAGGGAAACGCAACACCGCCATGTTGACTACAAAGACCAAGAAGGCGTTGGCCGCCGGCCTCGTCCTGACTGCACTGGGAGCAGGCCTGATGGCTGGTTCCGCCAGTGCCGACCCCGCTCAGTTGAGCGCACTCATCGGTGTGGGCTCCGACACCACCCAGGACGTCATGAACGCCATGGCTGGCCGCACGAACGGCGTGTACTTCACGCCGCTGCTCAGCCCCACCACGGCACTCGCCCAGGACAACACCCGTCGTCAGGTCATCTCGTTCGACGCCACGGCCGCCACGGCCGGTGCGGGCGACAACTGCATCACCACCAAGACCGGTGCTCCCGGCTTCACCCGTCCGAACGGTTCGTCTGCGGGCCGTCGTGCCCTCAGCCGCGCCATGGACGGCGGCAAGTACGGCAGCGCCGAGTGCGGTGGCGTGAAGGACGTGGCGGGTCTCGTCGACTTCGCTCGTTCGTCGTCGGGCCCCTCCTCGGGCGACACCGGCACCGTCCTCACCTACATCCCGTTCGGCCGTGACGGTGTGAGCTTCGCCTACTACCGCGCCAGCGGCGGTGCAGCGGTGACCTCGCTCACTCGTGCCCAGTTGACCACGTTGTTCACCACCGGGCCGCAGACCATCAACGGCGTGCGCATCGTGCCCTGCGGTATCCAGACCAGCTCGGGTACCTACAGCTTCTGGAACACGGTTACCACCGCAACCACGGCCACCGAGCCCACCGGAACGGCCGAGTGCAACGCACTCGCAGGTGGTCGCCTCCAGGAGAACGACGGTGTCGACCTGAAGGCCAAGGGTGACTTGGTGGCCGCGGGCGACCAGGTGATCGTCGGCTTCTCGGCCGGAGCCTTCATCGCGAAGAGCAACGGCTACGCCACGCCGGTGCCGCCTGCCGGCGTGGGCATGGGCTCGATCAGCAACAACGGCTCGGGCACCGACCTCGGCAGCCCGGTTACCGGCACCGCCCCGAACCTCACTCCGGTGAGCGCGTTCTTCAGCGACAGCGTCTTCGGCCGCAAGGTGTACAACGTGTTCCCGACCTCGGTCATCACCGGACCGGGCAACGCCGACCTGAAGGCCATGTTCGTCGACAGCGACGCCACGGCGGGCAACAACGCCGTCATCTGCAACGCGCCCTACACGGCCACCGTCCAGGCGCTCGGCTTCCTGCCTGCTTCCGACTGTGGCGCGATCACCATCAAGGGCAGCCTCATCTCGGGTCAGCTCTGATCCGTGAATCGTCACGACCGAACAACAACTCAAACCACACACTCACAAAGGACTCATCACTCCATGCGTACCACTAACCGCCTGACCAAGGTGGCGGCGATGGCAGCGGCTCTTGCCGCCGTCTCGACCGTAGCCCTGGTCAGTTCCGCAGCCTCGGCCCTCCCGGCCGGCACTGCAGCCACCACTGGCCAGAACCTGGCCCAGGCATCAGGCACCGGCACATCCAGCTTCCAGCTCACCCTGTCCTCGAACGGCAGCACGCTCGCCGCCGGCACGAACACGTGCCCCGGCGACGGCATTGCCGGCTACAAGTGGACCAGCTACATGGTGCCCGCTTCGGTAGACGTGGCAACCCTCACGTACAACTCGGGCGGCCCGATCGCTCCGAGTGGCGTGGCGTTTGCCCAGCCGCTGTTCTCGTCGAGCGGTTCGCCGCAGGTGTCGAAGAGCCCGGGTCTCGGCGATGGTCTCATCACCCCGATCCCGGCCAACCTCAGCTTCGGCGCCATTGCCAACCTGGTCACCAATGGTGAGTACAAGATCGGTTACGCCTGCACCAAGGACGGCGTCACCGAGAAGTACTGGCAGACGAGCATCGTCGCCAAGGACTCCGATGGCACCACCTTCAACTGGGTCAAGGGCACGCTGCCCTCGGCACCCGTCCTCACGGTTGGTGGCGTCGACAACGCCAAGATCACCGGCATCTCCTTCACTGCTGCGACCGGCGACCCTGCCGTGTCGGGCTACACCGTGACCGCTGTCCCGCAGGGCGGCGGCAGCACGGTGGGGCCGAAGGCAGCCACCGCGGGTGCAGCCTTCGAGCTCACCTCGGCCGATGGCGTCGTGAACGGCAAGGTGTACGACGTGACCGTGACGGCGACCAATGCCAACGGCTCGAAGGTGTCGAACACGGTCACCACCTCGGTCGTGGCCCCGCCGCCGGCTACCGCCCCGGCTGTGTCGACGACGGGAGCTGCAGGCAAGGTGACGGTGAACTGGACCAACTCCGTGCCGGCAGGCGCGACGTTGAACGGCTTCACCGTCTCGTGCAACACTGCGGCCAACTTCACTGGCACCACGCCTGCGGCCTGCGCTTCGCCCAACGGCGACGTTTCGAGCACGACGCTCACCAAGGAGTTCACCCTCCCCGTGGGCACGTACTACTTCCGGGTGTTGGCTGATTACGCCGCACCGTTCGTCGACGTCACCTCGGCGTCGGTGGCGGGCTCGTCGCAGTCGGCTCAGCTGCTCATTCAGAACATCACCGTCGTTCGCCCGGCTGGCGCCCTCGTGCTCACCCAGAAGTGCGGCGTGATGGGTTCGGCAGCAGCGTACAACGACCCGCAGATGGGCAACCTGCCCGCCATCCCGGCCACCACCGGTGCTGACCCGTCGGGCACCCCCGCCGTGTACGCATGGGACGCCAACGGTGTCACGACCCTGCCGTCGAGCGGTGCCCCCCAGACCGACCCCAACCGCAACGACGGCAAGTCCGCCGATGTGTACGGCCCGGCCTACGACGGCTACCCCTACCCGGTGGTCGACATCACCGGCCTGGGCGCCGTGGCTACCCCGGCTCAGGGTACGCCCAACGCCGTTTACACCAGCAACACCAACTGCGACATCAACCTCGGTATCGGCAAGTTGATCACCAACGGCGCCAACGCTGGTCAGTACTTCGCCACGACGGGCCGGATCAACCAGCTCAGCGTGGTGAACACCCAGGACATCGACGGTGGCTGGACGCTCAACGGCAAGATGAGCAACTTCACCTCGACCTCCGACGCCAACGACACGTTCAGCGGCAACCTGCTCGGCTGGAACCCCGAGGTGACCTGGGATTCGCTGGCCAACCTCGATGGCTACAACATGGAGGTGCTCGCCGGCGACGTTCGTCAGCCGGTCGCGAGCAGCAGCACTGCGGGCCTCGGCCCCAACGGTGCAACCAACGACGCTGCCCAGGCTGACGGCATTGCTGCCAGCGGTGGCGAAGCTGCTGCACCGAACACGCTGGGCACCCGGGCCAACTCGCTGGCCAAGTCGACCATTGGCAAGAGCCTCGGCATGGCCGTGCTCGACGCCCGTCTGCGGCTGCTGATCCCGGTGACCGCCGACGCCGGCACCTACACGGGTACGCTCACCTTCACCACCATCTGATCCAGTGATCAGGTAGCAACCGAATCAAGCAACCCGAGTGAGGGGGTGGGCGGCCTACGGGCAGCCCACCCCCTCGCCGCGTTCGGCGTTTCGGTGTCCGGCGGATTCGGGTGTCGTCCACGGATTCGTCATGCACTGGTCGGTCGCCGTTCATCTGCTCGTTGCGAGCACTGAGTAGGTTCACGTCGTCCTGCGACTGTGCGCGCTGCGACCCGACCGGCTTCCATCGACAGGATGTCTTCCATGTTCCGCCGCCTCCTCGCCACCATCGTCGGTACCGTTGCGGTGCTCGGCTGCCTGGTGCCTTCCGCTGCCGCAGCCCCGGGTGAACCCACCGACCCGAACGCTCCCACCGACACCACGCCTGTCGACGACGCCGGAGGCGCCACCGGCGCAGTCCAGAGTTGGACGCTCACCCCCGGCGGCGGCCCCGACGGCGGCGATGCAGGCAGCCGACCCAACCTCACCTACCAGGTGGCGCCCGGTACCGCCATCCAAGACAGCGTGATCGTGTACAACTTCGGCAATGTCACGACCACGTTCGACATCTACGCCACCGATGCGCTCAACAACGACGACGGCGAGTTCGACCTGCTGTCGCGCAATGAGGTGCCCGTCGACGTGGGGAGTTGGGTGTCGCTCGGTGCCACCAGCGTCACCCTGGAGCCGATGAAGCAGGCCACCATTCCGATCACCATCACCGTGCCGCTCGACGCCACGGCGGGCGATCACATCGGTGGCATCGTCGCAGCCGTCACCACAGCCTCCACCACCCAGTCCGAGACCGGCAACGAGCAGATCATCAACGTCGAGCGGCGCACCGGCACCCGGGTCTACCTCCAGGTGAACGGGGCGCTCAACGCAAAGTTCGCCGTGGCCGATGCCGACATCACGGCCTCGTACGATTACGCAGTCAATTCGTTCTCCGGCGCCGCAGATGTTTCGTTCCGGGTGGAGAACCGGGGCAATGTGCGTCTCGGCGGGGTTCCGACGGTGAAGGTGTCGGGCCCGTTCGGGCTGGGTGGCACCACGGTCACCCTGCCGGAGATCACACCGCTGCTGCCCGGCCAGGATGTCACCATCACCACGCGGGTCGAAGGTGTCCCCGCGCTGTTCTTCATGAAGGCAGAGGTGAGCATCGAACCGAAGACCTTCTCGTCGGTCGGTGAGACACCGGCGGCACGAGGAGTGGCCAGTTTCCTCGCCGTCCCCGTCACTGTGCTGCTGTTGCTGTTGCTGGCGTTCGTGGCCACCATGCTGGTACGAGCGGTGCGTCGTCATCGCCGTCTCGACGACCAGCCCAGCGACACAGGCGTGCCGCCGCCTCCCGTCGACCGTACGAATCAGCCGCAACTGCAATGAGCCGCCAGCCCCGCAGTACGCGACCTCAGCGGCGAGCCGCTCTGTTGTCGTTGCTGTGCGTGCTGGGGGTGCCCCGCGTCGACGAAGCGCCGCCCGTCGGCAGCACGACCGGTCCGACGGTCCAGATTCGTCCCGGAAAGGCAGAGCCTGGCGACCAGGTGACGTTGCAGATCAGCGGATTCGCGTCGCCCTATGTCACCGCGTCGGTGTGCGGCAACAACGCACTGCGGGGTTCATCTGATTGCGAGATGTCTGCGAGCGAGGGCAACGAACTCACCGACGCGCTTGTCAGCCGTTTCACGATGCCGATCGCCGCACCGCCGACAGCGTGCCCCTGTGTGGTGCGCGTGGTAGGGGCCGATCAGGCCGAAATAGCGTTGGTGCCATTCGAGGTGATCGGCCATCCTGTCGGCCCGCTCACCGAGGCGCCGACGCTGGCTGGTCAAGTGGATGCCGTGGTGACGGCCCGCGAACAACCGTCCGGGTTCGTCGATGGGTTGGTGGCCTCGCTCGGTGGCGACACCACCTACGAGGTGACGCTCGTGGTGCGCAACCGTTCGCCCGAGACCCTGAGCGCAGTGCTCGCCCGCGGCTCGGCGTTCGATTCCGACCAGAACGCTGTGGTGTCATTCGACCTCGGCAACGCACCGCCCATTGCGCCTGGCCAGACGTGGACCACGTCGGTGCTGGCGGTGATCCCCACTCCGTCGTTCGGCTCGGTCGAGTGGGCTGTCGACGTGATCGGTGCGGGGCCTGCATTGGTCGGCTCCACGACCACCCAGCACCGTCCGGTGCTGCTGATCCTGTTGCTTGCGGTTGCCGTGCTGAGTCTGTCGGTGTTCGTCGGCCGACGACTGATGCGGCGGCATGCGGAACGCAGCGAGGCCCAGGCCGCAGCGGCCGCTGCGGCCGATGCCGCCGCCGACCAGGTTGCTGATGACCTGGCGTCGGTGGGGTAGTCCGCCCCTCACCCCCGAACATCCCCCGTACGGGTGAATCTGAGTCGATTCGGACCAAGGTCCCTCTAGGTAATCCGGCTCGCTGCCGATCTCCCTCGTGTCACCACGAGGAGGGCCGACAGTGCGCCACACGGTACGAGCAGCGGTCTGGTCGGGTGCAGTGGTACTGGCGACGGGGGCTGTTGCGTTTCCGGCGTTCGGTATCGGGCGCAGCGCATCGGCACCCTCTGCTCTGTCTGACCCGGCTGCAGCGGCTGCAGCACTTCGACCGACCTTGATCGAACGGACAGCGTGCGTCTCCGATGAGTCGGCCGAGACCAGGGCTCAGGTGTCGACGGCCGGCAGCAGCGGTGGCGAGGTGAGCCAGGCGCTCGAGGTGCGCGTTCCTCGAATTGCGATGGTGTCGTACGACCGTGCCGATCGCATCGATGCAGTTGCCACCAACACGGGCTGCGCGCCGCGCCCCGGCGACGAGGTGTACATCGTGCTCGATGACGGGAACCTGGTTGCCGCCCCCGACTTCGCCCTCGACGGAATCGAGTGGCGTGGCGACTTCACGGCTGCCGGCGTGTTCCAGGCCCAGCAGGGCTGAGCCACTCGCCGCGGCGCGTGCACCGCGCCACACAGTACGGTCGGGGCGTGGACGAACATGTGAATGTGCCCGACCGTCGGCCGCAGGCGGGTTCCCGGCTGCTGTCGCTGGCCGCTGGGACGGTGCCCGAGTTCGCGCCGGCCGAGGTGGTCGATGCGGCTGCCGAGGCAGGCTTTCCCGCAGTGGGCGTGTGGTTCGATCCCCCCACCTGGTCGCCGCAGGTGTTGCGCGCGGTGGCGGCCCGGCTGGCGTTCCACGGCCTGATCGCACTCGATGTCGAGCCGATCATGCTCGGCTCGGCCGACGACCACGGCGAGGCGATCGTCGACGCGGCCATCGAACTGGGCGCACGCCATGTGCTGGTGGCCAGCCGTGAAGCCGACAACGGTGCTGTGGCGGCGCGGCTGGCAGCACTTGCCGGTCGGCTGGAGGGCTCGGCGGTGACGCTGGTGCTCGAGTTCCTTCCCGCGCTGGGGGTGCGCTCCTTCGCCCAGGCGAGTGCGATCGTCGACTCGGTCGCGCACCCGGCGGTGGGTGTGCTCGTCGACGCGCTGCATCTGGCTCGCGCTGGTGAGTCGCCTGAGGCGTTACGTTCCGCGCCGGCAGGTCGGTTGCCGTATCTGCAGCTGTGCGATGCAGGCGTACCGCCCAACGATCTGTCGCCGATGGGGCTCATCCGCGAGGCCCTGCACGAACGGCTCCTGCCAGGTGAGGGGGAGCTGCCGCTCGAGCGCCTGCTGGCCGAGGTGCCCGAGGTGCCGATCTCGTTCGAGGTGCGCTCGGCCTGGTTGCGCGACACCTACCCCGACCCGGTCGAGCGGGCTCACGCGGTGTTCGCGTCGGTGCGGCCCTGACCGACGGTTGGGAGGCCGACCCGAAGAGACCGAGCGTTTGGTCATCGAGAGGTCACCTCTCGTTCACTTGTCCTCATTACGCTCTTTGGGTGCCGACTTCCCGTAGGTCTGCGTCTCGAACGCACGGAACCGATGGCCTGCAGGCTGCGGAGCTGGCGTCACGTCGACGGCGACGTGACGGGCGGTGGTGGGCCATAGGCGCCATGACAGCCGTGTGTGTGTTCCTCTTCGTTCATCTCGGACCGAGGCTGATCTTCACCGATACCCGACCGGTCGCAGGCGACCTGATCGTTCACAACGGACTCGTCGGGTTCGTCACGAAGCACTTCTGGGACCACGGGCTCATGAGCGGTTGGTCGATGCAGTGGAGCGCTGGGTTCCCGGCCTACCGCTTCTACATCTCACTGCCGGCGCTTTTCGTCGCGATGCTCGATGTGCTGTTCCCGGCGGCGATCGCCCTCAAGCTCGCGGCAGTGATCCCGCTCATGCTCGTCCCGGTCGCCGTCTACGTGATGTGCGCGCGTTTCGGTCTCGACCACATCCAACGAGTGCTCGCCGCAGCCGCGTCGCTGCTGTTTCTCTTCGACAGTTCGCAGACGAGCTTCGGGGGCAACATCGGCTCGACGGTCACGGGTGAGTTCCCGTTTGCATGGGGGCTCGTCATGGTGGTGTTCGGTCTCGGCGTCGTCGCGGCCGACCTCCGGCGGCACCGTCTCCTGCCAGGCGCAGTGGTACTCGTCGCCGCTGCCCTGCTGTGCCATCCGATCGCCGGCATCGTCATGCTCATCGGAGTTCTTGCGATGGCGTGCGTCCAACCACCTGCCCAGTGGCGTTCGACCCTCCGGACGAGCGCCGTCACCGTCGCTGTCGCCGGCCTCATCGCGGCCTACTGGTATGTACCGTTCCTGTGGTATGGGGAGGCAGCGATCGATGGCAACTTTACGCGACGCACCGACTTCGCCCACATGCTCTTCCCGTTCTCGACCGGATGGGAACTGCTCTTCGGGGTGTTGGCGATCGCCGGTGTCGTGGATGTGATCCGCAAACGTCAACGACCGCTGATCGCTCTCCTCGTCGTGACGGGTGTCTGTCTGGTCATCGTTCCCTTCCTGCGCGTGGACGCGCTCGGCAACGTGCGCTTCCTCCCATACTGGAACCTGTTTCGGATGGTGTTCGTCGGGCTCGGAGCCGCGGCGGTTGTCCAGCTGCTGGCGCGCGGCCAGACTGCCGATCGAGTTCGTGCCGTCGGGGCGTCGGTGCTGACGCTCTGCGTGCTCTTCGCGATCTCGTGGAACATGGGTACCTTGCCGTTCGACAGTCGGACGACGACGACGCTCGGCGGGTGGAAGCTGACGCTTGATGCAACATGGCTTGTCGGGCCGACCCGAGAGTTGACGTCGCTGCAACAGGTGCAGTTGCTCAGCTTCGGTGGCTTGGAACGAGGCCCGTACTACGACGAGTTCCAACAACTGGTGCGCACGCTCGATGAAGCAACCGCCGACAACGGATGCGGCCGACTCGGATACGAGTTCGACCCGACGAGCCGCTACGGATCGGTCTACGCGCTCCAACTCCTTCCTGCCGAGACGGACGGCTGCGTGTCGGTGGTGAACGGCCTCGTCACGGGTGCACCGGTCTCCAACCTCCAGTTCGTGGCAGAGACATCGTGGTCGCTGCGCGGCGAGCGATACTTCGGAGATCTTCCGTACGAGCAACAGCCGGATCTCGACGTGGCGGTTCGGTACCTACGCGAACTCGGTGCCACCTACTACCTGGCCCTCTCCCCGGAGATCATCGAGGTCGCCCGCAGCACCGACGGCCTCACCGAACTCGCTGCGGTCGGGCCATGGGTGCTGTTCCATGTGGAGGGCACCCGGCTCGTCGAGCCGCTCGCAGCGCAGCCGCTCGTCGACCCATCGATCGACAGCAAGGTGTCGTGGGCCGATGCGTCGATGCAGTGGTTCATCGCTACCGACCCGTCGCTGCGGAGATTCTCGCCCGACGGACCGGCAACCTGGCAGCGCGCCAGTTGGGAGGACGCCGACGCTCCCTTGCCCGAGGGTGCAGCCGGCGACGAGTCGGTGCAGGTGACCGACGTGCTGCTCGGCGATGACTCGATCCGCTTCCGGGTCGACACCGTTGGCGTCCCGGTGCTCGTACGGGTGTCGTGGTACCCCACGTGGGTTGCAGACGGAGCGGCAGGACCGTGGCGGGCCGCGCCCAACTGGATGGTGGTCGTGCCGACCGAGAACGAGGTCGTACTCCGCGTCGAGGCTGGGCAGATGGAGACCGTCTCCTCGCTCACCACCCTGTTCGGTGTGGTGGTCGCTGCAGCGCTCGCCACCGTCGCCCTCGTACGGCGGCGCCGAATGAGGAATCCCGGCCCACCGATCGACGAGTAGACACGTCGGCCTACACCACGGGGTGTTCGGCCACCGAGGGCGGGGCGCACAGGCGGCGCTGGCGGTCGGTGAGTTCGGCCAGCACCTCGGGCCGGCACGGTGGCCGCGCCGACCACGACGTGGGGCCGGGCGAGTACTTGTACAGCAGGCTGCGACGCTCGTGGCCGGCGGTCCAGGGCAGCGTGCCGTGGGTGAGCGCCTCGGTGAACACCACCATGTCGCCCGGCGCCAATGGCACCTCGACGACGATCGGATCGTCGAGATCGATCGAGGCCGGCATCCGGAAGTTGGCCTTGTGCGAACCCGGCACACAGCAGAACCCGCCCTGGCCGCGTGGGTGATCCGAGACGGCCCACTGCACCACCGTGAGTCCGCAATGGATGTGGCCGTTCTCGACCAGGTAGTACTGCGCAGGGTCGAACGGCAGGGCACCGCCGTGCAGGCCGAGGCCGGCCGTATCGGGCGCCATCACGATGCCGTAGGCGTGGTCGAGACGCACGTGGGGGCCGCACAGTTCGCGCATCACGTCGATGGCGGCGTCGTCGTCGATGAGGTCGCGCATCAGTCCGCCCGCCTCGAGCACGCCGACGAACCGCTGCGACTGGATCGAGGTGGCGGCCGGCGGTAACCCCAGCGCATCGATCTCGAGGTGCAGGCGGCGCACCTCGCCGCTGCTCAGTACGTTGCGGCGCACCACGTAGCCGTAGAGGTCGAAGTGGTAGCGCTCTTCGTCGGTCAGTGCGCCATGGGGCATGCCCCCAGTTGATCACACCGTCGTGTGCCGCCGTTTGCGTTCTCGCACCTCAATCCCGGTACGCGCGTTCCGTTTCGCGAGAGGCCCCCGCACTAGCATCGGCTTGGTTCAGTACGGAGGAATGCACGCATGGACATCACCGAATTCTCGATGGACTTCTTCAGTCTCGCGGGCAAGAACGCCATCGTCACCGGTGGCAACACCGGCCTCGGCCAGTCGTTCACACTCGCCCTCGCGAAGGCCGGGGCCAACGTGTTCGTGCCCAGCCTGGCCGACGACGACGGCACCACCCGGCGCCTCGTCGAGGGCGTCGGCCGACGCTACGAGTTCATGGTGGCCGACATCACCGCCGACGGTGTGCCCCGCCAGGTGATCGACGAATGCGTCGCTCGCCTGGGCTCGATCGACATCCTCGTCAACTCCGCCGGCATCTGCCCGCTCGGCGAGGTGCTCGAGTTCGGCCGCGACAAGTGGGATGCCACCGTGGCCGTCAACCTCACCGCTGCGTTCGAGATGAGCTACGAAGCGGCCCAGAAGATGGTGCCTCAGCGCAGCGGCAAGATCATCAACATCTGCTCGATGTTCAGCTTCCTCGGCGGCCGCCTGTCGTCGGCGTACGCCGCGACCAAGCACGGCATCGCGGGCCTGACCAAGGCCTATTGCGACGAGCTGGCCATGCACGACATCCAGGTGAACGGCATCGCCCCCGGCTACTACGCCACGGCCATCACCACCAACACCCGCAGCAACCCCGAGAGCAACCAGCGCGTGCTCGATCACATCCCCGCTGGGCGCTGGGGCGACGTGGCCGACCTGATGGGCACCGTGGTGTTCCTCGCCAGCCGGGCGAGCGACTACGTGAACGGGCACATCCTCGCCGTCGACGGCGGCTACCTCGTCCGCTGAGACGCGGCACGAGGACAGGACACAACCATGGCCGGGCCCTACCTGATCGGGATCGACTGCGGGACGCAGAGTGCCAAGGTTGTGGTGGTCGACGCCGCCGGCACCGTGGTGGCCAGTGCCCAGCAGATGCTGCGGCCGATGAGCCGGCCCCGCCACGGCGTGGCACTGCATCCCGACGACGACCTGTGGACCGCCATTGTCTCGGCCAGCCGTCAGGCCATGGCTGCGTTCACGGGCGACCCGGCCGACATCGCCGGGGTGGGCATCTGCCCGATCCGCTGCTGCAAGGCGTTCGTCGATGCACAGGGCGAACTGGTCGAGCCGGTGATGAGCTGGATGGACGAGCGCGCCTATCGCCCCTACCTGCCCGACGATCCGCGGCTCGCCTACGCCACCACGGCGTCGGGCTACATCGCCCACCGGTTCACCGGCCGCTTCGTCGACACCGCCGCCAACAACATCATCCTGCAGTGGCCCATCGACACCGACACCTGGCAGTGGAGCGACGACCCGGCGCTGTACGAGCAGTTCGGCGTGCGCCGCGAGCAACTGTTCGAGTTGCAGATGCCGGGCGAGATCATCGGCCCCCTCACGCCCGCGGCTGCCGCTGCCACGGCCATCCCGGCCGGTGTGCCGGTGGTGCACACCGCCAACGACAAGGCCGTCGAGATGCTCGGTTCGGGAAGTCTCGGCGAGACAACGGCGCTGGTGTCGCTCGGCACCTACATCGCTGCCATGGTGCACGGCCACGAGAACCACCCGTCGCCCGCAAACTTCTGGACCAACTTCGCGTGCCTGCCGCACCGGTACCTGTACGAGAGCGGGGGAGTGCGCCGCGGCATGTGGACGCTCACCTGGTTCCTCGACCTGCTGGGTGACGAGATGGCCGAACGTGCCGTGTCGCTCGGATTGAGCCGCGAGGAGTACCTCGAGCGTGAAGCCGCGCAGGTGCCCGCCGGCAGCGACGGGCTGATGACCGTGCTCGACTGGCTGGCGCCGGGCGACAAGCCGTTCCGCAAGGGCACGATGCTGGGCTTCGACGCCCGCCACACCCGCGGCCACGTCTACCGCTCCATCCTCGAGGCGATCGCACTCACGATGAAGCACCACGTCGACGCGATGTGCGCCGAGTTGGATATCGCCCTCGACGAGATCGTCGTGTCCGGGGGTGGATCGCGCAGCCCGCTGTTCATGCACATCTTCGCCGACGTGTTCGGCATCACCGCTTCACGCAGCACCGGTGCCAGCGGTGCCAGCCTGGGCGCAGCCATCTGCGCCGCGGCGGCCACCGGCGTGCATCCCGACATCGCCACCGCGGCGGCGCGCATGGCATCGCCCCGCGAATCGTTCGCGCCCGACGCGGCGAACGGCGTCGTGTACGCGCAGTTGAACGAGACTGTGTACCCCAGCATCCGCGCCGCCACCGACCCGCTGTATCAGCTCGCCTACCCGATCTTCCACTGACCCCTCTCAACCACGACCCTCACCCACTCGAAGGACCCCACCATGTCACTCACCCGTGAAACCATCGTCGAACACCTCCAGCAACTGCTCGCCCCGGCCCAAGTCATCACCGACGAGGCCGAACTGAAGCGGGCCAGCGTCGACAACTTCCGCAAGCTGCAGAACATTTTCGGCGTGCACACGATGCTGATGCCGGCTGCGGTGGTGATGGTGCGCAGCACCGACGAGGTGGCCCGCGTGCTGGCCTTCGCCGACGAGCACCGGGTGAACGTCGTGGCCCGCACCGGCGGCACCGCTACCGAGGGTGGCCTCGAGAGCGGCGTCGAGAACTCGATCGTCGTCGACGGCTCGCAGATGAACCGCATCATCTCCATCGACGCCTACAACATGCAGGCCACCGTCGAGTGCGGGGTGCCGCTGCAGGCGCTGGAAGACGAGGTGCGCAAGGTGGGCCTCACCACCGGCCACTCGCCGCAGTCGAAGCCCATCGCCAGCATGGGCGGACTCACCGCCACCCGCAGCATCGGCCAGTTCAGCACCCTGTACGGCGGGATCGAAGACATGGTGGTCGGTTGTGAGGTGGTGTTCCCCGGTGGGCAGGTGAGCCGCATCAAGAACGTGCCACGCCGCGCCGCCGGCCCCGACATCCGCCACATCGTCATCGGCAACGAGGGCGCGCTGTGCTACATCACCGAACTCACGGTGAAGTTGTTCCCGTACATGCCCGAGAACCACCGCTTCATGGGCTGGACGCCGAAGACCATGTCGACCGGCTTCGATGCGCTGCGC
>JBAXSU010000063.1:0-16744 GCA_037130535.1 Actinomycetota bacterium
CGGCCGGGTCGGCCTCGCCGCCACCGAGCACGTTCACTGCGTTGGCCAGCACGGTCTTCTGGTTGCGCCAGATGACGCCCCACACGTTGAGCATCATGATGGTGCCCAGCAGCATGCCCGCGCTGATGGCGATGCCACCGGCGTTCTTGCCGAAGCCGTCACTGAAGTAGTTCTCGGTGACGAGTGTGATGAGGATGCCCGTGACGAACGTGAACACGGCCGCCCACCGGAACCACCACAACGCCTTGCGGGCCACCTTGTCGATGGCGATGTTGCGGGCGCGGGCCTCGTCGCCGAACGCGGCGAAGGCCGGCACCTGCACGAAGTTGAAGTAGTAGAGCAACCCGATCCACATGATGCCGCCCAGGATGTGCAGCCACCGGAAGCCGAAGTTGCCGAGTGCGGCCCGACTGAAGAAACCGTCGTATGCGAGCATTGAGATAACTCCCCTGTTGATGACGACCTGACGATGCAGGAAACGGGCCGAACGTAGCACCACTGCGGCGGGCGACGTGTGATCCGTTCACCTTCCCGGCCACCTCATCCGTGGCTGCGCCCCGGCAGTAGCCTCACGGGCACCGCGGAGGATCCTGATGGCGCACGAATTCATCTACACCTGTTACAAACTGGCCCGGCACTACCCACCCGATCGCACGGTGCTCGAGAACATCTCGCTCAGCTTCTACCCGGGCGCGAAGATCGGCGTGCTGGGCGCCAACGGATCCGGCAAGAGCAGCCTGCTGCGCATCATGGCCGGCCTCGACGACGGCTACTCGGGCGAGGCCCGCCTCACGCCCGGCTTCACCGTCGGCTACCTGGCCCAGGAACCGCAGCTCGATCCGGCCAAGGATGTGCGCGGCAACGTGATGGACGGTGTGGCTGCCGTGCAGGGGCTGATCGACCGCTACAACGAAGTGATGGCGATGTGGGGCGACCCCGACGCCGACTACGACAAGGTGGGCGCGCTGCAGGCCGAGTTGGAGGACAAGATCGCCGCCGCCGATGCGTGGAGCCTCGACCGCAACGTCGAGATCGCCATGGACGCGCTGCGCTGCCCGCCCGACGACGCCGACGTCACCACGCTGTCGGGTGGCGAGCGCCGCCGTGTGGCACTGTGCCGTCTGCTGCTCAGCCGCCCCGACCTGCTGCTGCTCGACGAGCCCACCAACCACCTCGATGCCGAGAGCGTCGAGTGGCTGGAACGGTTCCTGCAGGACTACAACGGCACGGTCGTCGCCATCACCCACGACCGCTACTTCCTCGACAACGTGGCCAAGTGGATCCTCGAACTCGACCGCGGCCGGGGCATCCCGTTTGAAGGCAATTACTCCAGTTGGCTCGAGCAGAAGCAAGAGCGCCTTGCCCGCGAAGAAAAGAGCAACGAGGCCCGCAAGCGCACCCTCGAGCGCGAACTCGAATGGGTGCGCATGGCCCCCAAGGCCCGCCAGGCCAAGGGCAAGGCCCGTCTCGCCGCGTACGACAAGTTGCAGGCCGAGGCCGAGCGCGCCGACGGCGGGCCCGACAAGTTGGAGATCACCATCCCGGTGCCCAAGCGCCTCGGCGACACCGTCATCGAGGTGTCGCACCTGACGAAGGGTTTCGGCGACCGGTTGCTCATCGAAGACCTGTCGTTCTCGCTGCCGAAGGCCGGCATCGTCGGCATCATCGGCCCCAACGGCGCCGGCAAGACCACCCTGTTCAAGATGCTCACCGGCCAAGAACCGGTCGATGCCGGCACTGTCACCGTCGGCGACACGGTGGAACTGGCCTACGTCGACCAGAGCCGCGACAGCCTCGACAGCGATGCAACGGTGTTCGAAGAGATCACCGGCGGCGTGGAACACATGAAGATCGGCAACGTCGAGATCCACGGCCGCGCCTACTGCGCCAGCTTCAACTTCAAGGGCAGCGACCAGCAGAAGCGGGTGGGCGACCTGTCGGGTGGCGAACGCAACCGTGTGCACCTGGCCAAGCTGTTGAAGACCGGCGGCAACGTGCTGCTGCTCGACGAGCCCACCAACGACCTCGACGTCGACACGCTGCGGGCGCTCGAGACGGCGCTCGAGAACTTCCCCGGTTGCGCCGTGGTCATCAGCCACGACCGCTGGTTCCTCGACCGCATCGCCACCCACGTGCTGGCGTTCGAGGGCGACAGCCAGGTGCGCTGGTTCGAGGGCAACTTCAGCGAGTACGAAGCATGGCGCCGCAAGGAGTTGGGCGTCGGCGCCGACCAGCCGCACCGCATCAAGTACAAGCCACTCGCCCGGTGACCGAGTCCGACGCGGATCTGGCACGCCGCCTGGCGGTCGAGGCTGGCCAACTGCTGGTGCAGGTCCGCGAGGAGATGACCGCGCGCAATGCGTCGAGCTGGCAGGTGATGGACACCGGCGACATCTCCAGCCACCGCTTCCTCGTCGAGCAACTGCGAATCGCCCGACCCGACGACGCCGTGCTGTCGGAGGAGGGCGCCGACGACCCGCGCCGCGCCACGGCCGAACGGGTGTGGATCGTCGACCCGCTCGACGGCACCAACGAGTTCGGCGAGCGCGGCCGTCACGACTGGGCAGTGCACGTGGCCCTGTGGGAACGAGGCGAACTCACCGCCGCAGCAGTCAGCCTGCCCGCGCTCGGGGTGGTGTTCGGCACCGACCCGGCGCCGGTGCTGCCCACGCCAACCCGCGAACGGCCGCGACTCATCACCTCACGCAACCGCGCCCCGTATGCGGCGGTGCTGGTGGCCGACGCGCTCGACTGCGACGCCGTACGGCTCGGCTCGGCGGGCGCAAAGGCGATGGCCGTGGTGCTGGGCGAGGCCGACATCTACGTGCACGACGGCGGCATGTACCAGTGGGACTCGGCGGCCCCGGCCGCGGTGGCACTGGCCGCCGGCCTGCACGCCACCCGTATCGACGGCTCGCCGCTCGTTTACAACGAGCGCGACGCGTGGCTGCCCGACTTCCTCATCTGCCGCCCCGAACTGGCCGACCCGGTGCTCGACGCCATCTGGGGCGAGCGCCGCAAGCGCTTCCACCGCATCATCACCTGAGTGCCCCGCACCTGTTCAGGCGATGTTGCGACGATTCGCGTCGCATCCGACGCGAATCGTCGCAAGGTCAGCACGCCGGAGGGCGATTTCCTGTGTCGCGGGCCTTCGGTTCGGAGTCACCCGGGTTAGCATCAGCCGGACTCATCGCATCTTGGGAGCAGCCATGACGATTGCGGCAGACCCGTCCGATTTCGGACGTCTGGCAACCTCACCCACCGACGTGACCGTCGAGCAGACCACTCGACGACTGCCGGGCTTGGCCGTCGCGGCAGCTGCCTCCATCGGCGCCGGCGCCATCCACGCTGCCGCCGCCGGCATCCACGCCGAGCACGTCGGATTGACTCGTATCTTCATCATCGGTGCCATCGCCCAGATGGGCGCCGGCCTGCTCGGCCTGCTGCGGCCCAACCGGATGTGGGCGTTCGCCGTCGCTGCCGTCAACGTAGTCGCCGTCGGCGGCTGGCTGGCCACCCGCATCACGGGCATCTCGTGGATCGAGGGCCTGCAGACCGCTGAAGCCCCGCAGTTCGCCGACACCGCCTGCGCCCTGCTCGGCGCCGTCGCCGCCGGTGCCGCCATCGCTTCGCTGCTGGCCGGATGGCAGACCGGCAAGCCGGTGCGCCTACTTGCCCCCGGCGTGGCCGTCGCCCTGCTCACCGTACCCGCCATGATCGGCGCCACATCGCACGTGCACGATCACAGCAGCGGTGCCACGGCCACGGCGGCCGATGGGCACGATCACGCGCATGCCGACGGTGCTGCTGCAGCACCTGGCGCAGTATCCGCCGACGGCTCGGCCGTGCTGGCAGCCGACGGCCACGACCACAGCAGCGCTGGGGGTGCGGGGGGAACCGATGCAAGCGGTGCCATCGCCGCCGACGGACACGCGCACGACCACGCCTCCGCCGCGGTCACCGACTCGAACGGCACGGTCGTCTGGCCGCGTCCGTGGGATCCCAGCAAGCCGATCGACCTGGCGGGCGTTCCCGGCGTCACCCCCGAGCAGGAGGCCCGCGCTCTCGCCCTGGTGCAGGCCAGCCTGAAGGAACTGCCGAAGTACGCCGACACCGCTGACGCCATCGCTGATGGGTTCCGCTCGATCGGCGATGCCGGCACCGGCTCCGAGCACTTCATCCGCTACGACTACATCGGCGACGACAAGTTCCTCGACGCCACCGCTCCCGAGTCGCTCGTGTACACCGTCGACGGCGACAAGCGCACCCTCGCCGGCGCCATGTACATCGCCAGCGCCCGCCCCACCGACGACCCCACCCTCACCGATTTCGCCGGCCCGCTGATGCAGTGGCACAACCACGGCGACCTGTGCTGGGACCGCGTCAACGGCGTGGCCAGCGTGGTGGGGGTCGTCGACAAAGCCACCGGCACCTGTGCCCGCGGTGTGAACACCGGCGGCGAGAACCCGATGGTGCACGTGTGGGTCACCCCCCATCAGTGCGGTGTGTTCGCCGCCCTCGAGGGCGTGGGAGCCGGCCAGGCCGCCGTGCCCGATGCCCAGCGCGTCGACATGTGCAACCAGGCCCACGATCACGGAGGCGGTGCCGCGGCAGCACCCACGCCCAAGCCCTACGACCCCACCCAGCCGATCGACCTCAGCGGCACACCCGGGGTCACGCCCCAGCAGCAGGCCGCCGCCGAGAACCTCATCGCCGTCACCCTGGTTCGCCTGCCGCAGTGGAACGATTACAAGGTCGCCGAGGCAGCAGGCTTCCGCTCCATCGGCGATGCGCTCACCGGTCATGAGCACTTCATCAACTGGGACTGGATCAACGACGACACCGTCCTCGACCCCGACTACCCCGAGAGCCTCGTGTACGAGCCGCAGCCCGATGGTTCCAAGAAGCTCGTCAGCGCTATGTACATGCTGGCCGACACGGTGAAGCTCACCGAAGTACCCGATATCGGCGGCGCCCTCATGCAATGGCACATCCACGACGACCTGTGCTTCTCGAGCGATCCCGAAGCACCTCGCGTGGCGGGCGTCACCTCGGTAGGCGGCACCTGCCCGAACGGCCTGACGAAGTTGCGGCCGGCCCCGATGATCCATGTCTGGATCACGCCGCACCGCTGCGGCCCGTTTGCCGCGTTGGAAGGCGTGGGAGCCGGTCAGGTGGCCCCGGGCGAGGAGCACCTCTGCGACCACGCCCACGGCAAGGGCGGCTTCTGACCCCCCGAGGGTCGTGTGTACACCTGGGGTACAGACAACCCTCGGGTGGTCGATCGGGACTCGGCGGGTGTCAGCGGGAGTCGTCGAGTTCGGCCAGCACCTCGTCGGTGTGCTGGCCGAGTCGGGGCACCGGCCCCGGTCGGAACGTGTAGCCCTCGAAGTCGACCGGGCCGTTCACGGCGCGGTAGGGGGCCTCATCGGCGTGGGGCGTCATGTCGATGAACGCACCGGCCGCCTGGGCCTGCGGATCGGCGATGACGTCGTAGATCGAGTTGAGCGGCGCCCACCACACGTCGTGCGCGTCGAATCGGCCGACCAGGTCGTCGAAGTCGAAGCGGGCGAAGGCGTCGTCGAGCGTGCTGATGAGCGCCTCGGCGTGCTGCAGCCGCGCCCGGGCATCGACAAAGCGTTCGTCAGCGGCCAGATCGGTGCGGTCGATAGCAGCCAGCAGTTTCGGCCAGTGACGGTCGGCTTCCAGCAGCAACAGCCAGAACGCGCGGCCATCGCCGGCGCGGTAGCAGTTCATCAGCGGGCCACGGCTGCGCTGGCGCGGCCGAGTGCTCTCACGCTTGCCGTACCGCAGCACGATGCCGATGTCCCAGCCCAGGGTATACATGCCGGTGCGCAGCAGGCTGGTGGCCACCAGGCCGCCCACGCCAGTGCGGTCGCGTTCGAGCAGCTTGGCCAGTACCCCACTGAGCAACGAGATGCCGGTCACGTGGTCGCCCATCCCGCTGCGCAGGCCGGGCGGCAGTTCGTCGGGCGGCACCATCGTGTGGGCCAGCCCGCTGCGCGCCCAGAACGCCCCGATGTCGTACCCCGCCCGGTCGCGCTCGGGGCCCTCGAGCCCGTAGCCGGTGAGGCTGGCGTACACCAGGCGCGGGTGGCGGGCGAGCACTTCGTCGTGGGCCAGGCCCAGTCGGCCCAGCGCCTCGGGCCGCACATTGGTGACGAACACGTCGGCGGTGGCGAGCAGTCGCTCCATCTGCGCCCGGCCCTCATCGGTCTGCAGATCGAGCACCACCGAGCGTTTGCCACGGTTGTCGATCTCGAACGGCGGCACACCCTGCTGATCGGCCACACCCAGCGCGCCGAACACCCGCCGCTGCGGGTCGCCAGCGGGTGGCTCGACCTTCACCACATCGGCGCCCCAGTCGGCCATCAGCCCGGCCGCGGCCGGCCCGGCCACCCACACACCCAACTCGACCACCCGCACCCCGGCGAGCGGCCCCGGCTTTCCAGCACCCGTCGTCATGCCGACCGCCTCACCATCGTGGGCGCAGCATCGCTGTCGCGGATGAACCAGGCGGCGAGCGCACCGAGCATCGCAAACGCGGTAGCGAGCCCGAATGCAATCCGGTAGCCGGTGAGCGATTCGGCGATCTCCTGCGGTGTGGTGGGCGGTCTGCTGAGCGACATGTACGACGCCAGCACGCTGGCGAGCACCGCCACGCCGATCGACACGGCCACCTGCCGCTGCGTGCTGAAGATGGCCGATGCCCGACCGTTGTCGGCCGGGGCGATCGTGGCGTAGCTGGCTGCCTGCATGGGCACGAACGCGAATCCCATGCACAACCCGCGGGTGAACATCATCGCCCTGATCAGCCACAGGCTGGTGTTCTGGTCGATCCCGATGAACATCGAGATCACCAGTCCCGCCGCGAACAGGCCTCCGGTCATCAAACGACGCGGCCCGATACGCGCGTAGAGCCGACCGGCGAACTGCGATGAGATGAGCACGCCGAACGCCTGCGGGAAGGTCGTGAGCCCACTGGTGAGTGCGCTCTGGCCGCGCAGCAACTGCAGGTACAGCGGCATCACGAACAGCAGACCGAGGAAGCTCATCGTCGACAACGCGCTGACGACGTTGCACTGCCGGAAGATGCGATTGGCGAACAACCGCAGGGCCAGCATCGGCTGGTCGACATGGGTCTCGACCCACACCATCGCCACACCACATGCCAGACCGACGAAGAGAGTGACGAGCACCGGCGTGCTGGTCCATCCCTCGCGTGGGCCTTCGCTGAGCGCGTACACCACCAGCGCCAAGGCCGCGCCCGACAGGAAGAACCCGGGCAGGTCGAGGCGCCCCGTGGAGGGCTCGCGCTGCTCGCGGAGATAGCGCAGGCCGAACCACAGGCCGAACACGCCGATGGGCACGTTGATGAGGAAGATCCAGCGCCAACTGGCATGGGTGACGAGCAGGCCGCCCAGGATGGGCCCGAGCGCCGGCGCCAACAGCGTGGGGATCATGATGTAGGTACTCGCCTTGGCCCGCTCGGCAGGTGGGAAGGCTCGGAACAGCATCGAGATCCCGACCGGCGTCAGCATTCCGCCGCCGATGCCCTGGAGCACGCGGAACGTGATGAGTTGCTCGATCGATTGCGCCAGTGCGCACGCCAGCGAACCGGCGACGAACGCAGCGAACGCGAACATGAAGACCCGTTTGGTGCCGAACCGATCGCCGAGCCAGCCCGATACCGGGATCCACACGGCGAGGCTGAGCGTGTAGCCGAGCACGATCCACTCGGCGTTCTCGGTGGCAAAGGTGTTGCCCAACACGGGAATGGCGACATTGACAATCGTGACGTCGAGGATGTCGAGGAACAGCGCGACCACGTAGACGATGGCCACGATGTACTTGTACGGCAGCACCCGACCGAAGATCTCGACGGGCATGGAACCGGCGCCAGCGGCCGGCGAGACAGTGGTGGAGGTCACAAGATGGTGACCGTACCCGCCCCACCATCGAGCTCGATCATTGCACCGTCGGCGATGCGCTTGGTGGCGTCGAGCACGCTGACTGCGCAGGGCACGCCGAGCTCGCGGCTGACGATGACCGCATGGCTGTTCATCGCACCCACGTTCACCACCACACCGCCCGCAGGCACGAACAGCGGTGTCCACGACGGGTCGGTGTTGGGCGCCACCAGGATGTCGCCGGGCTCGAGGCCAGCGGGATCGGACGGATCGAGGACGACCCGCGCCCGGCCGCGCACCACACCCGCGCACCCCGGTGCGCCGACCAGCACATCACCCACCGCGGCATGGCCCGTCGAGCCAGCCGACTTCGCCGCCAACGACTCGAGCGATGGCACGCCCTTGTCGGTCTGCACGAAATAGGGCGGCTCGAGCGTCCAGAGCTGCTGCCAGGCCGCACGGCGCTCGGCAATGAGCCCGACCATCGCTGCTGGATCGGCCACGAAGGCATCGAGTTCGGCGTCGGTGAGCATGCAGATGTCGCGCTGGTCGGCCAGATGGCGGCGACCCAACTCGAACAAGGCGACGCGCTGTTCGTGGATGACCTTGATGCAGTTGGTCTTGGTGCGTTCGCGCCAGGCGTTGAACCGCAGCGCCGACGCGGTTGCGGCGTGCACCATTCCCGTGGCCTCGTCGTTGCCCGCCACCAGGGCGAGCGCCTCGGCCGTGGCAGCCTCGCGGTCGGCGACCACCGCGGCGAAGCGCTCGGCCGGAGCAGCGTCGGGGCCAGCAGCACGCATCGTGTCGATGAGGGTGAGCGCCAGCGCGGGCTTGGTCTCCCACACCGCGCTGTAGGCGTCCCACTCGTTCGGGCCACGACTGCCGTATTCGCGCAGGAACTTCTCGAAGCCGGATGCGAACTCGGCCGACGCCGGGTCGAGCCGCGACAGTGCCCACATGGCCGACGACGGCGCCGCCGAGTCGACATCGCCGGCGCCGCTGATGAGGCGCAGCAACAGGTGCGGCACGATGCCGCCCAGGATGGCCGGGCCGATGGCCGTGTTCGACGACGAGATGACATGGTCGTCGAACAGTTCGCGCAGCAGCGGAACGAGGCTGCGGGCTCGCTCGACCAACTCGGCGTCGGAGAGCGAGGAGAGATCGGGCCGCGAGGCGCGGGCCGCGTCGGCACGACGCTTGTTCTCGTCGAGTTCGGGCCACTCGGTGGCGGTGAGCACCCAACCCACCCGTTCGCCGAGGCGGGCACCGGCCTCGGCGCTGGCGTCGTCGGGGTGCGCCACGTACGGCGGCGTGTCGGGCCGGTTGCCGAAGAACGCCGCGTCGATGCCTGCAGCACCGGCACCGCTGCGCTCGCCGAACACACGCACCACCGAGGCGTTCACGTAGAAGAAGCCGTTGATGAATCCACAGGTTGGGTTGATGCCCTCCGCTGTCAGTTCGTCCATGGCGAACGCGCCGTTGCGCACATTGCCGTCGCGCCAGCCCTCCATCACCCCGGGCTGCCACGACAGGGTGGCCCCCATCGGGCTCACCGGATCGGGCAGCACATCGCTGGCGTTCGAACGGGTGTACACCGGGAAGCGAAGGCTCACCGGGGTGTCGGTCATCCAATTGCTCATCTCGTCCCCCAGACGAATCGATGGTGTGTCGGTGCTGCGGTGCAGCGTGGCAGGTGTGTCAGCCCTCGACGAGGGTGACCGTACCAGTTGTGCCGTCGACGGTGACCAGCGCACCGTCGGGGATGCGCTGGGTGGCGTCGAGCACGCTGACCACGCACGGAATGCCCAGTTCGCGGCTGACGATGACGGCGTGGCTGACCTGTGCCCCGACGTTCACCACCACCGCGGCGGCCGGCACGAACAGCGGGGTCCAGGCGGGGTCGGTGATGGGGGCGATGAGCACGTCGCCGGGCTCGAGCGCCAACGGGTCGGCTGGGTCGAGGATGACCCGGGCCCTTCCGGTGGCGACCCCGGGGCTGCCCGGCACGCCCGACAGCACATCGCCCACGACCGCCTTGCTGGCTTCCGGACCGCCACGGCGAGCCCACTGCGACAGCGGCTTCACCGAACCGTTCACGATGAACGGCGGGTCGAGGTGGAACAGCTCGAGGTACTGCTCTTCACGCGCGGTGAGCCGCGCCCGGAACTCGTCGGGTGCGGCCACGAAGGCGTCGAGTTCGTCGGCCAGCAACATGCACACCTCCGACATCGTGTAGTCGTGGCGGACGGCCAGTTCGCGCATCGCCATGCGCATCTCGTGGATGACCTTGATGATGTTGGTCTTCGCCCGTTCGCGACCGGCCATGTAGAGGTGGGCGCTGCGCAGCGCCAGTTCGAACGTGCCGAGCGCCTCGGGTTGGTCGGCCAGCGCGGTACGGATCTGCGCTTCCAGCGCCTCGCGTTTGGCCACATTCTTGGCGTTGCGGGCGGCCGGCGACTCGCTGTCGGCTGCCGGACGCATCGCCTCGATCAGCGCCAGGGCGAGCACCGGCTTGGTCTCCCACACCTCGCTGCGGATGTCCCACTCGTTCGGACCGCGGCTGCCGTACTCGGCGAGGAACGCCTCGAACCCCTGCCGGAACTCGGCCGAGTCGGCCGGTAGCCGCGACAGTTCCCACATCGCCAGGCTGGGCAGTGCCGAGTCGACGTCGCCGATGCCGGTGATGAGGGTGAGCACGATCGACGGATCGCCCATCGCCTCGGCGATCGCCCCGAGCGCGCCCGGGCCGACGGAGGTACCAGCCGTGGTGTCGAGATGGCGCCAGAACAGGTGCCGTACGAACGGGATGAGCGAACGGGCCCGCTCGACCAGTTCGGCATCGGTGAGAGCGCCGAGATCGCCGCGGTCGGCGCGAGTCTGGTTGGCCCGCGCCTGGTCGTCGCGGTGGCCGGGAAGATCGGCCGCGGTGAGCACCTCGCCCATCCACGCACCGAGTCTCTCGGTAGCGGCCGGGTCGTCGTGCCAGTCCTCGTGTACGTACTTCGGCACGTCGGGGTGTTCGCCGAAGTAGACGAAGTCGATCATCTCCGCAGTGAGGCCAGGCCCACGCACGCCGAACAGTCGGGCCAGCGAGCCGTTGATGTAGAGGTAGCCACCGAACAGACCCACCACCTCAGGCGGGGCGCTGGTGAACTCGGTTCGCACCACCGTTCCGGCCGACACGTTGGCGTCGGCCCAGCCTTCCACCACACCGGGCTCCCACACCAGGGTCCAGGCCAGCGGACTGGCCGGATCGGGCAGCACCTCGCCGGCGTTGGCCCGGGTGTACACCGGGAACTTCTGGCTCGGTTCGAGATCGGTGATCCAGCGGTCGGCGACCATGTTCAGTTGACCTCCAAGACGGTGACGACACCGGTGTTACCGTCGACGCGGATACGAGCCCCATCGGGAATGCGCCGGGTGGCATCGGTGGCCGACACCACGCACGGGATGCCCAACTCGCGGCTGACGATGATGGCGTGACTGAGCATGGCCCCCACGTCGACCACCACACCTCCGGCGGGCACGAACAGCGGCGTCCACGACGGGTCGGTGATGGGCGCCACCAGGATGTCGCCCGGCTCGAGCGCCGTCGGGTCGTGCGAGTCGAGCACCACGCGGGCGATGCCCTCGATCACACCGGGGCACCCGGGCATGCCGGCCAGCGCATCGCCGGCGCCGAGCGGGGCCTCGCCGGCAGCATCGCGTCGCGCCCAGGTATCGGGGCCCTCGGCCTCGCCCACGAAGATGAAGGGCGGCACCAGTTCCTGCAGCCGGCGGTACTCGGTGCGGCGCTCGCGCACCGTGTCGGTGAACGAGTGCGGGTCGGCCAGGAAGCCTTCGATCTCGGCGGCCTTCAGGAACCCGAAGTCCTCGATCTCGTCGAACGCGCCGCGCTCGACCATCCGGCGGCCGAGCTCGCGCATCGGCATGCGCATCTCGTGGATGCAGCGGATGTTGTTGGTCTTGGTGCGCTCGCGGCCGGGCAACCAGGCCTTCGAGCAGCTGATGGCCGCGGCGAGCTGCCCGTGCACGGCAGGGTCGCCCTCGACGATGGCGAGCAGTTCGGCCGAGGCGGCCTCACGCTGGCGCGCCCGTTCAGCGTTCTGAAGCGCCGGGTCGGCCGAGTCGGGGGCCAGGCGCATACGGTCGATCGCGGCGATGGCCAGTGAGGGGCGGGTCTCCCACGTGGGCGACCGCACCTCCCACTCGTTCGGGCCGCGACTGCCGTAGTTGAGCAGGAACGACTCGATGGCGGCAGCGAACTCGGCCGAGTCGGGCGCCAGACGCGACATCGCCCACATCGCGTGGCTGGGCTCGGCCGAGTCGACCTCGCCGATGCCGGCGACGATGGGCATGATCAGGTCGGGCCGGCCAACGGCAGTGGCGACCGCCGCGATGGCGCCCACCGGCACCGTGGCCATGTAGGTGGTGAACAGGTGCTGGGCGAAGTACTTACGGTGTTCGGGCACCAGCGACATATAGCGATCCCACAACTCGCGGTCGCTCATCGTCGAGAAGTCGGGACGATTGGCGCGCAGGGCGATGGTCTCGTTGCGGTGATCGGTGAGTTCGGTGAGGTCCGACAGGCTGCCCTGCGCGAACACCCAACCGAACGTGGCGCCGATCTTCTCGCTCAGGTCGGGACGCACGTCGCCCGGCTGCTCCTCGTAGGGCGGGATGCCCGGCATCACGCCGAAGAACGTCTCGTCCATCGTCTGCCACGACAGGCCCGGTGCCCGCTCGCCGAAGATACGGATGAGCGACGCGTTCAGGTAGCAGTAGCCACCCTGCACACCGAGCTGGCAGTACTGGTCGGCCGGGAACTCGTCGGCTTCGAACGCGCCCATGCGCACCCAGGCATCGCGCCAGCCCAGTTCGGCGTACCACAGCGCTGTGTCGGACGTGAGCGGTGTGACGGGGTCGGGGAACACCTCCCCCACGTTGGCCCGCGTGTACAGCGGAAAGCGCTCGGACAGGTCGGTGTCGGTGACGTAGTACCGGTTCGCCATGATCGTCCCCCCAGACGTCGAGATGGTTCCGGCATCGTAGCCAGCAGGGGGTGTTCCGTCGATCCGCCTCAGCCTGCCCAGACGGTGGTGTGTGCCCCCTTTCGCACGATCGCCGCGGCCACGACTGACCGGATCGACCGAATCGCTGCGATCATGCAGCCATGCGTTCCCCCACTGCGCACGACGACGCCGAATCACCCAGCCCCGACACACCCCAGCCGGCCGACCGGGCCTGGGGGGCGTTCACCGAGACGGCACCATGGGTGCTCGATCGCGACGACATCAGCTGGTTGCCCGTGGCCGCCGATCTGCGCGCCGCAGCACGGGCCGAGGTGCCCGTGCTCACCAAGCCGTCGAAGGTGCCACCGGGCCGACGCGTGGTCACCGTGGTGGGCGTGCTGGGCAAGGCCGTCGTTCCGTGGCTGGTGCGCAAGCGTCGCGGTCGCTACGCCACCCCGGAAGCCAGCCGGGCCGACGTGTCGCTGCGGCTGCGCAAGGCCGCCGAACGGCTGGGTCCCACCTACATCAAACTCGGTCAGATCATCTCCAGCGGTGAAGGCCTGTTCCCCGCCGAACTCGTCAGCGAGTTCAAGAAGTGCCGCGACCAGGTGCCTGCCGAACCGTTCGACATGGTGCGCCAAGTGGTCGAGGCCGACCTCGGGGCACGACTCGAGGACGTGTTCTCGCACTTCGAGCGCACCCCGCTGGCCGCAGCCTCCATCGCCCAGGTGCACGCTGCCACGCTGCACACCGGCGAGGAAGTGGTGGTGAAGGTGCAGCGGTCGAGCGTCGCCACCCTGGTGCGCCGCGACCTGCGCGTGATGGCCTGGCTGGCACCGCACCTGGTGGGTCGCATCCCCATCGCCGCGCTCGCCAACCCGCCGGCCCTGGTGGAACTGTTCGCCGAGACCATCGTCGAAGAACTCGACTTCCGGATGGAGGCGGCCAACATGGTCGACGTCGCGGCCATGCTGCGCGAACTCGGCCAGGACGGCTACGTCATCCCCCGCCCGCACCCTCGCCTGGTCACCCGCCGCGTGCTGGTGATGCAGCGGGTGTACGGCTTCAACTTCGACGACGTTGCCGGCATGAAAGATGCCGGCATCGACACCGAGGAGGTCGTGCGCACCGCGATGGTGGCCCTCATGGAAGGCGCCATGGTGTACGGCGTGTTCCACGGCGACCTGCACGGCGGCAACCTGTTCGTGCTGGCCGACGGGCGCACCGCGCTGCTCGACTTCGGCATCGTCGGCCGCCTCACCGGCGAACGACGCCTCGCCTTCCTGCGGATGATGCTGGCCGCCACCACCAACGACGTGAAGGGTCAGATGGCGGCGATGCGCGACCTCGGTGCGCTACCCGCCGACACCGACCTCGAAGCCGTCATCCGCGACCTGCGCCTCGACCAGCCCCCCATCGACCCCACCACGCTCAGCGGCGAGGAACTGGTGGGCGAGGTGCAGCGTGTGGTGAAGGCGATGATGGGTTACGGCGCCCGGATGCCGAAAGAACTCATGCTCTACGTGAAGAACATGGTGTTCCTCGACGGCGCCATGGCACGCCTGGCCCCCGACCTCGACCTCATCGGCGAGATCGCCAAGATCTCGATGATGTTCGCCGAACGCCACGGCGAGCGCCTCGGCCGCGAACTGGGTATCGACCACACCGCGGTCGAGTTGAACATGGACGGTGTGAAGGCCGGGTTCGGTGTCGACACGGCCACCGACTCGCTCACCTACCGCGAACTGCAGGCCCGTCGCGACCTCATCCAGAAGCGCATGCGCGACCACGTCGGCCGCTGACTCACCGACACCTCCGGGCGATTACCTCCAGCCAGGACTGGCGCTGAGCGGTATCGTCCGACATACTGAAAGCAGGATACACATTTCATGCTTTCTACTGCCGTCGTTGACAACCTGCTCTCGGCCCCTGTGCTGGCCTTCGTGGTGGCCTTGGTCGCCACGTTCCTGAAGAGCGACATCAAGCTGCCCCAGGGGCTGTACCCGGTTCTGTCCACCTATCTGCTGCTCGCCATCGGCCTGAAGGGTGGCAAGGGTCTCGCCAAGGCGGATCCGGCCGACCTCTGGCAGCCGCTCATCGCCGCCGTGGTGCTGGGCATCGTCACCCCGCTCGTCGCCTACGCCGCGATGCGCCGCCTCGGCCGCATCGGCGTCATCGACTCTGCCGCCATCGCCGCGCACTACGGCTCGGTCTCGGCGGTCACGTTCACGGTGGTGCTCGCCTTCCTCGAGGCCGGGGGCGAACCCACCGAGACCTTCCTTGCCGGCCTCCTCGCCGTGCTCGAGATCATCGGCATCGTCGTCGCCCTGGCACTCGCCCAGCGCTCGCTGCGCGACGACGGCGACTCGAACTGGGGTGACGCTTTGACGGAGGTGATCCGCGGTCGCAGCATCGTGCTGCTGCTGGCCGGCCTGATCATCGGCCTCGTGGCCGGCCCCACCCGCCTCGAGCCGGTCGATCCGCTCTTCGTCGGCCTGTTCCCCGGTCTGCTCACGCTGTTCATGCTCGACATGGGCACAGTCGCCGCACAGCGCATCCGCGATGTGCGCGAGGCCGGTTGGCGACTGGTGGCCCTGGCGGTGGCGATCCCGCTCGTCAACGGCTTCCTCGGCGCCGCTGCCGGTGCACTGTGCGGGCTCGGCATCGGCGGCACCACCGTGCTCGCCACCCTGGCCGCCAGTGCGTCGTACATCGCTGCGCCGGCCGCGGTGCGCATCGCCCTGCCCACCGCCCGGCCGGGGCTGTACATCACCGCCTCACTCGGTGTGACGTTCCCGTTCAATATCGTCGTGGGCATTCCGCTCTACTACGCCATGGCGAAAGGGCTCACATGACCAGCACAACCGAGCGCCAACTCGTCACGATCATTGCCGAGTCGGTGCTGAAGAAGCGTCTGCTCGACGACATCCGTCGCCTCGGCGCCACGGGATACTCGACCGGTTCCGTCGAGGGCAGCGGCACCGGTGGCCGGCACACCGGTGATTGGGAAGGGCCCCATGTGCGCATCGAGACCATCGTGCGCGACGAAGTAGCCGACCGGATTCTCGAGCACCTTGCTGCGCAGTACTTCTCGAACTACGCGGTCGTGGCGTTCACCAGCACAGTGCGGGTGGCCCGGCCGGCCAAGTTCGACTGAACGGGCTCGTCACAGGGGGGCAAAGCTCGCTGTGGCCGAACGGGCCGCCGTCATCGACAACGTGCAGGTGGTAGCGGCACCCGAGCAGCCACCACCCCATCCCGTGAACTTCGAGCCGTCGGCCGGGGTGGCCGTGAGTGTGACTGAGGTGCCGTGGGCGATGTTCGCCGAGCAGGACGACGACGTGCAGTTGATGCCGCCGACGCTGCTGGTGATCGAGCCCGACCCGGTGCCGGCCTTGGTGACCGTCAGCGTCCACGACTCCTGGGCGAAGCTGGCGGTGGCAGCGCGGGCGGCCGTCATCGACAACGTGCACGTGGTGGCGGTACCCGAGCACGAACCAGCCCACCCGGTGAACACCGATCCGGCAGCAGGTGTGGCCGTGAGGGTGACCGAGGTGCCGTGCGCGATGCTGGCCGAGCAGGGCGTGGAGGTGGAGCAACTGATGCCGCCGACACTCGACGTGACGGTCCCGGCCCCGGTGCCCGAGCCCAACGCCTTGGCCGAGAGGGTCCACGCGCTGGGCGAGAACCCGGCCGTCACCGACTTGGCCGCGTTCATCGACACCGTGCAGGTCGTGGCCGTACCCGAGCACGAACCGCTCCAGCCCGTGAAGTTCGACCCGGCCGCAGGCGTGGCAGTCA
>JBAXSU010000064.1:0-16670 GCA_037130535.1 Actinomycetota bacterium
CCCGACACCATGAACATCGTCTCGTCGAAGTCGCCGGTGCTGCCGCTGAAGGTGCCGGGCGTGCACTCCCACACGCCGATCTGCACCTGACCGTCGTCGAGCAACGGCCAGTCGGAGGTGAGGGCCTGCTGGGGGTGGTCGGCACGCACCGGACCGGTGGGGGCGAGCGGGACCGAGAGGATGGAGGGCACGTACATGGCCCCAGTCTGCCCGCTCAGGCGGTGAGGAACGCGAGCACATCGGGCATCGCCCGACGGTCTTGCGCCACGAACACGTGCCCACCCTGATAACGCCGCAGCTCGCTGCCCGCCACACGCGACGCGATGGCCTCGCTGTTGGCCGGCGGTGCGAGGCCGTCGAACTCACCGCACATCACCAGCGTGGGGCACGCGATGCGGGGCAACCGGTCCCACACGTCGTGGTATCGCCGCGCTTCAAGCTGCATGGCGTCGCCGCGGCGCCGCTCGGGCGACTTCTCCTCCGCCTGGCGGGCCGCGATCTGCTCGACGATCGCCCGATCGAACGGGTGCTCTGCCAACCACTCGGCATCGAACCGGGTATCGAGGTGGTGGAGGCTGGTGCGTGCCCGTGCGGCCGGCTCCATGTCGGCGAGCAGGTGGAGCGGCGCGCTCGACCCGCCCGCGCCGCCCGGCGACGTGCACAGCAGGGCGAGTCGCTCGACCCGCTCGGGCCAGGTGACGGCGAACTCCTGGGCCACCATGCCGCCGAAGCTCATGCCGAACACCGCGGCACTCGACCAGCCGACATGGTCGAGCAGTCGCGCCGCGTCGGCGGCGTAGTCGGCCATGCTGGGCTGCTCGACGGGGATCGTTGAACGGCCGAGGCAGCGTTGGTCGTGCACCAGCACCTCGCACTGCGTGGCCAGGGCATCGATGAGCGGCCGCGACGTGTCGATCGAGGCACCCGAGCCGTTGAACACGAGCACCCGCGGCCCACTGCCGAACACCTCGAACCACAGGTCGATCCCGTCGTGGGAGAGCACCGGCATACGCGGAACGCTAGTTGCCTGTCAGGCCCCCTGGTCGAACAGGGCGTAGACCGCATTGTTCAGGGTGTCGGCATCGCCGCCCTGCTTGGTGTTGATGGCCACCACCAGGTCGTTGCGCGGCGAGACCAGGATGATCTGCCCGAACAAGCCGCGAGCCTCGAACGCGCCGTCGCGGAACATCCACCACTGAGCGCCGTACTGGGGGTTGGTGGGCGACGGCGTGTGGCTGTACTCGACCCATCCCTCGGGCAGGATCCGCGTGCCGTCCCACACACCGTCGTTCAAGAACAGCAGGCCGAACCGGGCGAAGTCGCGGGTCGTTGCATTGGCACCGAACCCGCCGACCCAGCGGCCGGCCTGGTCGCGGGTGAACTGCATCGACGTGATGCCGATCGGGTCGAGCAGTCGCTCGGCAATGAAGCGGTCGGTGGCTTCGACGTCGCCGACCGTGTCGGTGACGATGCCGGCCAGGATGGCGGTGGTGCCCGTCGAGTACTCGAAGGTGCTGCCGGGCTCGGACTCGAGCGGGAACGACGCGATGTACTCCGAGGCCGACGGCGCCGACATCATGCCGAGCACCTTCGAACCAGGCCCGTACTCCTCGGCGTATTCGAGACCGCTGGCCATGTGCAACAGGTGCTCGAGGGTGATCGCATGGCGAGGGTCGGCCGGATCGGGCCACTGTGCGATGGGCGCCGGCTCGTCGACCGCCAGTTTCCCGTCGCCCACCAGGACGCCGATGAGCGACGACGTGACGCTCTTGGCCACCGAGTACGAGTCCATGATCGTGTCGGGTCCGTCGAGCGGGTGGTAGCGCTCGTAGACGATGCGGCCACCCTGCACGATGACGATCGACTGCACACGTGCGGCGTTGTCGGGGGCTCCGAATGCCGTGTCGACCGCAGCGTCGAGCGCCGCTTCGTCGATGCCCGCCGGCAACGGGGCCGTCTCCCACTCGGCCCCCGGGAACACATCGGCATCCGGCGCGACCGTGGTGGGTGCTGCGGTGCTGGTGGGCGCGGCCGTGGTGGCAGGCGCTTCCGTGGTTGCGGGAGCGAGCGTGGTGACCGGGGCCAACGTGGTGGCGTCGAGAACGGCCGTGGCGCCCTCGTCGCCGCCGGCGCATCCCACCAGCCCTAGTGCGACGAGCAGACCGACGACGGCAGAGCGGGAGAGGCGAATCATCCCGGCGACCCTAGTCGTGGGTCGCCTGGATACACTCGCTGCGTTCTGCGGGTGTAGTTCAACGGTCAGAACCTCAGCCTTCCAAGCTGATGATGCCGGTTCGATTCCGGTCACCCGCTCCAGCACCGCAGGTGCTGCGCTCGGCTCTCGAATCGGGAGGAGCGCAGCGACGGATCCGGTCACCCGCTCCAGCACCGCAGGTGCTGCGCTCGGCTCTCGAATCGGGAGGAGCGCAGCGACGGATCCGGTCACCCGCTCCAGCACCGCAGGTGCTGCGCTCGGCTCGCTCCTGCTCCCCATCCGTGAGGTTGCGCCCTACCTGGCCGGGTGTCCGCTCACGGATGCTCGGGCTTCGTGAGGTTACGCACGGTGCGGACCGGCGGCGGCTCACGAAGCGGCGGTGGACGGGCGGTGTTCGAGTGGCAACGCGGCCCGGCAGGCAAGCGCGGCCGTCACCGTCACCGCGGCAGAGATGGTGATGGCCACCCTCACGCTGGTGCCGTGAGCGACCACACCCCACAGGTACGGACCGATCGAGCCGCCCACCCAGGCCATGAGCATGCCCAGCGACGAACCGCGGCCGCGCAGGTCGTCGGGAAGGTTGGCGAGCAGGTGCGAGAACAGCACGTTCAGCACAGCCATGGCACCGGCACCGGCGACGAGCAGTCCGACAAGGGCCAGCGGCAGGGCGCCGGCTCCGGCCACGAGCACTACCCCGGCCACCCACACCAGCGATGCGGCCAGCGCAACGCCCTCGAGACTCCAGCGGGCCCGCACCGACGGCAGGAACTGCATCGCCGCCACCGCACCCACGCCGAGCGCACCCGACATCAGCCCGAAGCCCACCGCCGACTGGCCCAGTTCGTCCTTGGCCAGCACGGGCAGCAACGCACCCACACTGGACGTGGCCCCCACCGCCACGGCCAGACGGACGAGTGGATGGCGCAGCACCCGGTCGTGGACGGCCACGCTGACGCCGTGGGCAATGGCGCGATTCACCTGGGCGAACCCGGTGCCCGACGGTGCGGGCTCGGTGCGGCCGAGCCACCGCTGGCGGCTGACCACCAGCATCACGCCCACGAAGGACAGCGCGTTGACGGCGAACACGGCACCCGGACCCGATGCGGCGATGATGAGCCCCGCCAGCGCCGGGCCGAAGCTCTGGGCGATGTTGCGCGAGATGGCATCGAGTCCGAGCGCCTGCGGGAGGCGTTCCTCATCGACGAGCAGCGGCATGATGGCCATGAAGGCCGGCACCGAAGCGGTGATGGCGAGCGATTCGAAGAACGTGCCGAGCAGCAGCAGGTCGCTGCTCAGTCCACCCACCCAATCGAGCACCGCCAGCGCACCGGCGATGACCAAGGCCAACGCCTCGGTGACGATGATCAGTCGCCGCCGGTCGAACAGGTCGGCGAAGGCGCCGGCATGCAATGCGAGCAGGAAGCCGGGCACCCCCCAGGCGGTCTGCACCAGGCCCACCACAGTGGTGGACGTAGTGAGGTCGGTCATCGCCCACCCGGCGGCGGCGATGTGCATGAAGCTGCCGAGGTTCGACACCAGCGCGGCAATCCACAGCGCGCGGAACACGCGCAGCCGCAGCGGCGACCAAGGTCCGTGTCGTGTCGGCGGCATCGCTCTCAGGATCGCAGACGGCTACCTGTCGGATCGTATGGAGACTCGGACGGCACCCGCGCCGGGAAGCGGTCGCCCACCACCGACACCTCCAACGGCAAGGCCGTATCGAGCGCATCCGCCTCGACGTAGGCCATCGCCAGGCTGAGGCCCACGGTGTGCCCGTAGGCGCCGGAGGTGACGTAACCGACCCTGCGATCACCCGACCACACCGGCTCCCAGCCACGAGCGTCGGCATCGACCGTATCGACAGCCAGCAGCACCAGACGCTCGGCAGGTGCCTTCTCGGCGGCCCGCAAGAAGGCGTCGCGGCCGATGAAGTCGCCCTTGCCCACCGCCACGTGGCGGTCGAGGCCGCACATCGCCGGAGTGATGTTCTGGGCGAACTCGGTACCCCATCCGCCGTACGCCTTCTCGATGCGCAGCGAGTCGAGCGCCCGCAGGCCAAAGGGTCGCAGGCCCAGATCGCGACCCACTCGCATGAGATCGTGGAACAGGGTGCGGTGCTGCACGGTGGGCACGGTGATCTCGAACCCCGACTCGCCGGTGTACGACACCCGCGCGACCAGTGCCTCGCCGTAGCCGATCGCCATCGACCGCATCGAGAAGAACGGCATCGCCTCGGGCGACACGTCGACCGTGGCGAGCGCCGCCACCACCTCGCGGGCCTTCGGGCCCGACAGAGCGAAGCCCATGTAGTCGTCGCTGCGGTTGGTGACCGCGACCCCGCGCTCGGGCAGGTTCTCGGCGAACCAGCGCTGGTGGAACTCCTGCATCGAGTACGAACCGACCAGCCAGTAGCGGTCGTCGCCCAGGCAGGCCACCGACAGGTCGCCCAGCAGGGTGCCGCCGTGCGCCAGCATCGGCGCCAGACGGATGCGACCCTCACCCGGCAGGTTGCAGGCCAGCAAGCGGTCGAGCCATGCCCGTGCATCGGGCCCGATGACCTCGTAGCGGGCGTACACCGACGTCTCGAACATGCCCGCGGCCTCACGCGTGGCACGCACCTCGGCGGCCACCAGATCGTGTGCGTTCGAGCGGCGCAACGTGAGGTGCTCGTCGAAGTCGGGCGCGTCGGGAGCGAAGAACGATGGGCTCTCCATTCCCCACAGCACGCTGAACCGCGCGCCCTCGGCGGCCATCGCGTCGTACGCGGGCGACACCTTCGAGGGCCGCCCGGCGGGCAGTTCCTCGTTGGGATAGGCGAGGACGAACCGGCGTGCGTAGAACTGCGTGGTGGTGTCGCGCAGGTAGTGCTCGTTCGAGGCGAACGGACCGAAGCGGGCGATGTCCATACCGAACACGTCGAAGCCGGGCTCGCCGTTCACCATCCAGTTCGACAGGGCGAGGGCAATGGCGCTGCCCTGCGAGAACCCGGCCATGCATCCGGTGGCGAGCCAGTAGTTGCGCAGGCCGCGCACCGGTCCCACCAGCGGGTTGCCGTCGGGCGTGAACGTGAACGCGCCGTGCACCCAGCGACGGATGCCCACTTCGGCCAGCACCGGGAACCGGGCAAAGCCGATGGACAGCTCGGGGTCGATGCGTTCGAGATCGGGCGGGAACAACTCCATGCCGAACTCCCACGGGGCACCCTCGGTGGCCCAGTGCCGCGGGTCGCGCTCGTACACGCCCAGCAGCACGCCGCCGCCGTGGGGCTGCAGGTAGGTGAAGCCCTCGAGGTCGGTGACCGACGGGATCTCGGTGGGCAGCGCCTGCAGCATGGGCACTTCCTCGGTGACGAGGTAGTGGTGGATCATCGGCACCATCGGCAGGTCGATGCCCACCATGCGGCCGACCTTGCGGCCCCACAGGCCACCGGCGTTGACGACGTGTTCGGCGATGACCGTGCCCTGCTCGGTGGTGACCTCCCAGCCGGCCGGCACCTGGCGCAGGCTGAGCACCCGGTTGCGCAGGATCACCTCGGCGCCGCGCTGGCGGGCGGCGATGGCGAACGCGTGCGTGGCACCGTGCGCGTCGACGTAGCCCTCGTGCGGGTCGTAGATGCCTCCCACCACACCGGTGACATCGACGATGGGGCATTCCTCGGCGATCTCACCGGGGGTCATCAGCCGCGACGGGATACCGAGCGTGGCGTTCAAGGCATGGGCGTGCCGCAGGAACTCCCACCGTTCGGTCGTGCCGGCCAGGCTGATGCCGCCGGTCATGTGCATGCCCACTGCCTGGCCGCTCTCGGACTCGACCTCTTCGTAGAGGCGGATGCCGTATTCCTGCAGCGCGGCGATGTTCGGGTCGTCGTTGATGGCATGGAAACCCGCTGCCGCGTGCCACGTGGACCCGGCCGTGAGCTCGGAGCGTTCGATGAGCGCGATGTCGGTCCACCCCGCCCGGGCCAGGTGGTAGAGCACGCTGACGCCGACGATGCCTCCGCCGATGACGACGACGCGGTACTGATCTTTCACGTGAACTCCACCTCGATGGTTCCGAACGGTCCGAATGTGGCCGCGAGTCGCGAGCCTGCGCGCACGGCCACCGAGCGCACGGCCGAGCCCGACATGACGATGTCGCCCGCCTCGAGTTGGCCGCCGAGGCCGTCGATGGCGTGGAGCGTGTTGGCGAGCCAGGCGACCGCGGCGGCCGGGTTGCCCATCACATCGCCGCTCACGCCTGCTTGCACCTCGGCATCGACCTCCATGCGGATGGCGATGTCGGCGAGGTCGAGCGCCAGGGGTGACATCTCGACCTCGCCGAGCACCACGAGGCCGGCACCCGCGTTGTCGGCGATCGAGTCGACCGCCTTCGCCCGCATGGCGCCGACACGACTGTCGATCACCTCGATGGCCGCACGCACCACGCGGGTGGCGGCGAGAACGTCGGCCACGGTGACACCGGGGCCACGCAACGGCGCAGACAGCTCGAAGGCGATCTCGGCCTCCACCCGCGCGTCGGACAGCGTGCTGGCCGGCACCGGTTGCCCAGCAGGCACGAACACGTCGTCGAGCAGTTGGCCGAAGTCGGGACCGGTCATGCCGTACTGGCGCTGGATGGCCTCGGAGGTGAACCCGATCTTGTGGCCCTTCGGCCGTCGGCCGTCGGCGATGAGCAGATCGACGAACTTGCGGCGGACCCGGTACGCATCGTCCATCGTGTAGTCGATCGATTCGCTGGGCGGCACCATGCCCTGGCCGCTGCGCTTGGCGGCGTGCAACTGCGCTGCCATCTCGGCGTGCTGTGCGTCGGTGAGCAACAGGTTCATGACACTCCCCCGCCGGAGACGGCCGGCACCTGTTGGGTGATGCAGTGGATGGCGCCGCCGTGCACCGGGTGGGCGCGCATCCGCAACGGGATGGCCTGCCGGTCGGGGAAGGCACCGCCGATGATGCGCACGGCCTCGGCGTCGAGTTCGGGGTCTTCCTCGGGCACCGGGATGAGTACCGCTCCGTTGCACAGGTAGAGGTTCAGGTACGACGCCCGGACGGTGAGATCGCCGTGGTGGATGACCGGCAGCAGCGGCACGTCGATGATGTCGAACCCCGCTGCTTCGAGGATGGCCTTGTTGGTGGCGTAGATGTCGGCGCTCTCGTCGTCGGGTCCGTACGCGGCCATCAGCAGGGCGCGCTGCTCGTCGACGAACTGCAGGATGAGGTCGGTGTGGCCGTCGCTGTTGGTGGGGCCACGGTCGAACAGCGGCCCACCGGGCAGCCACACCATGCGGTCGAGCCCGAAGCCGGCGAGCAGCCGCTCGGTGACCGTGTCTTTGTCGAGGTGCCAGTTGCGATTGGGGTTGAGCACACAGTGTTCGGTGGCCACCAGCGTGTCGCGGCCATTGGTGGCGATGGCCCCGCCCTCCATCACGACGTCGATCTTCCCCACCCGGTGGCCGAGCTGTTCGGCAAGAGTGGCGCCGGCGCGGGCGTCGCGGTCGCGCTTGGCATGCCGCTCGCCGTACGAGTTGAACACGACATGGCGGGCCTCGACTCGCTCGCCGTCGGTGACGTAGATGGGGCCGTTGTCGCGCGACCAACTGCCATCCATCGGGATGACGCGGATGTCGGTGGCCGGGTGCAGGCGCTGCCGGGCCACTGCGGCACCGGCCTCGTCAGCCGCCACCATCGTGACGGGCTCGAACTCGGCGATGGTGTTGGCCACTCGGGCGCTCTCGTCTTGCACCTCGGCGAAGAACGACCCCCACATGCTCTCGCGGCAGGGCCAGAACATGATGGTGCGCTCGTGCGGCACCCACTCGCCGGGCAACGACATCCGACCGCTCATCGGCAGGTCTCAACCCAGTGGAGATACCGGGGGTCCTCGCCGCGGGTGGCCCGCGAGTAGGCCTCGGCGACAGCCGTGGTGATCGGGCCCGGACACGCGATCTCGCGGTCGTCGACCGAACGCACCGAGCCGACCTCGGCGGCGGTGCCACAGGTGAACATCTCGTCGGCGATGTACAGGTCGGTGCGGGCCAGATCGGAGACGACGAGCGGGATACCGAGGTCGGCGAGGATCGTGCGCACCGACGCCTGGGTGAGGCCTTCGAGGGCACCGGCCGACATCGGCGGTGTGTGCACCACACCGTTGCGCACGACGAAGATGTTCTCGCCGGCACATTCGCTGACGAGGCCCTGCGGGTTGAGGATGATGGTGCCGTCATAGCCCGCCCGGATGGCCTCGGTCTGGGCGAGCGACGAGTTCACGTAGTTGCCGACGGTCTTGGCAGCCGGCGGCATCGTGTTGTGGTCGTGCCGGCGCCACGACGACACCTTCAGCCGCACGCCTCGCTGCAGCACCTCCGCACCGTGCAGCGGCGCCCACGGCCAGCAGGCGATGGCGACGTCGACCGTACACGGCAGCGTGTTGAGCCCCATCTCGCCGTAGCCGAAGTAGACGAGGGGCCGCACGTAACAGGCATCGAGGCCGGTGGAGTTGACCGTGTCCTTCGATGCCTGCACCAGGTCGGCGACCGACCAGTCGAGGGGCATCATCAAGATGTGGGCCGAGCGATGCAGCCGCTCGATGTGCTCGGTGAGGCGGAAGATTGCCGGGCCGTTCGACGTGGGATAGGCGCGCATCCCCTCGAACACGCCGGTGCCGTAGTGCAGGGTGTGGGTCAGCACGTGCACCTGGGCGCGTTCCCAGTCGACGAGCTCGCCGTTCATCCACACCTTCGGTGTCGATGCAATGGGCATGTCCGGCCTCCAGTCCCCACGACCCAGCGGGTCGACCCTGTTTTACACCAGCAACAACTGTTGCTGTCAAGCACCAGCGCGTGACACCTCGGCTGCCGCACGGCACACGGCTGCCACCACGCCCTCGGCGGCACTGCGCATCCGGAACGACGGACCCGAGACGGCGACGGCGGCCCGGGTTCGACCGTCGGCGGCAGAGATGGGCGCCGCGATTGCCATCACATCGCTGTCGAGTTCGCCATCTGCCAGTGCCCAGCCGTCGCGACGGGCCGCATCGATCCGGCGCATCAACTCGGCGCGGCTCCGCGGCCCATTGGGGCCACCGGTCGGATACGGCGACGGCCCGACCAACGCCGTCACCTCAGCCGCGGTCATCGGGGCCAGCAGCACTCGACCTGCAGCGGTGCAGTGCAGCGGCGTGCGCCGACCCACCCAGCCCACCGCCTGCACGGTGCTCGACGAGGCGACGCTCTCGATGGTGAGCACCTGCCCGTCGTGCAACACGGCGAGGTCGACGCGCTCGCCCGTGACCGCACCCAGGCGCTCGAGCACCGGCATCGCGCTGTTGACCAGATCGGGGGCACCGGCTTGCGCAGCCAGTGCCAGCAGGGCTGGGCCGACGCTGAACTCGAGGCTGTCGTGATCGCGCCCCACGAGGCCGTCGTGGGCCAGCGCTGCCAGCCCGCGAGAGATCTGCGACTTCTCGCGTCCGGCGCGAGACGCGACCGAGATGACTCCCATCCCACGACCGGTCGATGCCTCGTGATCGAGCAGGCAGGCCACCAGCTCGAGGCGTCGGCCGATGTTGGTGTACGCCGTCATGTGCGCCACCCGAGGTCGGCGCTCAGCTGCGCGGCAGCCGCTCGCACCGCAGCGGTGATCGAGTCGATCGTCGGCTCGATCCGGTCGGACGGGCCGACCACCACCACCGCACCGGCGAGCCGCGAACGGAAGTCGCGCACCGGGGCCCCCACCGAGGCGACGCCCGCCTCGGTCTGCTCGATCAGAACGCACACTCCGGTGGACCTTGCCACGGCGACCTCACGCTCGAATGCCTCGCGAGTGCGGGGCGCGCGTGCACCAGTGCTGGCCGGCAGCGGCCCCGGACCCAACACGCTGCGCAACTCGGCCGACGACAGGTCGAGCAGCAGCACCGGGCCGGCGTCGCCACGGACGACCGGCACACTGCGTCCGAGCCACGACACACCGCGCACCGACACGTGCGGCATCGCCTCGGCCAGCGTGACCGACTGACCGCCGCGGCGCCGGACGAGGTAGGCGCTCTCGCCACAGCTGAGCGCGAGTTGGTCGAGCAGGGGCTGACCCCGGGTGATGATGCGGCGTTCGACCACCTGGGCGACCGCCGTGTAGAGCCCCCAGCCGAGGTGCAGGCTGCGGTCGGACGGATCGCGTTCCACCAGGCCGAGTTCGACCAGGTCGTCGACCACCCGGGCCACCAGGCCGCGGTCGCGCCCCGTCAGCGCTGCGAGTCGCGACGAGGTGAGCGGCCCGTCGGCCGGCTCGTGATCGGCCATCGCCACCAGCAGATCGAGCCCACTCGGCGAGGCGTCGACAGCATCCCGGTCGGTCGGCACGGCGTCACTGTAGTAGCGCGTCGACGACCACGTTTGCGGGTCAGACCGCAGGCTGCTGCTGGGTGATGCAGTGGATACCGCCACCGCACTCGAAGACCGAGCGGGCGTCGTGCCCCACGATCTCGCGGCCCGGGTACGCGGCGGCCATCAGCTCCATGGCCACCTCGTCGTTCGGGTCGTCGAACGTGCAGAGGATGACGGCACCGTTGCAGACGTAGTGGTTGATGTACCCCCAGTCGACGATCTCGCCGTCGATGTGCGTGGTGCGCGGTGCCGGGATCTCGATCACCTCGAGCGGCCGACCCTTCGCGTCGGTGCTGGCCCGCAGGATGGCGAGGTTCTCGCGGCACACCTCGTAGTCGGGGTGCGTGGGGTCGAGCTGGCTGTGGGCCAGCACCACCCCGGGGCGGGCGAAGGTGGCGAGGATGTCGACGTGGCCGCGGGTGCCGAAGCGGTCGTAGTCCTTGGTGAGGCCGCGCGGCAGCCAGATCACCTTCTCCACCCCGAGATAGGCCTTCAGTTCCGTCTCGACCGATTCGGAGTTCATCGTCGGGTTGCGGAACGGGTCGAGCTGCACCGTGGCGGTGATCATCACCGTGCCCTCACCGTCGACGTGGATGCCGCCGCCTTCGTTCACCATCTGCGAGCTGAACAGCTCGGCGCCTGCCACTCCGGCCATGTATGCGCCGACGTGCTGTTCGTCGTCCCACCGGGCGAAGCCCTGCTTACCCCACCCGTTGAAGCGCCAGTGGGTGGCGCCGAGGCGGCCGTCGGGGTGGGTGAGGAACGTGGGGCCGCTGTCGCGTGCCCAGGCCTCGTCGATGGGCGTCTCGTACAGGGTGACGCCGGGGCCCACCAGCGCGCGGGCCACGTCGGACTCACCCACGTCGCACACCAGGCTCACTGGCTCGTAGCGGGCGATGGTGCTGGCCACCGAGGCCCACACACTGCGGTAGTGGGCGAGCAACTCGTCGTCGCCGTCGCCGAACGACTCGCTGGTGGTGGGGAACTCCATCCAGGTACGCGTGTGCGGCACCCACTCTGGGGGCATCGAGAAACCGGCGATACGGGGGGTCGACATGGGAGGGCTCCGGGCTAGAGGAAATAGAGACGACTGAGGGGCACCGAGTCGGCAGGGCCGGCGTACACGACGCTGCCCTCGAACGACACGGTGCCGGTGCGTGGGTCGACGTCGACGGTGCCGAGTGTGCGGTTCATCACCAGGTCGGCCGGGCCGATGCCACGGGTGTTGCGCACACCCACGCGGCGGCGGCGGGTGGTCATCGTGTCGTTGCTGTCGGCGGCGGCCGCCTGACTGGTGAAGGCCACCGACAGGTCGGCAGCCGTGGCGCCGAACGCACCGAACTGCGGGCCGAGCACCAACGGCTCGCACGCATCGGTGGTGGCGTTGGGGTCGCCCGTCACGCCGTAGGCGGGGAACCCGGCCTTCAACACCAGCTGCGGCTTGGCGCCGAAGTGGTCGGCACGCCACAGCACGATGTCGGCGAGCTTGCCCACTTCGATCGACCCGATCTCGTGCGACAGGCCGTGGGCGATGGCCGGGTTGATGGTGAGCTTGGCCACGTAGCGGCGCACTCGCTCGTTGTCGTTGCGAGTGGGGCCGTCGTCGAGTTCGGCCTTCATCTGCGCCGCCAACTGGAACGTGCGTCGCACCGTCTCGCCGGCGCGTCCCATGCCCTGGGCGTCGCTCGAGGTGATGCCGATGACGCCGAGGTCGTGCAGCACACCCTCGGCGCCCATCGTGCCGCCGCGGATGCGGTCGGCCACCATCACATGGTCGGACGGCGACTGATGGTTCAGGCCGTGGCAGGCGAAGATCATCTCGTAGTGCTCGTCGAGCGCATCGCGCCCGAACGGCAGCGTGGGGTTGGTCGACGAGCCCAGCACGTTCGGCACCCCGGCCAGCTTCATCACGTTGGGCACGTGCCCGCCTCCGCATCCCTCGATGTGGAAGGCGTGGATGGTGCGGCCGCCCAGCACGGCCAGCGTGTCTTCCACGCTGAGGCACTCGTTCAGGCCGTCGGTGTGGAGGGCCACCTGCACGTCGTACTCGTCGGCCACGCGCAGCGCGGTGTCGAGGGCGCGGGCGTGCGCGCCGAGGTCTTCGTGCACCTTGAATCCGCAGGCGCCGCCTTCCACCAGCGCCTCCACCAGCGGTGCGTCGACGCTCGACGACCCGCGGGCCAGGAAGCCGATGTTCACCGGCCACTGGTCGAAGCTGTTGAACGCGTGGCGCAGCGCCCACGGCGAGTTCACGCCCACACCCCACACCGGGCCGAACTCCTGGCCGATGATGGTGGTGACGCCCGAGGCGAGCGACGCCTCCATGATGCGAGGCGACATCAGGTGCACATGGGTGTCGATGGCCCCGGCCGTGGCGATGAGCCCCTCGCCCGAGACGATGGTGGTGCCGGTGCCCACCACCACGTCGACACCGTCCATGGTGTCGGGGTTGCCGGCCCGTCCGATACCGCTGATGCGGCCGTCGCGGATGCCGATCGACACCTTGCCGATGCCGTGCATCGCATCGATGACGACCACGTTGGAGATGACCAGGTCGCACGTGTCGGCCACGCTGGCGGCCTTCAGCAGCAGGCCGTCGCGGGCGGTCTTGCCGAAGCCGACGAGGAACTCGTTGCCGGGCTGCTGCGCGTCGTATTCGATCTCCACCACCAGGCGGGTGTCGCCGAGGCGCACTCGGTCGCCCACGGTGGGGCCGTGGATGGCGGCGTACGCGGCCGGAGTGATGGCGCCCGGGTCGGTGTGCTCGGGCGGGTGCGAGTGACGGCTCATGCGCCGGCCCCCAGGTAGCCCTGCGCCGCGGCACGGGCGAGCGCTGCTTCCTTCGCTCCGGGGGCGTCGAGCGGGCCGTCGACGAGACCGGCGAACCCGATGGCCACGCGCGCACCGCCGATGGGCACCAGCGCTGCCTCGACCGTTGCGCCGGGGTCGAACCGCAGCGCTGCGCCGGCGGAGATGGCGAGGTGCCGGCCGTAGGCGGCGGCTCGGTCGAACTGCAGTCGGGGGTTCACCTCGAAGAAGTGGAAGTGCGACGTGATGCTCACCGGCACATCGCCCGTGCTCACCACGCTCAGGCGCACCAGGTCGGCTGGCTCGCTGTTGACCGGCCGCTCGGCCGGCATCACTGCGCCCGGCGCATCGTCGCCCAGGCCGGCTGCGGCACCGAACGGGTTGCGTACCACCACCATGCGGGTGCCGTCGTCGAACACCGCCTCCACCTTCACCTCGGTGACCACATCGACCACACCCGGCAGCACGTCGTCGGGCCCGAGCACGGCGGCACCGGCCGCAGCGGCAGCCATCAGACGCGCGCCGTCGCGAGCGGCCTCGCACACGGTGTCGGCGATGAGCGCCGTCGCCTCGGGGATGTTCAGTCGCAGGCCCCGGGCCCGTCTCGTGCGGGCCAGTTCGGCGGCGGTGAAGATGAGCAGGCGGTCTCGGTCGGTGGGCGTGAGACGCATGGCACCACGCTAGTGACTGGGGTGCTCCTGCGGGGCGACCAGGTGGAGTTCGACGATTCCCGAGAAGACATCGTAGTTCCACCTGGGCTCGCTCAGGATCTCGAGCTCGGCGAACCTCGTCGCGATGGCGGTCAACGCGGACTCGAGAACGACCTTGGCAAGATTGGCACCGAGACAGAAGTGAGGTCCTGCCCCGAAGACGAGCTGGCGACCGGGTGAACGATCGAGGATGAGGCTGTCCGGATCCGCGAATCGTTGGGGGTCGCGGCAGGGGCTCGTCACGCTGAGGGTCACAAGCTGACCGGCACTCAGCGGAACATCACGGACCAACCCGTCCTCGGTGACGAGGCGCGGCAGTCCGCCGACCGGCGGCGAGAACCGAAGCAGCTCGATCGCCGCATGCTCGACCATCGATGGATGGGTTCTGAGCCTCTCCCACTGGCCTTCGGTGATGAGGTTGTACACCCCGGTCGTGATCGCCTTGGCCGTGGCCTCGAGCCCACCGAAGACGAGATTCGCAACGAGCGCACGCCGCTCGTCGTAGGTGAGGTCGTGCGCCGCAGCGCCGCTCCCCTCGGCAGCAACCAATCGCGAGGAGACATCGTCGCCTGGCGCAGCACGCACTGCCTCGAGGTGAGCGTCGAGGTACGCGGTGAACTCCACAGCCGCCCGCTCCGCGCGCGCTCGCTGTTTGTGATCCATCAAGAAGAAGGCCAGAACCAGATCGAGGGCCCACTGGCCGACCTCGTCGGCATCTTCCTCCGGAATGCCCACCACGAAACAGGCGGAACGAGCTGCAAGTGGAAGGGCAAAATCAGCCCATAGTTCGACTTCGCCCGACAAACCTTCAGCGAGCGCTGTTGCACAGAGTCCGATCCGCTCGCGGTACCGCTCGACAGCACTGGGTGTGAATTCGGCAGCAACTGCGCCACGGATTCGTCGATGGGCTTCGCCGTCCTTGCCGAACATGAGGTGCGACCACAGGTCGTACAACGCGCCATCCGTCACCCCCGAAAAGCCGAGGATCGGCATGGCAACCGCCCCGAAACGACGGTCGGCAAGGAGTGCTTCGACATCGTCGACGAGTTGGAATGCAACCATCACTCCAGCCTCGTCGGTGACGACATCGCCGGTGATTCCGGCAAGACGTCGTTGACGTTCGGTGGCCGGCAGCGACATGTCGAATGGAGATTCCGACATCGGCAGCACGATGGGTTTCCGCATGCCGGAAGACTATGTGTGCAGCATCATCTCGTCTAGATGCGTTCGATGATGGTGGCAGTGCCCATGCCGCCACCGGTGCACATGGTGACCAGGCCGGTCGACAGGTCGCGCCGCTCCATCTCGTCGAGCAAGGTGCCGATGAGCATGCCGCCTGTGGCACCGATGGGGTGGCCGAGCGCCATGGCGCCGCCGTTCACGTTCACCTTGTCCCACGACACGCCGGTGTCGCGCAGGAACTTCATCAGCACCGCAGCGAACGCCTCGTTCACCTCGAACAGGTCGATGTCGTCGAGGGTCATGCCCGTCTTCTGTGCGCACAACTGCGCCGCCTTACCGGGTGCGGTGAGCATGATGACCGGCTCGCTGCCGGCCACGGCCGCCATGGTGATGCGGGCCCGCGGGGTCATGCCGTGGGCACGGGCATAGTCGGGCGAGGCCACCAGCACGGCCGCCGCACCGTCGACCACGCCCGACGAGTTGCCGCCGTGGTGCACGTGGCGGATGCCGTCGAGCTGCGGGTAGGCCTTCAGGGCAGTCTGGTCGATGGAGATACCGCGCTCTTTCAGCACATGCGCGCCCATGCCCTCGAAGCTGGGGGCCAACTTGGCGAGATCGGCCAACGTGGTACCGGGGCGGGGGTGCTCGTCGCGGTCGAGGGCGAGGCGGCCGTCGTCGTGGAAGATGGGCACGAGGCTGCGCTCGAAGCGCCCCTCGGCGACGGCCGCCGCCGCACGGGCCTGGCTCTCGACCGCCAACTGGTCGAGCTCTTCGCGGCTGAAACCCTCGAGGGTTGCGATGAGGTCGGCCGAGATGCCCTGGGGCACCATGTCGTACTGGTCGCGCAGGTGGTTGTTGTTGGCCGTGAAGCCGTCGACGTGCATGGGCGACGGACGCGACATCGACTCCACACCGCCGGTGACGACCAGGTCCTGGAAGCCGGCGAGCACACCCATGGCGCCGAAGTTGACGGCCTGCTGGCCCGAGCCGCAGAAGCGGTTCAGCGTGACGCCCGGGGCGTCGATCGACCAGCCCGCATCGAGCGCTGCCATGCGGGCGATGTCCATCGAGTGGTCGCCGCTGCCGGCGCCACAGCCCATCACCACATCGTCGACGTCCGCGGTGTCGAACCCGTTGCGGGCCTGCAGCGCGTTCAGCACCTGGGCGAGGATGCGCTGGGGGTGGATGGGGTGCAGCGCCCCCGATTCCTTGCCCTTGCCACGGGGCGAACGGACGGCGTCGATGATCCAGGCTTCGTTGCTCATGGCCCGAAGGTAGTCCGGTATCCCGGTGCAGCCCACTACGGTGCACCGATGCCTTCCGACGCCCGCCTCGCCGTGTTCGTGGTGACCACCCCGGGCCTCGAGCCGCTCGTCGCCGA
>JBAXSU010000065.1:0-16617 GCA_037130535.1 Actinomycetota bacterium
TCACCTCCGGCGGGGTGCACCGCGCCGGCGGACGCTTCGTCGACACCTTCACCGTCGCCGTCACCGACCAGTGCCCCGGGGCGCGGCCCACGCTGCTGCACACCACGCCGGCTCATGGCGCGGTGGCGATGGCGATCGACCTCGCCCGCTCCGCCGGATACCCGGCCTGAGCCGTGCGATCGGCCAGAGTGGGCACGTGAACGACTCGCCGGCTGCCACCGCACAGGGCGGTGCCGTCGTTGCCGACCAGCCACCCGCCAAGCCGGTCGATCGCACCACCCGCGGCGCACTGTGGTCCATCGGCGCAGCACTCGCATTCTCGTCGTCGACCGTGGTGGGCAAGCACCTCCTCGACGCCTACGGCGTGGCCTCGCTGCTGTGGTGGAGGTTCAGCCTCGCCGCGGTCGCCCTCTGGGTACTGCTCGCCATCCGTCGCCGCCGCGGTGGCCCCAACCCGCTCGACGCACCCGTCGCCCAACTGCTCGGCCTGGGTGTGGCGTTCGCCGCCGTGGTGTCGGCCGGCTTCATCGCCCTGCAACGGCTCGACGCCTCCATCTACATCGTGATCGTCTACGTGTACCCGGTGCTGGTGGTGATCGGCTCGGCCTTCATCGGCATCCGCCCGGCGAAGGGCACCTGGATGGCGCTCGTGCTCGTGATGGTGGGCATCGTGCTCACCGTGCCCGAGCTGTTCTCGGGCACGGGCACCGTCAGCGTCGTCGGCGTGCTGCTGACCCTGCTGCAGGCCGTGCTGTTCGCCGGCTACCTGATCGCCAACGGCAAAGTGCTCACCCGCATCGACGGCCTGACCAACGCGGCGTGGACCATGCTCGGCGCCGCCGTCACCATGCTGCCGTTCGCCATCGCCGGCGGACTGACCACACCCAGCACCACCCGCATCGCACTCGAGACGCTGATGTTCGCCCTCGTGCCCACCGTGCTGTCGACGCTGGTGATGTTCCAGGCGATGCGCGACGTGTCGGCCGCCGTGGTGTCGATGATCATGCCGCTCGAGGTGGTGCTGGCGATGGTGTGGTCGGTGATCTTCCTGGGCGACCACATCCGCCTCATCCAGTGGCTCGGCGCCGCCGTGGTCATCACCGCCGTGCTGCTGGCCCAGTGGCTGAACGCCCGCTCCATTGCCACTGCCGCCACCCCCTCGGCCGACATGCCCCCCGAAGCCGCCCCAGCGAAGTAGCCGAACCTGCGGCCGAGGCCGGACCTACCCAGGCAGACCGGTGAACCGATGGTGAGCTGCACAGACAGGCAGCCCAGGACAGATCGGCGCGGAACACTTGCTCTCAAGAGTAGGAATGAGATATCCCGCTTTTGCGCGCCGACAATCTCGACGGAGGGAACGACGAGGCGTATCCGTCATGCGGTGGTTTCGACAGCAGTAGTTCTGGGCTCCCTTGCGGTACTCGCTCCCGCAGGGCACGCCCAGTGCGTGATGCGCGATCGCGTGTGAGTGCCGCCCACGCCTTCCACGCCGAACGTTGCGCAGCAGGTCGGCTCCATCGCCGATCGGGGCGAAATCGCACGGAACTCGTTCGACAGGGCCTTTGCCTTTGGTGGTCTCGGCATTTCGCCGGGCACGAACGGCATCATTCTGAAGAAGCGCTGAGCCCCGGCGGCCGTCCGGGACGCCGGAGGTCGGGTGTGGGATGCCGATGATGGTCACCTGGTTTCGATTTCGAATGCCGGTCGGCATCGAAATCGAAACGACGTGACCACCGGGCACACTCAGCCAGGGTCCCGCCCGATCACCCGACTCAGGCCAGGATGCCGGCCTCGCCGGCGCGCACCTGCGCGGCATAGAGACCGTCGCGCGCCATCAGCTCGTCGTGCGTGCCCTGCTCGGCGATGCGGCCGGCATCGAGTACCACGATGCGGTCGGCGTCGCGCACGGTGGTGAGACGGTGGGCGATGACCAGCGCGGTGCGACCGCGCAGCGCATGATCGAGCGCCTCTTGCACATGTGCCTCGTTCTCGTTGTCGAGATGGCTGGTGGCCTCGTCGAGGATCATCATCGTCGGGTTCTTCAACAGCAACCGTGCAATGGCCAGTCGCTGCTTCTCGCCACCGCTCATGCGATAGCCGCGCTCGCCCACGAGCGTGTCGTAGCCGTCGGGCAGCGACCGCACCGTGTCGAGGATGCGGGCACCGCGGCAGGCCTCGTCGAGCTCGGCATCGGTGGCGTCGGCCTTCGCATAACGCAGGTTGGCACCGATGCTGTCGTGGAACAGGTGCGGGTCTTGACTGACCACACCGATGGCCGCACGCAGCGAGGTCTGGGTGAGGTCGCGCACATCGTGCCCGTCGATGCGCACCGCACCGTCGCTCACGTCGTACAGGCGCGGCAGCAGCGAGGCGAGGCTGGTCTTGCCCGACCCCGACGACCCCACCAGCGCCACCGTCTCGCCCGGTTCGAGCACCAGCGACACGTCGACCAGCACGTCGCGGTCGGGGTCGGTGCCGCCCAGCGCAGACGGCGCCTCGAGCGAGCGCACCGTCACCTCAGCAGCGGCCGGGTAGCGGAACCGCACGTGGTCGAGTTCGATCCGGCCCACGGGGTCGACCAGGTCGACCGCACCCGGCCGGTCGGTGATCGACTCGGGCGCGTCGAGCACCTCGAACACCCGGTCGAAACTGACCATCGCCGTCATCAGATCCACCCGTGCGTTCGTGAGCCCCGTGAGCGGCTGGTAGATGCGCTGCACCAGCGCAGCGAGCGTGACCAGCGTGCCAGCCGAGAGCGCACCATCGACCACGTAGAACGCACCGATGCCGTACACCGCGGCAGCGCCGAGCGCGCCCACCAGGCCCAGCGCCACGAAGAACACGCGCCCGTACATGGCCGAGGTGATGCCGATGTCGCGCACCCGCGCCGCCCGCGAGCGGAACAGGCCCACCTCGTCGTCGGCCCGGCCGAACAGCTTCACCAGTTGCGCACCCGACACGTTGAAGCGCTCGGTCATCTGGCTGTTCATCTCGGCGTTCACACCCATCTGCTCGCGCGAGATGGTCTGCAGGCGCTGGCCCACCCGCTTGGCCGGGATGATGAAGATGGGCAGCACCACCAGGGCGATGAGCGTGAGCCGCCACTCGAGAGCGATCATCGCCGCCAACGTGGTGACCAGCACGACGACGTTGCTGACCACACTGCCCAACGTGCTGGTGACCGCCGTCTGCGCGCCAACCACGTCGTTGTTCAGTCGGCTGATGAGCGCACCGGTCTGGGTGCGGGTGAAGAACGCCACTGGCATGCGCTGCACCTTGGCGAACAGCGTCGAACGCAGGTCGAAGATGAGTCCCTCGCCAATGCGGGCGCTGCACCACCGCTGCACGATGGCCAGCACCGCATCGAGCAGGGCAGCCGACACCACCAACCCGGCGAGCACAGCGATGTAGCCGCGATTGCCATCGGGAATGGCCGTATCGAGGATGGCGCGGAACGCGAACGGCGGCACCAGGCCGATGAGGGCCGCAGCCAGGATGGCCAGCAGGAAGATGACGATGGTGCCCCGGTAGGGCTGCGCGAACCCCCATGCCCGACGCACCGACCCGCGCTGCAGCTTCACGCCCTTCACGGCACGGGAGTCGCCAGGCATCATCATGTGGGGGCCCATTTGCATCGGGTGAACGATACGGGCAGAAGAGCCGTCACCGAGGGGCCATGCAACTTCCCCCTCGGGCAGCCGCCTCTAGGCTGCCGACCCATGCGCTCTCGCCAGTTCGTCCGCCTCGCCGCCCTCGTCCTTCCGTTCGCACTCGTCGCCGCCGCCTGCAGTAACGACCTGGCGCCCACCGTGGTCGAGAGTGCCGACGCATCGGGTTCGACCGTGGCGACGACCCCGGGCGACACGACGGCACCCAGCGACACCTCCGACCCGGGCGACACCACTGCGCCGGAACAGCCCGGCGGACCCCGCCCCAACAGCAACGAGGCCTTCGGCTGGCAGCCGTTCGGTTCCGACGAAGCAGGGCCCGGCGCCGTCGAAACCGGTTCGCTGACGGTGCCCGTCGACTACAGCGACCCCTCGAAGGGCACGTTCGACCTCTACGTCGCCCGGCGGCAGGCCAACAAGCCCGACGAGCGCATCGGCAGCCTGCTGGTGAACCCCGGCGGACCCGGCTTCGGCGGCAGCGACTATGCCGTGTACGCCGACCAGATCTACAGCGAGACCCTGCTCGACCACTTCGACATCGTCGGCTGGGACCCGCGGGGTACCGGCCTCACCACCCCCGCCATCGACTGCATCGACGACTACGACCGCTACTTCGCCGCAACCGACATCACCCCCGACGACGATGCCGAGCGCCAGCAGATCATCGACCTCGCCCAGGAGTTCCAGAACCTCTGCGCCGAGAAGAACGCCGACGTCATCCAGTACATCGGCACCAACAACTCGGCGCGCGACATGGATGCCATCCGCCAGGCGCTCGGTGAGGCGACGATCAGCTACTTCGGCTTCAGCTACGGCAGCGAACTGGGTGCCACCTGGGTGACCCTGTTCCCCGACACCGTGCGCGCCGCAGTGCTCGACGGCGCCGCCGACCCGAACGCCGACTTCATCACCAGCGGCCTGCAGCAAACGGCCGGCTTCGAGAACTCGATCAACACCTTCCTGGCCCAGTGCAGCGAGAACAGCGACTGCCTGTTGCACAACGACGGCGATGCCGAGGGTGCCTTCGATGCATTGATGTTGTCGATCGACGACCAACCGATCCCCAGCGTGGAAGGCCGTCCCGACGTCACCCGGGGCGTGGCCCTCACCGCCGTTGCCAATGCGATGTACAGCCAGGTCCTGTGGCCCGAACTCGAGCAGGCCCTCGCCGACGCGCAAGACGGCGACGGTGCCGGCCTGCTGAAGCTGTACGACGACTACTACCAGCGCCGGGAGGACGGCACGTACGACAACTCGCTCGAGGCCTTCCAGACCATCACGTGCATGGACGCCTCCGAACGGCTGACCGTCGAGGAAGAGGACGCCACCGCGGCGCAGTTCATCGAGGCGGCGCCTCGCTTCGCCCCCGGCACCACCGGCTCGTACTTCTGCACCTTCTATCCGCAGGCGAGCGACCCCCGGGTCGACGTCACCGGTGCGGGCGCCGGCCCCGTGCTGGTGGTGGGCACCACCGGCGACCCTGCCACCCCGCTCAGCAGCACCGAGAACATGGCCAAGGCACTCGAACAGGGTGTGCTGCTGGTGGTGGTGGCCGACCAGCACACCGGCTACGGCGTGAACCAGTGCTCATACGACGTGGTCGACGGTTACCTCGTCGACCTCGACGTGCCCGAGAACGGCGTTCGCTGCGAGTGACCCGGGTCTGACTGTCGGCGCCGACCGGCTTCGGTCAGACCCGGCTGACCGCGACGAGCAACCCGACTGCGGCCAGCCCAACCGGCAGCGCGAGACCCAGGCAGAACAACCGACCGAGCCGGCGCCCGCCGACAGCGAAGCCAACCACCACCTTCACCACCGTGTTGGTGGCCAGTGCGGCACCGATCGCGCCCACAGCCGTCGAGCGCGCCAGGTTGCCGTTGGGCACCAGCGACACCATGGCCAGCGCCGTGCCGTGTGCGTCGGCCAGACCGGCCACCGCTGCGGTGAGCACCGCTGCGGCGCTACCGAACTGCTCCTGCAAGATGGCCGAGACGAGCACGGTGGCGGTGAGCACGAGGGCGATGACCAGAGAGGCCGTCAACTGCAGCGGACGGCGCTGGGCCACGGTCACCTCGTCGGGCTCGCCCTCGCCCGTGCGGCGGGCCAACCACCACACCTCCGCGCCCAGCACCAGCGCAGCGACAGCCATCGCGGGAAGCAACGCCACAGCGACCCTCTGGTCGACGACGGCCACGATGGCCACCACCTGCACGCAGGTGGAGATGCTCGCCGCCAACGCCCCCGCCACCGCCGGCCGCATCTGCGCCGGTGCGGCGTGCCGAGCCGCCCGGGCCAGCACCGCCGTGGTGGCGGTCGCCGACACGAAGCCCCCGGCCAGACCCGTCACCACCAGGCCACGACGTGGGCCGAGCACGCGGGTGCCCACGTAGCCCACCCAGCCGAGCCCGGCGAGGATGACCACCAGCCGCCACAGTTCGTTCGGATTGACGACACCCCAGTGGTCGATCGTGCGGTCGGGCAGCAGCGGCAACACGATGAGCGCCATCGCGAAGTAGCGCAATGCGTCGTCGACCTCCACATCGGTGACGACGTCGCGCAGCAGGTGATGCACCCGGCCCTTCTGCTCGAGCAGCAGCGCCACCGCTACACCGATACCCGCGGCCACCACCACGTCGCGCTGGCAGTAGGCGCCCAGCAGATACGCCAACATGGCCGCGATCTCGGTGGTGGTGCCGCGGTGCACGCTGCTGGTGCGCCAGTAGCCGGCCACCACCATCGCACCCACCACCAACAGGCCTACCGCCACCACCGCAGTCGACATCGAGCCCGCCAGCGCACCACCGGGGCCCAGCAGCGCGAATGTCCGCGTGCCCATCGGCGGCGACTCCTCATGCTCGACCCAGGCATGACGCTCGCGCTCGAACCCGAGCAGCAGGCCGATCGCCGCAGCAACGACGAACGGCTCGACACCGCCGCTCATCGCGACCTCGGATCCATCGTCACATCCGGCACCGCAACGAGTCTGGCCCTCGTCGAGCCGACCCACCAGGGCACTAGGTCACCCAGGGCACTCGGTCACCCAGGTGAAACGCGCGGAATCCTCAGCGCGCAACTGGCCGTTCGCGACACAACTCGTACGTGCTCGCCCACGGCCGCAGTTCTTCGAACACCCGACTGGCGCGGAGCACGCCCACATCGTCGTACCGGCCACCGATGATCTGCATGCCCACCGGCAGGCGACCGTCGATCATGCCCGCCGGAATCGAGGCCGCCGGATGGCCGGTGAAGTTGAGGAAGTAGGTCATGCACCAACCGATCAGCGGATCGACCGGCTGACCGGCCACCTCGCTCGGCCCGACCGTGTCGCCGTCGTCGCGGTTGAGCACCTGCACAGCCGACAACGTTGGTGTGATCAGGAAGTCGTAGCGGTCGAGCACACCCTGCACTGCGTCGTACACCGCAGTGCGCATCGCCTGGTCGCGGTTCAGGTCGACGACTCCGAACCCGTAGCCCAGCTCCACACGCCGCACGTACTCCGGCGGCATCGACGCCCGGTGCTCGCCGAACAGATCGACCCCGGCCGCCTTCAGGCCTTCGATCGTGCCGAGGTTGAGGCCGGCGATCATGCGGCACCACAGGTCGGCAAGTTCGAGATGGTCGTAGGGGATGTGGAGGTCGACCACGTCGACCGTCGCCCCGGCGGCGGTGAACGCCTGCACGGCATCGGCGACCACGGCGGCAACTCGCGGGTCGACCGGGTACACACCGAAGTCGGGGCTGTACGCGATGCGCGCACCGCGCAGGTCGCCCTGCAGCGCTTCGAGCGGATGGATCGTGTCGCCCAGGCTGTAGGGATCGCGCGAGTCGTAGCCCGCCAGCACATCGAGCACCAGCGCCGCATCGGCCACCGTGCGCGTGATGGGGCCCTCGGCCACGAACGGCGCCGTACCGCCGAAGGCATTCGGGCGCAGCGGTGCCGGCACCCGGCCCCACGACCCCTTGAACCCGTACACCCCGCACCAGGCCGCCGGGATACGGATGGAACCGCCCGCATCGGTGCCCTCGGCAAAGGGCACCAACCCGTCGGCCACCGCCGCCGCGCTGCCACCCGACGAGCCCCCGGTGTTGCGCGACAGATCGAACGGATTGCACGACGGACCGAACAACGGGTTGTCGCACGTGCCGCGCATTCCCATCACCGGACTGTTGGTCTTGCCGACGATGATGGCACCGGCCCGTTCCACCCGCTCGGCGAACATGCAGTAGGCGTCGATCACCTGGTGACGCAACGCCGGCACACCGCCGAAGGTGGCGGGCCACCCCGGCTTGAAGTCGAACAGGTCCTTGATGGCCGTGGGCACACCATGGAGCGGGCCGAGATCGCCTCCCGCCATCACCTGTTGTTCGGCCACCCGCGCCGCCTCACGCGCCTCGTCGAAGGCGAGATGCACGAATGCATTCAGGCTCGGATTACGTGCCTCGATCCGGTCGATCAACGCATCGAGTAGGTGCACCGGCGACAGCTGTTTGGTGGCGATGAGGGCGGCCGCCTCGGTGGCCGACAGGTAGGCGATGTCGCCGTGCGCATTCATGATGTCCCCCTCGTCCGTGCAGCAGTCGACTGTTGACACGTTCCCTTCCGAAGATTATATACTTTGACCGTACACCACGTCGATCGGGGGGAAGCCGTGAGCGAGTTCAAGCAGACGCGTTACTACGAAGAAGGCTCGGACGCCGGCGGTTTGAACGACGACGAGATCGCCGAGTTCCTGGGCAGCCCCGACAGCACATGGCTGCTGAAGCTGTCGTATCTCGACGCGAACGGCTGGCCGCTGTCGGTACCCCTCTGGTACCACTGGGACGGTGAGTCGTTCTACGTCGTGGGCCGCAAGCGTTCGAAGTGGGTCGACCATCTGAAGGCCGACGACCGGTGTGCGATCTGCATCGAAGAGCTCGCCCACCCCCGCATCCGTAAGGTGCTGGCCCAGTGCCGCGCCGAGGTGGTGGAAGGCCCGGCCGTGGGCGAGGGCTCGCAATGGGTGCCCATCGCCAACGCCATGGCGTTGCGCTACTCGGGGCCCACCGGGCCCGAGCAGTTGAAGGCCTCGTACGGCTGGGAGCGATACCTGGTGAAGCTCACGCCACTGCGCAAGCTCACCACCTGGCAGGGCGCCGACTGGTCGCTGCGCTACTTCGACCCGGGCCAGCGTCCCGACCTCGAGGCCAAGGCGCAAGCCGGCGGCGAGGCCTGACCCACCGTGCAGCAGATCTCGCAGCGCACACTCGACTACCGCCGCTCGGCGATCCGCATCCTGTTCGACGAGGCCAACCGTCTCGAAGGCGTGATGCGCCTCGAGATCGGCGAGCCGAGTTTCGTCACCCCTCAGCACATCATCGACGGTGCTGCCGAGGCGGCCCGGGCGGGGCACACCGGCTACGGCCCGAACGGTGGCCTGCTGTCGTTGCGCGAACTGCTGAGCGTGAAACTGCGCGAGGTGAACGGCATCGAGGCGGGGGTCGACGAGATCGTCGTCTGCCCCGGCGGGATGAACGCCCTGTACAGCACGTTCGCCGTCCTGCTCGAACCTGGCGACGAGGTGTTGCTGCCCACCCCCGGCTTCCCGAACATGGACGAGATGGTGCGCCTGCTCGGTGGTGTGCCGGTGTTCTACCACCTCCGTCCCGAGGCCGAATTCCTGCCCGACTTCGACGAGCTGGCATCACTCGTCACGTCTCGCACGAAGGTGATGTTCTCGAACTCGCCGTCGAACCCGACGGGCCGCGTGTTCGACGAGGCCACCGTGCGCCAGGTGGTCGAGTTCGCCGACCGGAACGACCTGTGGCTGATCAGCGACGAGGTGTACGACGAACTGCTGCTGGCACCGGGTGTGCGGCACGTTCCCGCAGCGTGGTTCGACACCTCGGGCCGGGTGATCTCGGTGTTCAGTTTCTCGAAGGTGTACGCGATGACCGGTTGGCGGGTGGGCTACGCCGTTGCACGCGGCGACCTGCCCCAGCACCTGCGCTCGACCCAGGAACCACTGGTGTCGTGCCCGAGCACCATCTCGCAGAAGGCGGCCGAGGCAGCCCTGACCGGGCCCCGCGAACCCATCCAGGCAATGCGCGACACCTACGCCCGACGCCTGGAGTTGGCCCTCGACGCAGCCGGCCGCGCCGGCCTGAAGGCATACCCGTCGGAGGGCACCATCTACATGCTGCTCGACGTCGGTACCTACGGCTGCGACGGCGGACTCGACTTCGCGCTCGACCTGTTGCGCGAGGCTCGGGTGTCGATCGCCCCGGGCAGTGTGTTCGGGCCCGGGGGCCTGGGCACCGTGCGCGTGTCGCTGGCCGCGGCCGACCATGTGATCATCGAAGGAATCGAGCGGATCGCCGCGCATGTGCAGCGGGACAGAGGAGGAAAATGATGTTCGAGGGAATCACCGATCGCCTGAGCAGCGACGCCGAGCGGCACGTCGCCCGCTACATCGCCGAGCGGGCCGACGAGATCTTCGAGTTCACGTGCGATCTGATCCGCACCCCGTCGGTGAACCCACCGGGCGACGAGGTGGCAGTCAGCCAGGCAATCATGGACCGCCTGGCACAGCTCGGTGTCACCAATGCCCAGATCGCCGCATGCGAGCCACACCGACCCAACGTGATGGCCCACGTCGGGGGCACCACCCCCGGGCGCACGCTCATGCTGTCGGGCCACATCGACACCAAGCCCCCGGGCAACATGGCCAAGTGGAACACCGACCCGTTCGAGCCGACGGTGATCGACGGCAAGTTGATCGGCCTCGGCTCGGGCGACATGAAGGCCGCCATCGCCGCCATGGTGTACGCCGCAGCGGCGCTGAACGACCTCGGTGAGTTCCCCGGCAAGTTGTCGCTCGCCCTCACGGCCGACGAAGAAAACGGGTCGCGGGTCGGCTCGAAGTGGCTCGCTGCCGAGGGCTACATCGACGCCGATGTGTGCGTGATCGGCGAGCCCGCAGGGGTGCACGAGGAGTGGGAGTCGATCCACCTCGTCAGTCGCGGCGCAGCGCTGTTCAAGGTGGTGGTGCTCGGCACCCAGATGCACTCATCGATCTCCGATCAGTTGCCGGGGGTGAACGCCACGCTGAAGATGGCCGAGTTGGCCCTGAAGATGCAGCGCGAACTGCGCGACTACCTCACCTTCGACGAGCATCCGTACTGCCGCTTCGGCCCCACGGTGAACGTGGGCGTGATGGCGAGCGCCGGGGTGACCTATGGCGTGTACCCGGGCCGCGCCGAGTTCGCGAGCGACGTGCGCACCGTGCCGGGCATGACCGAAGAGCAGGTGCAAGCCGACATCCAGCGCTTCCTCGACGACGCGATGGCGGCCGACCCCGAGCTGCACGCCACACTCGAATGGAACCTGATGGTGGGCGCCACCGAGATCGACGGCGCGCACCCCGTGGTGCAGGCCCTTGCCGGCGCCTCGGCCTCGGTGCTCGGCCGCACCCCGCGACTCGATGCGTTCCCCGGCGCCACCGATGCGGCCTACATCCAGGAGGCCGCTGGTGTTCCGTGCATCGCCTCGTTCGGGCCCGGCATGCTGCCCCACGCCCACAGCCCCAATGAGTCGATGAATGCAACCGGCGCCGCCGAGGCAGCGATGATCTACGCGCTGTCGTCGTTGCGCTATCTCGTCGACCAGCAGGCAACACCGGCATGAGTTCGTTGTCGCGAGCAGAGATCTGCGCCCGCTTCCGCCGCCTCTACCTGCCGGCCGTCAGCGACGCGATGTACGAGTTGGGCCTGCCCGAACCGGTGCTGCCCTCGTCGCTGCGGCCACTGCTGCCCGACCGCTCGTTCGTCGGCATCGCCTTCACCCTCGAGGGCGCCGAGATCGTGCCCCCGGTGTCGTGGGACGAGGGCAAGGTGCGCATCGCGTCGTACCTGCAGGTGTTCGAGCAGCTCACGCCCGACTCGGTGATCGTCTCGAAGAACACCGGCAGCTTCGTCGGCCACTTCGGCGAACTCACGGGCAACTCGGCGATGAAGTACGGCTGTGTGGGGGTGGTGCTCGACGGCAACCTCCGCGACACGTTCGGCCTACGCGAGATCGGGCTTCCCGTCTTCTACCGCGACGTCAACCCACGCAACGGCATCGGTCGGTGGGAGATGGTGTCGTCGGAACAGCCGGTCACCATCGGTGATGTCACGGTGCACACCGGCGACCTGGTGATGGCCGAGTTCGACGGAATCCTCGTCGTGCCCCAGCAGCACATCGACGCCGTGCTGGCCAAGGCCGAGGAGATCGTTGGCATCGAGCAGCTGGTGCGCGACGACATGCGCCAGGGCGTCAGCCCGCTGGAAGGACTGGCACGCCATGGGCACATCTGACGACGCCGTCGCCGATGCCGTCGACGTGCGCATCGCCAAGAGCGGGCTCGCCGAAGAGGTACTCGTGATGGAGTGGCTCGTCGACGACGGGGCACACGTGAACGCCGGCGATCCGCTGGTGCTCATCGAGTCGGAGAAGACCCAGTTCGAGATGGAGGCCTCGGTCGCCGGGGTGCTCGAGATCGTGGTCGAAGCCTCCGACCTCGAGGTGCCCGCCGGCACGCTGATCGCCCGCATCCGCCCGTGACCCCCGTGACCCCCGTGTCGGCCGCCCTCCCCGCCTTCTCGCTCCAGGGCCGACGCGCCCTGGTCACCGGCTCCGAGAGCGGACTCGGCCGGTCCATCGCTGCCGCGTTCGTCGCGTCAGGCGCCACCGTGGTGGGGGCCGACATCAGCATCGACCCCGCCGTTGCGGGCAGCGTGGGCGCTGACGGCCACCACCTGCTCGCGCTCGATCTGCAAGACCGCGCCGCCATCGCCACGACCGTGGCACGCACGGTCGAGCTGCTGGGCGGCATCGATGTGTGCGTGAACTGCGCCGGGATCGGTGGCCGTTCACCCGCCACCGACTACCCCGACGACCTGTGGGACCGGGTGATGGCCACCAATGTGGCCGGCACGTTCACCATGGCCCGCTGCGTCGCAACCCACATGATCGCCCAGGGCGCCGGATCCATCATCAACATCGCCTCCGTGGGCGGCCTCGTGGGCTACCCCGGCAGCGTGGGCTACCAGACCTCGAAGGGTGCCGTGGTGCAGATGACCCGCTCGCTCGCCGTCGAGTGGGGGCCGCACCAGGTGCGGGTGAACGCCATCGCCCCCGGCCACATCGCCACCGAACTGGTTCAGCGGCAGTGGCTGGTCGAACCGCATCTGAAGGAGTTCTTCCTCTCGCGCACACCACTCGACCGGCTGGGCGAGCCCGACGACATCGCCAATGCCGCGGTGTTCCTCGCATCCGATGCCTCGCGGATGATCACCGGCCAGGTGCTCGCCGTCGACGGCGGCTACACCAGCCACTGACTGGAGGGTCCATGACCACCACCGTTACCGATCCGGCGCTCGATCCTGCACAGGCTCGCGACCTGTTGCGCCGGATGCAGACCATCCGCGCCTTCGAGTCGCGCGTGGAAGAGCTGTTCAAGGCCGGCGAACTGCCCGGCTTCGTTCACTCGTGCGCAGGCCAGGAGGCCACCGCAGTGGGCGTGTGCAGTCACCTCACCCCGGCCGACTACATCACGTCGACCCATCGCGGTCACGGACACGCCATCGCGAAGGGCATCTCGCTCGGCGCCATGTTCGCCGAGTTGTACGGCAAGGCCACCGGCGCCTGCCGCGGCAGGGGCGGCTCGATGCATGTGGCCGACTTCTCCATCGGCATGCTCGGGGCGAACGGCATCGTGGGCGGCGGCTTCGGTATCGCCACCGGCGCCGCGTTCGCCATCCGCTATCAGCGCCGGCCCGATGTGGCGGTGTGCTTCTTCGGCGACGGAGCGGTGAACAAGGGCACGTTCCACGAGTCGCTGAATTTCGCCGGTGTGCACCGGCTTCCCGTGGTGTTCGTGTGCGAGAACAACCGCTACGCACAGTTCACCGCCGCCAGCCGCACCACCGCCGTCACCGACATCTCGGTGCGCGCCGCGGGCTACGGGATGGTCGGCGAATCACTCGACGGCAACGACCTGCTGGCCGTGCTCGATGCCGCAGGCCGCGCCATTGCCCGCGCCAGGGCAGGCGAAGGGGCCACGTTGCTGAACATGAACACCTACCGCCACAGCGGGCACTACGTGGGCGACGCCGAGGAGTACCGCTCGCGCGACGAGGTGGCGAACACGCGCGACACCGCCGACCCGGTGGCCCGCTTCGCCCGCCACGCCGTCGACTCGGGCCTGCTCACCGCCGACGACGTGGCCGCCGTGATGGCCGAGGTCGACGAGGCGGTCGCCGAGGCGCACCGCTTCGCGCTCGACTCGCCTCCACCCGACCCGGCAGGTGCGCTCGACGACGTGTGGACCGTGGGGGTGCCGCGATGAGCACACGGCGGATGACATTCGGGCAGGCGACCCTCGAGGCGATGCAGTTCGCCATGGACGAAGACCCGTCGGTCGTGGTGATCGGCGAAGACATCAGTTGGGGTGGCAACTTCGGTCAGTTCCGAGGCCTGGTCGACCGCTACGGACACGAGCGGGTCGTCGACATGCCCATCTCGGAGTCGCTGATCGTGGCGCTCGCCGTCGGCGCATCGGCCGCAGGCCTGAAGGTGGTGGCCTCGATGAGCTTCGTCGAGTTCACGCTCGGGGCGATGGACGAGATCGTGAACCAGGCATCGAAGTTCCGCTACATGTTCGGCGGGCAGACCTCGGTACCCATCGTGCTGCGCGCCTCCGACGGCATCCGCGGTTCGTCCGGCGCCCAGCACTCCTCCAGCCTCGAGGGCATGTTCTGCAACGTGCCGGGCCTGAAGGTGGTGGCACCCTCGAACGGCAACGATGCCAAGGGCCTGCTACGCGCTGCCATCGCCGACCCCGACCCGGTGATCTACCTCGAGCACAAGAAGATCACGGGCCAGCGCGCACCGGTGACCGAAGGCGACTTCACCGTGCCGCTCGGCAGCGCCGCCGTCGTACGCGAAGGCACCGATCTCACCGTGGTGAGTTACTCGAACATGGTGAACCTCGCCCTCGTGGCCGCCGAGCAGATGGCCACCGAGCACGGCGTGTCGGTGGAGGTGATCGACCTCCGCTCGCTCATCCCGCTCGACCTCGACACCGTGGCGCGTTCGGCAATGAAGACCGGCGCCGTGCTGGCCGCTCACGAGAGCTGGGCCGTCGGCGGCTTCGGGGCCGAGGTACTGGCCCAGGTGCGCGAGGTGGTCCCCGAACAGTCGGCCCTGCGCACCGCCCGCCTCGGCGCGAAGACCGCGCCCATCCCGTTCAGCCCGCAGCTCGAACCGGCCGTGGTGCCGGGCGTGGCCGAACTGGTGGGCGAGATGCGGCGGCTGCTCGCCGTGTGATCAGGCGTGCGCGTCGAGCCAGGCGAGGGTGAACCGGTTCCACTCGTCGGGCATCTCGTGGAATGCGATGTGGCTCGACTGCGGTCCCTGGAACACGTGCAGCTCGGCGCCCGCGATTCGCCGGTGCACCTCGCGGCCGTAGCGCGTGGGCACCTGCCAATCGACCTCGCCCGAGGTGACCAGGGTGGGCACGGCGATCGAGCCGAGTCGGTCGAGCGTGTCGTGGGTCTTGTCGGCGTGGAAGTGGCCGAGAATGCCTTCGCGTGACGGCGGATAGGGATTCTCGAGCAGGAAGCCGCGCTCGAACGCCGCCACGTCGTCGGGCCGTTCGTTCACGAAGTGCGGGCTCGACACCCACATCATCGCCAGCCGGATGTACATGGCCATGTCGCCGGCCAGCACCGGAACCTCCATCGTGTCGATCATCCGGCAGAACCATTCGTCGGAGTGACCCCACGTGCAGTGCAACTGCAGGGTGCTGACGAGGTCGGGATGGTTGATCGTGAGCTCTTGCGCCGTGGCCGAGCCGAGCGACAGACCCGACACGTGTGCCGGGCCGCAGTCGATGGCGCGCAGCAGGGCCGCAGCATCGTCACCCAGCGACCGCATCGTGTAGGCCGTCGAGTCGGAGGTCTGGGTGGACCGGCCCGTACCGCGGGCGTCGTACGAGATGCAGGTGTAGCGGTGCCGGTACGCGGCAACCTGACCGTCCCATGTGTCGTGGCTGGAGGCGGTACCCATGATGAGCAGCAGAGGCGGGCCAGAGCCCTCCACCTCGTAGTACATCTCCATCTCGGTCGGCAGGGTGACGAAGGGCATCGATGGCTCCTTGGATGCGGGTCAGTCGGTGGGATCGAAGGCGAGGTCGAACTCGAGCGTGCCGGTCTTGCCCGTGTAGACGAACGCCTCGGGCACCGACGGGTTGGGGATGCCCCACTCGCGGAACACGACCTCGGTCGAACCGGTCAGCCGGAGGCGGCCATCGGCGATGACCGCGTAGATCTCGAACGTGACCGGTTTGGTGGTGCCGCGCAGCGTGAGATCGCCCGTGGCGACGAACGAGTCCATCGTCGCCACCGTGGTCGACACCGGAACCGGCACCGGCTCGGTGAGCCGGAACGTAGAAGTGGGGTAGGTGGCCACGTCCATGATGCGGGTGCGGAACTGCCCGTCGCGCTGGCTGCGGTCGCTCGCGAACGTCGACATGTCGACGGTGAACTCGGCGGTCTCGAGCACTCCGTTCGCCACCGTGAACTCACCCGTCACGTCGGAGGTGCGGCCCACGGCTGTCACATCGGCGAGCGCGATCTTCTCCTCCACTCGGTAGCCGACGATCGAGCCGTCGCCGATGCGCCAGACTCCTTCGAGTTCGGCGGCGGTGATGACGCCGTCGTTCACGATGCGCTGCGACACCAACGTCGCGGGCTCATCACTGAACCACGAGTACACGAACGGTCCGATCAGTGCCACGGCAGCCAGCGCCGCCACCAGGCCACCGACGATCCACCACGTGCGGCGCTTCACCTTCATGCAGCTCCCAGCTCGTTCACGAGTTCGAACCACGCAGCCGACGTATCGCGGCGGCGCACCAGGTTCATCGCC